>CAYICL010000001.1:0-59323 GCA_964361885.1 uncultured Pseudomonadales bacterium
TCAAGCAAGGCTATGGGGTGGTGATTTTCGATAAAAAAAACGGCCGGAAAATCCAGGATACTGAACTTTTAGAAAAAGTGATTAAAGCAGAAAAAGTGGAGGCGGTGATCCACTTTGCGGCTGATATTGAAATGGGCGAGTCGATGAGAAACCCAACAAAATATTTTGAGAATAACTTTTTAGGTTCGTTAAACCTGATTACAACCATGGTTAAAACCGGAGTCAAGAAGATGATTTTTTCTTCAACAGCCGGGGTTTACGGCAATCCGGAAAGAGTGCCGATAAAAGAGGAAGACCGGAAACGGCCGGAAAATCCGTATGGCCAAAGCAAGTTAATGACGGAACAAGTGTTGGAGTTTTATGACCGGGTTTATGACTTAAAATCAATTTCTTTAAGATACTTTAATGCCGCCGGAGCCGCACTGGATGGCACTCTAGGCGAGGCTCACCAGCCGGAAAGCCATTTGATTCCCAATGTGATTAAGGCGGTGCGGCAAAACCAGGAGTTTAATTTATTCGGTGACGACTACCCCACTCCAGACGGCACTTGCATCAGAGACTATATTCATGTTTTGGACTTGGCCGAAGCGCATATTCTGGCTTTACAAGCTTTAATTGTTGGCCATAAGACTGATGTTTATAATGCCGGCACCGGCAAGGGTTATTCCAATCATGAAGTGATTAAAATGGTCGAAAAAGTTAGCGGCCAAAAAGTCAAGGTCAAGCTTGAACCGCGGCGGCCGGGTGATGCCAACAAGTTGGTAGCTGACAGCAGCAAGTTTCAGAATGAATTTCACTGGCAGCCAAAATATTCGGATTTAGAAACGATTGTTAAAACCGCCTGGCAGTGGCACAGTAAATACTAAAATCATTGACAATTAAAAAATCAATGTTAAACTGATAATTGAGGTGATGTGAATGGGGCTTGACCCCGACCAGGTTACGCGAGTTCGCCAAAACCTGAGACACATTTACCTTAAAACGATTACAGACAAGAAGTTTTTCTTCTTGTCTTTTTTCTTGGAAGATAAAATTACTTTAATCTTTTTGCCGTCCATTTCGGCAACAATGGCGAAATAATGAAGACCGTTTTTATACCGATATTCCTGATAAATTGTGGCTTTTTTGATTAATTTTTTCGCTAAGGGCAAGGCTTTGAATCTTCTGACTCTTTCTGTTTTCGTACGGTAACGCGAACCAACTAAATGATTCCAGCCGATTCTGGTAACTAAAATTTCTTCCCCAAAAGCGGGACAATAAGTTTGTTCTTTACGCCAACGGGAATAATAATCCTTGGCCCATTCTTTAACTTTGGTGTATTTGTCTTTTTTATGGCTCTTACCCATTAATTAACTATAGCAAATAAAAGTAACGTGTTAAAATAGTCTCATGGGATTGTTTATCACCTTGATTTACCAACCGTTTTTTAATTTACTGGTGGGGATTTACTGGATTTTAGATACCTTTATTACTCCGGGGAAAGCAGACATGGGTATAGCGGTGATCATCTTTACCGTCGTTTTCAGAATCTTATGGCTGCCAATCAGTTTTTCCTCAGGTAGAAGCGCCAAAGAGAGGCATGACATATCGGAAAGAATCAAAAAAATTAATCAAGAGTTTAAAAATGACCCGATTCGAGAGCAGCAGGAGATGAAAAAGGTAATGAAAAGCAACCGGAGGATTGTGGTGATGTCAAGTTTTAATATCATTTTTCAGTTAATGGTGATGCTGATGCTTTACCGGATCTTTACCACCGGCTTGGAAGGCAAGGATTTCCACATGATTTATTCCTGGATGCCGCCGCACCCGGAACATTTTAACTTAACTTTTTTAAACGGCCGGTTTGACCTGACTCACCCCAACTGGACCTTAAACTGGATTAATACCGGAGTAATTTTTGCGGCTGAGTTAATGTCCAACTGGCTGTCGCCTTTCCCCACCGGAAGGACAGAGTTAATGGCTTTGTTTGTTTTGCCGCTCGGAGCTTTAAGCTTTTTTGCTTTTATGCCGGCAGGTAAAAAGCTGTTTGTGATTACCACTTTACTGTTCTCTATTGGTATAATGCTTGCTAAGACATTAAAAATTATCTATTATGAATCAAGAGGTAGGCTAAGAAAAGTAGCTTACAGTCTGATTCTGGATAAAAATAAAGAGGAGTAAGTAAATGGAGTTTGACAAATTGGTAGTGTCTTTTTTGGTTGACGAGGTAGTGGGCGGGTTTTTTGTCAACGTGCCGCCGGGACATGTGGCTTGCATTCATGACTTGGGCCGGGGGGTATTAAAAAAGGTCTGGGGACCGGGATTACATTTAAAAATTCCTTTCTGGCAACGAGCCAAGCTATTCACCGCCCAGATTCTGGAATACATGATCAGGCATGATTTTGATTTAACTTTATCCGAAGCCATGGGAGACGAAGCGATTACTTCAAAAACTTCTGACGGCGAATCGATTCAAGTGGAGGGATCGATTTTACTAAAAATCGATAAGGGCCGGGCCAATGAGTTATGGGAAAATATCGGGGAAAATTTTATTTCCAAAATTGTCAGACCGGTGGCCAGAAGCAGAATCAGAAGTGTTTTGTCTGAAGTGTCTTTAAACCAATTAACCACTTACCGGCCTCAGGTGGAAGAAAAGGTGAAGAATGAGCTAAACCAGATTTACTCCAAGATCGGGATTGTTTGCGACCGGTTTTTACTGTCTGAAATAAAGGATCTGGGAGGGCTGGGCATCAGAGACGATAAGGTGATTTTCTCGGAGAAAAAGACTAAATAAAAGCCAGCTTTAAGACTTCGTCGAGGTGGGAGACAAAATGGAAGCTAATATCTTTTTTAACTTTTTGAGGCACGTCAACCAAGTCTTTTTTATTCCCTAAAGGAAGAATCAGGGTCTTAATCCCCGCCCGGTGAGCGGCAATGACTTTTTCCTTGACACCACCGATTTCCAAAACTCTACCCCTTAAAGTAATCTCGCCGGTCATCGCCACCTCTCTTTTAACTTTGGTCTTGGTTAAGGCCGAAATAACAGAAGTGGCCATGGTAATACCGGCCGAGGGGCCGTCTTTGGGTACTGCCCCTTCAGGGATATGGATGTGAATATCAAACTGGCGGTAGAAGTTCTGGTTAAGCTTTAATTTTTGCCAACGGGAGCGGGTATAGGAGATAGCGGCCTGGGCTGATTCTTTCATGACATCGCCTAACTGGCCGGTTAAAATGATCTTGCCTTTCCCGGGGAAAATACTGGTTTCGATAAAGAGAACATCGCCGCCGGCTTCGGTCCAGGCCAAACCGGTGGTTAAACCGATCTCGTCTTTTTTTTCTTTTAAAACCGGCAAGAATTTTTCCGGACCAAGGTAATCGGAAAGGTTTTTCAAATTGATCGCAAAAGGACTGCGTTGATGCTGACAAATTTTCTTGGCCACTTTTCTCATGATTTTACTGATTTCCCGCTCTAAGTTTCTGACGCCGGCTTCCCGGGTATAACTGGTAATGATTTTTTTAATCACCGCTAAGGGTAGATGGATTTGGTTTTTAGCCAGGCCGTTGGCAATTAAGGTCTTTTTAATTAAAAACTTTTGGGCAATTTTTTCTTTTTCATCGGCGGTGTAGCCGGAAAAACGGATGACCTCCAGACGGTCTTTTAGGGCCGGAGGAATGGTGTCCAAAATATTGGCGGTGGTGATAAACATGACCTGAGAGAGATCAAAAGGGACTTCCAAATAGTGGTCGGAAAACTCACGGTTTTGCTCAGGATCCAAAGCTTCAAGTAAGGCCGAGGAGGGATCGCCGCGAAAATCAATGCCGATTTTATCAATTTCATCCAACATAAAGACCGGGTTGTTGGTATTGGCGGTTTTGATAGCTTGAATAATCCGGCCGGGCAGGGCACCGACATAGGTGCGGCGGTGACCGCGGATCTCGGCTTCATCCCGGATACCGCCTAAAGAAACTCTAACAAATTTCCGCTTTAAAGCCCGGGCGATGGAGCGGCCGATCGAAGTTTTGCCGACGCCGGGAGGACCGACAAAACAAAGAATGGTCGGACCGGCCGGAGTGGCCAAAGTTGAATGTTTTTTCTTGAGCTGCATCACAGCCAAATATTCAATGACTCTTTCTTTAACTTCTTTTAAACCATAATGATCGGCTTCCAGGATTTGGGTGGCTTTTTTAATCGTCACCCGGTTAGGAGTGGAAAGACTCCAGGGCAGATCACAAAGCCAATCCAGGTAAGTTCTAATATAGCCGGACTCGGGGTTGTAAAGATTCATCGAACCTAAGCGTTTTAATTCTTTAACGGCTTTTTCATGAACGGCCTGAGGCATACGAGCCTGTTTAATTTTGTCTTTGTATTCTTTAATGTCCTTGTCTTCCTCGACATCACCCAATTCTTTTTGAATGGTTTTAAGGCGTTCTCTTAAAACAGTTTCGCGCATGGATTTATCGAATTTTTTCTGGGTTTTGGTGGCAATACTGCGTTCAATTTCCAAGATCTTTAATTCTTGCGACAGGCGGTCGGAGACAATTTCCAGGCGTTTTTTAACTTCCAAGGTTTCCAGGAGTTCCTGCTTTTCGGGAGTGGAGATATCCAAATTAGTCGCTACCTGGTCGGCCAACTCGGACGAAGTGACCCCACCCATAAGGCGCATAAAGACCAAAAAATCGACCGATTTACCGATGTTAACGGCTTTTTTAAAGTTGTTGGTAATATGCTTTAAAAGGGCGGTAACTTCGTCCGATTCTTCGATAATTTCAGCGATTTCCTGAACTTTGGCGACTAAAAACGGCTCACTGGCGGCTAAGCTGACGATTTTAACCCGGGAAACTCCTTTGACTAAAGCATTAATTTCACCGTTGGTTTTTAAGATTCTTTCCACACTGCAAAGGGTGCCGATAGAGTAAATATCGTCAAACTTGGGTTCAGGCAAATGAGGATCTTTTTGGGTAACAAACACAATCAATCGGTCAGACCGGAAGGCGGCTTCAACGCCGGCATTGGATTTGGGCCGGCCAAAAGTCAAAACCGCTTCGGTATGAGGAAAAACGACACCGTCGCGCAAAGGGACTAAAGGAACGGTTTTTTGATAAAGTATGGACATAAATTAGCAGTATACTTTAATGAGTGCTAAACGTCAAGCCAGGTAAAGATCAGGCCGGCGAAACTTGACCATGGCTAATTTTACCAGATGAGTATATTCGGCAGTTCTGGTGGTTAAATGACGGGTAAAGACAGCCACGGCACCGGAATGGGTTTTTTGATTTTTTTGGCCGGTTAACTGATCAATTATCTCCCCCAATTCTTGGCCACGGCGCAAAGCCCGGATAAACCGGGGCGGCAAAAGAAAATGCATACCGCCGCCAAAGCAAAGCCGACCGGTTTTATCAGCCACGGCCGCCCAGGCCGTAGAGTAAGTCTGACCGTTAAGCTGCATAATACCGCCTTCCAAACCAACGGCCATGTCGGCTTGAGCCTTGGTTAAGGCCTTTAAACAGCGGTTTTTGGCACCAAGCTGGGTTTCTTTGTCAGACGTGGGTTGAGGTTTAACGGAAGAATCAACCGGGACGGAGATAAACCGGGCTTGAGGGTAAATCGGTTGAAAAACCCTTTTAACGGCATTGATTTTAACCGGATTGGCGGAAGCAATAGCAATCTTCATCGGTCTTTTGAGTTTAAGATAATGGTAACCGGGCCGTCGTTTGTCAGCTCAACTTTCATATAAGCGCCAAATTTACCTGAGGCAACGGTTAAACCCAGATTTTTAAGCCGGCTAATGAAGTCTTGATAATAATGCTGTGCTGTTTTTGGATCAGCGGCGTTAATAAAACTGGGGCGGTTGCCCTTTTGAACATTAGCGGCCAAAGTAAATTGAGAGACAACCAAGACTTCACCATTAACCTCTTTCAAAGACAGATTCATCTTTTTGTCTTTATCGGCCATGACCCTAAGCTGGCTGATTTTTTGGACCAGATAATCTAAATCTTTGTCAGTATCTCCCTGAACCACGCCTAAAAATACCAGAAAACCGCGGCCGGCCTGACTAACAATTTTACCAGCAACAGAAACTTTGGCTTGATTAATACGTTGAACTACAGCCAGCATATTATTTAAATCCGGAAACAAGATCCTGAAGCGTAGCTTCTGGATTAAGAGATTTGGCAAACTCTGAAGCAACCAAGACTCCGGCAGCGCCAGCGAAGAGAGCCTGGTTAACATGCCGAGAACTACGGATGCCGCCACCGACGATCAACGGCGCTTGAGCAGCGGCCACGGCCTGTTTGACTAAATCAAAGTGGGCGTCAATCATCGCCACCGGCCCGCCGATTAGTTTTGGGTCTTCAAAACCAATATAGTCTGGTTTTAGCTGATTAACTTGTTTAATTAACTCCAATGTATCTGTAATTATCATTACCCTCATTTTACTTTCCCGGCAGGCAGCGACCACAGCTTGAATCTGATCAAGACTTAATTGGTGTTCCGAATGATTGATTAACACTCCGCTGGCTCCGGCTGTTTTTAGACTGATTGGCGCTTGATAGCCGGTAAACTTGCCAAAGCCGACCGGGTCAGCGTGTTGAGCCCAAACCTCGATATCCGGCAAAGCTTGTTTGACCCGGAAAATATCCACCGCTTGCAAGCAGGGAATCACCCGCTTGTCTTTAATCAAACGGCACACCTTGATCGTGTTATCCCCGCTGGTTTCCTGGTAAATCTTAAAGTTTAAAAAAATCATCTGGTTGGATTATAGCTTAATTTTGACATTTTATTTCTTTGGCAACAGAGCAAATATCTTCTTCCAATAGCTCTTCGCAGGCATTGATTTTAATTTTTCTGACCTGCTTTTGAGGAAATTCCTTAACCTGGCTAGTAGTGTTTTTAATCACTTCGGTGATTTGCTGGCTGACGATTTTGGCAATGGCCTGACCGGCTTCTTCCGGATTAAGGTTGGTTAAATCTATGGGGGAAGCAGGGGTTGAAGAAAAATCAGCTGATTGGGTTTTAATCAACTCTGACTGAACGCCTTTAACTAAATCAGAGTTTTTTAAGTTAGGCCAAAAATCAGGCAAATATTGCTTAAAGACAATATAAAGGCCGAAAAGACCAAAGCCAAACCAAATAATTTTAATTAAGAATTTAGGCTTAAAGAATTTAAACATCTTAAATATTGTAGCAAATTGAGTTGACAAATAGGAGAGGAAACGCTTATATTAAACCATATGAAAAAACTGATTGTTTTTATAGGCTTTCTATTATTACTTATCGGTTTTACCGCCACAGCCCGGGCTGAAGAGGCCACCGCGCCGGGAAAAACGAAACCACTGAACCGTCAAACGAGAATTGAAGAAATGCAGCAAAAAAGAGAAGAGTCTAAAATCAAGCTGCAGCAGATTCAAGACGAAAGAAAGCAAAAGATTGCCGAGAGAATTAATATCCAACTGGCTCATATCAATGAAAGAGCCACAATCCACATGACAAAAGTTTTAAACCGGCTTTCGGCTCTGCTGGATAAGTTAAGCACCAGATTGGCAGCCATGGAAGCAGAGGGTAAAGTGACCGGTGCGGCTGAAGCAGCGGTGATCAAGGCCAGAGAGGCAATAGCTGTGGCCAAAACAGCAGTCAGCGATCAAGCAGGGAAAGAATATTTCATTGTGTTTACTGACGAATCAGGCTTAAAAGTGGGTGCTTCTGCAGCCAAAACCAGCTTGAAAAGCGATCTGAAAGCGGTTAAGATATTAGTGAAGACAGCTAAAGATGCCACCAAAGCAGCTATAGATGCAGCTAAATTAATTAAATAAGGAGAAAATTATGAAAAAAACGTTTTTAATTTCTATAATATTAATTATAATATTAGCTTTGGCAGTATTGTTAAGCGGTCGTCTGGGTAAAAAAACCGAGACCAACACAACCGGGGAAGAAACAGGCTTAGAAACAATCACCGAAGACGATAGTCTGCCGACAATCCAAGAAGAGTTTGTGGAAACCATTGATGAAGATACTTATTCTGAAGGTGAGTTAGAAGATTTGGAAGCAGAACTGGACGAAAATATTGAAGAACTTTAAAGACGTTGGTGTTGATAAAGTAAACCATCGCTAAAACCATAGCGGCGATAGTAAGGTTTGGTGCCAATACTGGAGATAACCGAAAGCTGTTTAAACTTAAGTTTACGAGCAATCAAGACAGCCTGTTGAATTAATTTCTTACCTAAACCTAAATGTTGAGTTTTAGCCGACTCCCCCAGATTCAAGGCTTGGCCATAAACATGGATTTCCCGGATAATGGCAGAAGTTTGAAGTTCTTTAA
Source organism: uncultured Pseudomonadales bacterium (assembly GCA_964361885.1). GTDB lineage: Bacteria > Patescibacteriota > Microgenomatia > UBA1400 > CG1-02-47-37 > CAYICL01. The sequence goes on from CAYICL010000001.1 coordinate 8,295, forward strand.
TAAAAGGGGGGGTTTGGAGTAAAGACAGGCGGAGAAAGGCAACCAGATGATTGGTGGGAGTGACAAATTGAAGAAATTTTTCTTGACCGGTTGAGGTTTTATAGTTAATAACTTTTAGTTTTAATTGTTTTAAAGCGACCGGGTGGCGGCGGATTTCGCGAAAACGGATTTCCTGAATAGTCTGGCCGGCTTTTAAGACGGTGGATTCAACCAGCTGGCGAAAATTGGAAGCTTTGTTGCCGCTGACAATATCAGCCGAAGAAAAATCCCGAATCATTCTGGTCACCCGGCAGTAAGCCGGAATCAAGGGTAAAATTGTGGTTAAAACAGACAGGAGTTGGTTTTGAGTGTAAGGTCGATAAAGACCTTTTTGATAATAGTTAAAGAGTTGGGCGGAGGCAATCAGGCTGCAAGGGTAGATTTTAAGTTCGTCGGGGCGATAATAGCTTTGGGAAAATATTTTTTTAAAGTCAGCAATGTCTTTTTTGACGGAAGAGCCGTAAAGGTTAGCCATCCAATGGGCTTGAATTTTAAAGCCGGACAGTCTTAACAGCCGAAAAGCTTTTCTGGTGGCCTGAATAGTGTGGCCGCGGCGGTTAAGCCGTAAGATTTTATTATCCAAGCTTTGGACACCGAGCTGAACCTTAGTGCAGCCGAGTTTTCTAAGGCGGACAACTTCCGATTGACTGATAAAATCAGGCCGGGTTTCTAAACTTAAACCAACGCAGCGAGTGGCAGCAGTTTGGTTTTGGAGTTGTGATTTTTTAAGTTGAATCCAGGCAGCTTGGCCGGTGGTTTGGAATTTTGGTAAAGTCAGTGTTTGACCGGATTGAAAAGCGTTTAAAGCCTGAAAACAGCGGTTGATAAACCAGATTTGGTAGCTTAAAGGGTAAAAAGACCAGGTACCGCCTAAAACAATCAGTTCAACTTTGTCGGTGTTATGGCCATTGGCATAATAGGAGTTAAGCCGAGTGATAACTTGGTTAAAAGGGTCAAAACGATTGGTTAGAGCCCTTTGGGCTCCGGGTTCGCTGGAGAGGTAGCTTTTGGGCAGATTAGCATCTAAGGGGCAAAAGATACAGGTGCCGGGACAAGGATAAGGCTTGGTTAAAACCGTTACCGGGACAACGCCGGATGAAGTCCTAACCGGTTTAGCCACCAGATCGATCGGGTATTCAAAATATCTTAAACCATTGATAATTTCCGCTTTAGTAAAAAGCGTGCTGGTGGTTTTCGGATAGCGGCGTAAAACCCGGTCATAAGTCTGGCCGGATTTTAAGGCTTTGATTAGCGGCAAGAGTTTCTTTTGATGGTCTTTAGGATTAAAATCAAATTTACTCATATGGATTTAAACAAACTTAATGAAAAGTTTTACTTAAAAACCCAAGAGTATTTTAACACTTCCCGGCAGTTTTACTGGGAAGGCTGGGAAAAACTACTGCCTTACCTGCAAGACCTTCAGGGAGAGACCCTGAAGGTTTTGGACCTGGGTTGCGGCAACGGCCGCTTCGGCAAGTGGTTAGCCGAGCACAAAACCATTGACTATACTGGCATTGACAATAACCAGTATTTGCTTGATCGTGCCAGGGAATCGCTACCCCAAGCCAAGTTAATCAACCAGGATATCTTAAAACCCTGGACCATAAAAGATAAGTTTGATTTGGTGGCAATTTTAAGCGTGATGCACCATTTACCCAAAATAAACCGGGCGCCACTGCTAAAGTGCGCTGCGGCACGCTTGGCGCCGAACGGCATCTTATTTTTAAGCTTTTGGGAGTTTAACCGCTCCCAGGAATCCAAAATAGTTAAAGACTTGGGTGGTAACGACTATATTTTGGATTGGCACCTCGGCGTTCACGCCAAACGTTATTGCCACCTTTATACTCAAAAAGAAATCAACGAGTTAATAAAACCCCTGAAATTAAAACTTCTTGCCAACTTTAGCGCCGACACCAGCAATAGATATTTAATCTTGCTAAAATAATCATATGCCTGAAGAAACCCGTTTTGCTGATAAAGACCTTCAGCTTTTATTCCGCCCAAAATTTAAACATTTCAAACCAATAAATAATGGCCGCGACCAATTTGGCAATAGATTATTTTCAGCACGGAAACAAGGATTATATGCGCCTGGTTATGTTGATAGAGAAGGCAAACAATACAAGGCCGTCCTTTTAATATCTCCTGAAGGAGAAAAATTAATAAAACATAATCCGGGCATTCTTAATGACATTGATCGAGGAGTTACAGCAATTAATAACTGGGAATCGAGTATTGTTTTGTCGGAAAATCCCAAAAGATCTCTTAGTAAAATCTGGTCAGAGTATAACAATCGCTTGGCCCGCTTACAATTAGGGGAAAACGAGTATTTATTAAAATGGTTAAACCAAGAAAAATTAGTCGATAAATACCTTGCCTATCAGCCTTTTATTAATGAAATGCTGCAAGTGCAAGAAGTCCAGAAAAAATTCGGTGAAGAATTATTAAGAGAAGACGTCAATGTAATCCTACCAACCTATTTTTTCGCGTCTGGTTTCCTGCTCTGCAAAACTTACGAATCGGGCAAACCAGCTTCACCGGAGCCAAAAATTCTAGAAAGAATTGATAAAGCATTATATATCGTCATGGAATATGTTTGGAAGCAAACAGAGGTAAAAGGGTCTTTATGGGAAAATGTTCATTTTGACACACAAGACTGGATTACTGGAACAATGGTCAGAACAAACAACTTTATTCTAAGACCAGACAATAAACTTGCGTGGGTTGATCCTTTTACTTATTTTAAGTAATTGACAGAAACAGCCAAAAAAACTTATTTTTTCACCAGATAATGCAATTGAATTGTTTTTCCCTTAGATTGTTTCATCTCGATTAACTCCAGTTTCAATTCAAAAACATCAGGCTTAAATAACGGAATACCTTTACCCTCGACTACCGGTTCGATATTTAAAATCACCTCGTCGATCAAACCCAATTTAGCAAAAGCAGTGTTTAAAGTTGAACCGCCGGACAAAACTACACTTTTAAAACCATGCTTTTTTAATGTTTTTAGCGCCGCTTCCGGAGAATTAACTAACTCAAATCCTGGACCAACTTCATAATCCGGATTAGTGGAAACCACAACGGCCTTAATGCCTTTAATATCGTCAAAATATGACTTGGGCCAAGTTTTAACCACCTGATGAGTTTTCCGCCCCCAAATCACGCAACCGTGTTGACGTAAAACTTCTAACCACGTCAACCAACAATCATGGGAAATAAAATCTTCGTTATTATCCTCTCCGGCGATGTAGCCATTTAAAGACATTCCCATCCACAAAATTACTTTCATAAATCTTATTTTACTACCCACCACTGTTTAAATAAGGTACACAAACCCTGGCGGTTTAATTGAACTAAAAAGATGCCATCAAGCACGACTTTTTTATTTTCTTTTTTCCGGGTAAATTCTGCCGACCATTGAGCCAGACCAAATTGTTTGGTAACTACTAAAATGCGATAATTAAATTTAATGTCTTTTTGAGTTTGCGGGACTTCCTGCCATAATTTTTTGACTGCCTCCGGGCTTTTATATGGTTTGGTAAAAGGCGTTTCATGATAAACCACATTTTTGGCGCAAATATCAGCAATGATCTGCGGATTTTTCTCCATCCAAGCTCGGCCTAATTGTTTTAGCCAATGATCAAATTGTTTTTTGGTCATATTCTTTAATAAATAATTTTATTGTTTCTAAATGATCAAAGGCAAAATCTTTTTGAGGAGGGAGATTATCCAAATCAAACCACTTGACCCCAGCAATTTCGTCGTCGGAGCCACCGATTTTTTTTAAGGGTTTAACTAAATAGAAAAAGGAAACATTCTGCCGGTCTTCGTGGCGTCGCTGAGGATTATCGACAATCCGAAATAATTTAATTATCTTACCGCTATAACCGGTTTCTTCTTGGAGTTCGCGCAAGACGGCTTGCTCGATGGTTTCGTTCCTATCCAAAAAGCCGCCGGGCAGGGCCCATTTGTTGGGTTCTGAATATTTAGGCCCGCGTTTAACTAAAAGAATTTGGTTATCTTTCACCACCAGCATGTCGATAACTACATGGCGCAAAGAGGTTTTATGGCTATTTTCAAAATAACAGGTAATCATTAGAGATAATTATACCTCTTATTAATTTTATTCTGGTAAAAAAGAATTATTGGGAAAAGAAGCATAATAAAACCGAGAAAGTAAAAAATGTAAGTGGGTTTGGTTTGGAAGGAAAAATTTATCACCAAAAGAGTGAAACTGATAGCGCGGCCGACTGAAAGCACTAATTCCCGAGTAATAAAAGCTGTGCGTAAGTTTTTACTGGTATCAACAAAAATCGTTGAAGTCAGATTCCAAAATATCGGAATAAAAAATTGAATAATGCCGGTAAAGATCAGCCAAAGCACAATATTTTTTAAGGCTAAAGGGAATAAAAAAGTAGTGACTGATAAAATTAAAGTTAAAGGAAATAAAAAGATAGCTCTTTTTTGCAATTTATCAACAAACTTGCCGAGCGATAGATTAGCGATAACGCTGATGATTGAGAGATATGACAAATAAGCTCCGAAATAAAGCGGAGATTTAATAAAATAAAGGCTGAAAATTGGAATGATGCCCAAGGCGATTATTTCCCAAAAAGACTGAAGGATAATCAAAATAAAAGTCGGCTTAATTTCTTTAAAGGAGATTTGGTATTTAATATTAAAATCGGGTTGATAACGGGTTAGAAAAAAACTGACTGCAAAAAAGACGAAGGAAAAAATCCAAATATATTTATAATCAAAACTTGCCAGTAAACCGGCCAGTAATGGCGCCAAGATACCGATCAGAGGCGAAAGACTGAAAAGAATAGCTGAAGAAAAACTAGTTCTATGTTTGGGGGTTAATTCAAAATGAGAAATATTGTAGGGAATATAAAAAAAGGTTAAAGATAAACCAACAACGGCAAATGAAAGATAAAACTGAAGAGTGCTTTTTATATTAGTAATTAACAATAAAAAAGTAATTGAAGTAATTAAAGCCAGCCGCCAAGATTGTTTAACCTTTATGGATTTCATTAATAAGATTAATAAAGCGGCGGCGGAAAAAAAGATAATATTTGATGTTTGCATTTGAGCGATAGAAAAACCTTCTCTTAAAAAATAGGGGCTTAAAACCGAATTGCTGAATGATTTAAACCAAAGATAAGAAGCAAAAAAAATCAACAGGTTAAAGAACTGCTGGCGTCTGGGGTTAGAGGTTAATGATTTGGACATTCTGGGATATTTTAACAGCTATTTGATCAAGATTAATCGCTGATTCCAACTGCTTGATTTTATCCATATTAGCCTTAGTGGCCGGATGGGTGGAAATTATTGAACAGCAATCTTTGTAAGGTTTATTAGTTTCACTTTCTAAACCGATTTGCCTGACTAAACTAATAATGTCTTTTTTATCCATGCCGATTAAAGGGCGGAAAACGGGAATTTCAACCGCTTGATCAACGGCGCAGATATTTTCCATGGTTTGAGAGGCGACTTGACCGAGACTGTCGCCTAAGACTAAAGCCTGATAGCCATATTTTTTAGCCAACTGCTCCCCGACTTTAACCATTAAGCGTCTAAAACCCACCAGTTCCTGTTTAACTTGGCTTAGGGGAAGATCTAAGACTTTCATTTGAAAGAAAAGGTAAGAGGCCAGGTATAGTTTATGGGACAGAGTAAATTGAGACAGTTTATCAATAATAGTTTTGATTTTTGAGTCTAAGACCCGGTTATAGTCCGGAAAAACATGGAAATGCAAAAAGTCAACTTGAGCACCTCTTTTGGCCAACAGGTAAGAAGCAACAATGGAATCAAAGCCGCCGGAAAGCAAAGATAAGACCTTACCGGCAGAGCCGACCGGCAAACCGCCCGGGCCCTGGATTTTGTTAAAGTAAATAAAAGTAAAATCTTTATAACAGGAAAGATAGATAGTTTGAGAGGGATGAGTTAAATCAACCTTGGCTTTAGCGGCAATTCTGACTGCCTGACCAACCTTAATTGCCAAATCCTGGCTGGTAAAAGGCAAAGTTTTATCAATTCTTTGCGCCTGAACAGCAAAAGTATTTTTTGAAGATATTTGTTTTTTGGCAATGGTAACAGTCTTAGAAATTATGCTTTTTAGATGACTCGGAGATTCAGCAACCGGAGAAAACCAGGCGATACCAAAAACTTGTTTAAGTTTGGCTATAGTTTGATTAATTAAATTAGATTTAACTAGTAAAATAATCTGTTTTTGGGACAGAGTAATTTTTTCAGGATTAACCGATTGACGAATGTGGTTAATTAATAACCGCTCAAAATCTTTCCGGTTTTTACCCTTAAGACCGATCTCTGCATAACGGATGAGTATTTTGGACATAAGACTATTTTACCCTAAACAAGCTAAATCTGATAAAATATGATTATTGCCGGATCTGCTAACGGCAGGCAAGCGGACTCTGAATCCGTTAATCCAGGTTCGAATCCTGGTCCGGCAACCAGTAAAGATCTATGGAAAAAGCTAAAACAACAGACACAATAAAGGAAGGGCCTGAAAACTTAGATGAGTTATTTATGGAGTTGTTTACCCCAGAATTTCTGGAGAATTTACCACCTGGACAAATCAAAACAGTAATCAATAAATTGGAACTCATAGAGTCTAATTCTGAAACTATTCCATCTCAATGGTCAGCCTTAAGAAATGTGTTACGGGAAAGAGGGTTTCTAGAATAAAGTTGCAACGACGGAAGGGGCTTAGACCGGCCCACTCAGTCAGTTAACTTAAGGCTATAAGAGTGTTGTATTATATAATAAGTATTTGTCAGGTAAAGATTATTTGAAAACCTCTAAATAAAATGGAAATAGGAGTTGATAAAACGGAACGAGTGGTATTTTCTCCTGCGATTGAAGAAAGTCCCGAAATTATGGCTGCAATGAGCATGGCGGTCCAGTTAGTGGATAAATATTATGAATCCCTTTACCGCCAAGTCAGTAGGCCACACAAAGGACAATTAATTCCGGAATCCGTCATAGCATTTGCGTCAAGTTCTAATGGTGTGGACTTTGATAGAAGCGGTATAGTGCCAATAAAACCAGGTGTAGAAAAAGGGAGCCTTGACCAACTCGCGGTCGAAGATCCAACGATTGTGAAAGATGGGCAAACATATTATGTTTTTCATTCTGCAGTTAGCCCAAAAGAAAAAAACGAAGGTGTTCAAGTGGGTATACAAGTGGTAACAGGAGACTCCCTACAGCGCCTGGGGACAAAAAAACAAACGGTTCTTACCCCAAAAGAGGTTAGAAATTCTTTAGGAAAAGAAGTTGACATGGTTAAAGAACCGGAATTTTACTATGGAAAAGATCAGCTTTGGCATATGATTTTTGAGCACACCGGCAGGGGAAAATCAGAAATAGCAATTGCCGAAAGTCCCCAAATCACTGGTCCTTACAGAAATCACCGGTCACTTCTGGAAGTACGTCCAGGTACCTGGGATTCCCAACACCTTAGCCCTGGCCCCTTACTTTTTACTTCAGGAGGGGATATTTTAATGTTTTACAATGGCAGAGGTCCTAAAAACTCTGAAGACAATACTCCCAGTTGGTCGATCGGATATACCATCATTGATACCAAGACGGGGGCAATTATCGATCGTTCTGGCACCCCCATCATTCGACCTCCGGAAGAGATAGGCCCTGGAAATCAATTAATATCTTTTGCCAATTCAATAACTTCAAAAGAAGGGCCCAGAATCCACAGGCTCTACTACACAGTTGCCGATACACGTTCGGCGGTAGCTAGTATTTTTACCAAACTATAGTTTAGAATTGTTACCGGAGAAAATTTATTTAAAAATCTTCGTTATTTCGTCTTTGGCTGAAAAATCCAAATCTTCAATCCTTCCCGCAGTCACTATTTTAAGCCCCTGATTTTTCTCCTTAATTTCTCCTATGGTAGCGGCTAAAATTTTGTGCCTTGCTAAGACCGAAGTGATCGAATCTACGCTTTTTGGAGGGGCAATGATTAATAAGGCTCCTGAAGCGATTGTTTTTAACGGATCTAAACCATATTCTTCACAAAGGATTCCTGATTCTTCTAGAATCGGAATTTTCCCTCTGTCAACCAGCAGGCCAACCCGTGAGGCCTGGGCAACTTCATAAAGTCCGGCGGAGAGTCCGCCCTCTGTCGGGTCGTGCATTGCATGAACGACAAACTGATTTGCCAAAAGTGCATCTCTAACTACCGAAAGGCCGGGTTTATGAAGAAAGTTTTGACAGTTTCGGATAAACTCTTTGCTGTATCCTCTCTGTCTTAATTCTTCTCGTTTTTCCCTAGCAATGATCGTTGTGCCTTCGACAGCTACCCCTTTTGTTAAGATAATTGCGTCTCCGGGTTTAGCGCCTGAGGTTGAAACCAATTTTTCCCTAGCTACCTCGCCCAACATCGTACCAACAACAATAGGCCGATCCAAATTGTAGGTAACTTCAGTATGTCCTCCAACCACTGATACGCCCAGTGTTTTGGCAGCTTCGGAAATTTGAGCAAAAATCCTTTCCGCTTCTTTCTCGGTAGTCTTTCCTTCGGGAAGAAGTATGGTTGCTTGAAACCATTTTGGAACAGCGCCGGTTGTAGCGATATCATTAGCATTAACCTGAACTGCATACCAGCCGATTTCTTCGGTCGCAAAAGTTATTGGGTCAATCGTTAAAACCAGAAAGCGGTCGGCGTTCATGGGAGATTCAATTACTGCCGCGTCCTCTCCTACTTTAGGGCCCAAAACAACTCTGGGATCCGATATCGCCTCATACTTTTGAAGTAAAAACTCGAGAAACCGAAAATCTAGTTTTCCCACCGGCAAAATCTTCTTCATTCTTCCTCCTATTATAGTCTCTATAGTGAAATGGCAGAGCTTGACACTAAGGTTGCCAGTTGTCAAGATTAACTTGGAAGGGGGTGATACAGAATGAATAAGGCTTCGTATATCAAAATCTCTGGCTATATTTTTACGGTAGCGGCGCTAATTCATTTGTTAAGGCTGGCTTATGGCTGGCAGGCACAAATTGGCGGCTGGCTGGTGCCGATGTGGCTAAGTTTAGTGGCGATAGTAGTGGCTGGCTATTTGGCGTATACCGCGCTGAAGATGAAGTAGGTTAGCAGAGTCTTTTAGTCTTAGCCTAAGCAAGATTGATCTATTTTTGGAGTGCCCGCGGGGGCTTGGCGATGGTTCAGCTACAATCGCCGCACTGTCAGTAGCAACGGGAATATTTTCTTCTGTTTGGGCTATCAACTTGGTTGTAAGGGCGGCCGCCTTATTTTACATGATAGAATAACGCAGAAGCAGCATGAAAAAGATATTTCTGATTTTAACCGCGATTTTTTTATTGCTGGGATTAGCTAGCCCAACCCAGGCAAAAGAGAATCCTATCCTCATCCAGTTTTTCTGGGCGATCGGCTGCCCCCACTGCGCCAAAGAAGAAGTATTTCTGAAGTCTTTAGAATCAAAATATCCCCAGCTGGAAATCAAAGATTACGAGATTACGGCTAACCGCCAAAATTTATTATTATTGCAGGAAACCGGGAAAAAACTGAAAGCTGATGTTTCCGGCGTGCCGTTTACGGTTGTCGGGAACCAATATTTTTCCGGCTATTTGTCAGACAAGACCACCGGCAAAGATATTGAAGCGGCCATCGCGGGAATTCCGCCGAACTTCAAATACAGCCATTTGCCCTTGCCGCTGCTGACACTAGTCATGGCCCTGCTGGATGGTTTTAATCCCTGTGCGATGTGGACGCTTCTTTTCCTGATCAGCCTGCTTTTAGGCATGAAAGATAGGCGGCGGATGTGGGCTTTGGGTATTGCCTTTATTGTTTCGTCTGCTTTTGTTTATTTTCTGTTTTTATCTGCCTGGCTGAACTTATTTCTTTTCCTGGGTTTGGTAGTTTGGGTAAGAATTTTGATTGGTTTAGTGGCTCTGGGCGCCGGCGGGTATTACTTGCGGGATTATTGGGTGAATAAATATGGCGCTTGCAAGGTTATGGGCAATGAAAGGCGGCAAAAGATGTTTGAGAAGATACGCAGTATTACGCGAAAGCGCCAATTTATTCTGGCTCTTGGTGGCATTATTCTTCTGGCGGTTGCCGTAAATCTGGTTGAACTAATTTGTTCGGCAGGACTGCCAGCAATTTACACCAAAATTTTAAGCCTCTCCAACCTGCCGACTTGGCAATATTATCTTTATCTTTTGCTTTATATCCTCATTTTTATGCTGGATGATTTATTTATCTTTTTTACGGCCATGATCACTCTGCAGGTAGTGGGGATCCAGAGTAAATACTCCCGTTTTTCCCATCTGGTTGGAGGCGTTTTGATGTTTATTATTGGCTTACTGCTTCTGTTTAAGCCGGAATGGCTGATGTTCGGATAGCTGCATCGATTTTTTTGGTATACTATAGTGACGTCAAGGGTCTAGACCGTGACGCACAGCCAATAAGAAGAAGAAAGCCGTCGAATGGCAAAAACAATTCTTAGATTTAGCCTTTATGTTCAATAAATTCAAAAATGACGATTTTGTCTTTATTCACTCTACTAAGGAAGATGGTGTTGGTAACTTCGAAGTAAATAAAATACCAGAATGGCCGGATTATATAGTTTAGATTTTGCTGCCATAGAATTTAATGATTGCCCGGGGAAAATTAAGTTTTACAAAACGGGTTTGAATGGCTGTTTGAGTCACGCCCCGGCCGGCCCATTTATTGGCCAAGGATTTCATTGCCTCAACCACTTCGTAGGGAAAAATAATCCAGGCGTCGGTGGTAAAGCCAAAGTAATCGGGTTTGATAACAGAACGGGGTTTGTAAAACAAAGTGGCGGTGGTAATGGTTTTAGCGCCTTTGGCTTTAAGGTGGGTTTGGGTGAATTTTAAGGAATGACCGGTATCAGTCACGTCATCAAACAATAAAATATTTTCTCCGGTAACTTTAACCGGCAAGTCCTGATAGATTTTAGGTTTAGCAAAAGTCCGGTTAATGCCGGAATAAAACTTGATGCCTAAGCTGGCGACTTTTTCAAGGGATAAAAAATCAACTAAAGACCGGGTCATCGGCCAACCGCCTTTGGCTAAAGTAATAATCCGGTCAAACTTCTCCCCGGCTTTGATCATGGCTTTGGCAAGGGTAAAAGCCAATTGATTCAGATCATCCCAGCCAGGAGTGAGATATTGAATATTTTCATCCGGAAAACTAATTGGTGTAAAAATCATAGTGACTTCTCCAATTCTATATATTTAAAAGAGTATTGTCCTTCTGAGTCAAAACTTTGATAGACGATCTTTCTGAATTGAGGGTAGGCCGGAAAAAAGACCTGGGCCTGATAATCACCTTTAACATGGGTAAGGTAAAGTTTGTCAACCAGGTTTTGGGCTAAAGCCTGGCGATAAATGTCGGCGCCGCCGATGATAAAAATCTCTTGACTGTCTTTGGTTTTGGCCAAATCAATGGCTTGAATCAAAGAGTCAACCTTTAAACAACCGGGGGCCTGAAACCGGGGATTCCGGGTGACAATAATGTTGGTCCTGCCCGGTAAAGCTTTAGCGATTGACTGATAGGTTTTACGGCCCATGATAATAGGATGACCAAGGGTAAGTTTTTTAAACCGCTTTAAGTCTTTTTTAATATGCCACAACAACCGATTGTTGGCGCCAATCCCCAATTGGTCATCATGAGCCACAATAATAGAAACTTTGGGGGGCATTAAAATCCTCCAACGACGGTAATATCGGCTTTAATGGGCGGATAAGGGTGATAGTCAACCACTTCAAAGTCGTTAAATTTGAACTGATCAATATTGGTAATCTTGGGGTTTAATTTCAGCTGGGGAAACGGCCGGGGCCGTCTTTTTAGCTGCTGTTTAACGGCGGATAAGTGATTGGCGTAAATATGGGCGTCTCCAAAAGTGTGGACAAACTCACCGGGCTGATAACCGGTAACCTGGGCCAGCATTAAGGTTAAAAGCGCGTAGCTGGCAATATTAAAAGGCACGCCTAAAAACATATCGGCAGAGCGCTGGTATAAAAGAAGGGAGAGTTTGTTGCCGGTAATGTTGATATGAAACAGGGTGTGACAAGGAGCAATGACCATAGAAGCGCTGCGGCTGCCGGACATTTCATAAATACAGCCGGCATTCCAGGCGGAGATAACGTAGTGTTTTTTTTGAGGAAATTTTTTAATCTTGTCGATTGCCCAGCCCAGCTGGTCAACGGTCCGGCCCCGCAAATCAGCCTTAGGGCTGAGCGGGGCTGTAGGCCATCTCCGCCACTGAACGCCGTAAACCGGACCTAACTCGCCCCATTGGTTTAAGAAGGCTTTGTCGATTTGAATTTTTTCAATAAAAGCTTTGTAAGTCAAAGGCTTAGTCGTTTTAGCTTCCATAGCCCAAGTATATTTTTTGTAGGCCCATTCATCCCAAATGTGAACATTGTTGTCAACCAGGTATTTAATGTTGGATTCGCCGGACAAAAACCAGAGCAGCTCATGAATAATGCCGCGGACAAAAACTTTTTTGGTGGTTAATAAGGGAAAGCCCTTTGATAAATCAAAGCGGATCTGGCGGCCAAAAACCGATTTTAATTTAACGCCGGTGGAGTGGCTGATTTTCCAGCTGCCGTTTACTAAAATATCCTGTAAAAGATCAAGGTATTGATATTCCGGATGTTTTGAAACCATAGATCTAATTTACTGGTAATCGAGAGCGGTTTCAAGTAGTGTTAAAAATAAAGTTTTCTGATATGATGAAGTGTTATTAATAAAAAAGGAAGTTTATGAAAAAAGCCAAAATAATTAAAAGAGCCAAAATTATAGTGATTGTCTTGGCTTTAGCCGGCTTATTATTTCTGGTTAAAAGCCAGGTGGTAGTCGCCATAGTTAACGGCCGGCCGATTTGGAGACTGACTTATGTTAAAACTTTGGAAAAAATGGCCGGACAGCAAGTCTTAGACAACTTAGTCACCAATAAACTGATTTTACAAGAAGCGGCCAAACAAAATATCAAAGTCAGCGATGAAGAGATTAAAGCAGAAATTGATAAATATAAAGAGCTGATGAAACAACAGGGCCAGGATTTTGATCAGATATTGGCAGTTCAAGGCTTAACCATAAAAGACGTGGAAGAGTCGATCAAAACCAATAAATTACTCGACAAGCTGGCCGGTACAGTTGAAGTAACCGAAGCAGAGATAGCCGAATATATTAAAACCAATACAGAAGTGCTGCCGAAAACAGCCAGTGAAAATGAACTAAAAGACAGTGTTAAAAAGCAGCTGGAACAGCAAAAATTAAGCACCAAGATTCAAGAACTGGTAACGGCTTTACAGGAAAAGGCCAAGATCATTAAGTGGCTTTAGCAGTTAACGGGTAGTCAACCGGACCTAAGGGGATTTGATTGTTGGGATCATCAACAAACAAAACCAAGGTTTTACCGACCGTACGTTTGGGATAAAAACCTAAATCAGACATGACGGCAGGCGAACCGCCGAATTGTTTGCCGGTCCATTTGGCCGGACCGGCATCGGCAATGACGGCAACGACAGCAGCGCCGGTTTGAGGATTAATCACCAAAACTTTCCGATATTTATACCAATCCCTTAACTCTTTTAACCGGGAGTTCCAGTCGGGCAGGTAAAGAGTTTGGACAGCTAAATAGTATTTTTCCCTAGCGATATCCAGGCTGGCCAGCCGGGCTTGACTGTTGGCAAAATAGCCCCAAGCGGCTTTATTGGGAGCCAGGCCAACTTCAGGAAAATTACGACCCTGGATGGTGTCGCCGGGATAGCGCTTTAAGTGCTGTTCCAAACCCATCAAACCAAGCTGGTGGTTTAAGCGATTGCCATTAAGCTCAACCCTGGCCTTAATTCCTAAAGTGCGGAAAACGGCAGCAGTTAAAGCGGTTTCCTCGGTTTCGGTTAAAACCCGAGGAGTTGGGGGTAATGTCCGGCCCAGAGCTTTAACCAAGATCTGGTTTAACTCTTTTTTGGTCACCAGACCGGACGGTAAACGCAGTTCGGGCGGTTTATCGGGCAGGGCTTTGATGTTTTCCGAGCCGGAAGATAAAAGCAGGGTGCCGGCCAGACTGGCGCCGGCGAGCAGATTTTTGGCAGTAATGTTTTTGCGTTTAGCTTTTAAGGATTTTTTGGGCATAAGTTAACCGGGATAAAACTAGTTTTTGACCGAGAATTTCCAGGGTATCAAATAAAGGCGGGGTGGCCGGCCGGCCGGTGACGGCCAGACGAATAGTCATAAAAGCCGGCCTGGGTTTTAAGCCAAGCTCCCGCTGAAGCTGGTGTAAGACAGTTTCAAGCTGGTGACCGGTCCAAGGAGAAACGGATTTAAGTTTAGCTTGAACTTGGGTTAGATAAGCAGCCGTAGCCTGACGGTCCTGCCCGGATTCTTTTAAGATTAATTTTGGGTCAATGGTTGGATCGGTGATAAAGTATTCGGTTAAATCTTTAAGCTGGGAAAGTGATTCCAGCCTGTCTTTAATCAAGGGCCAGACGGCTTTAAGCTTTTCAACAGACAGATTTTTAGGCCGGAAGGGTGCCAATCTTTGCAGTAAAACTTTGTCCGGCAAGCGCCTGATCCATTGACCGTTAAGCCAGTTTAACTTATCCAGGTCGGCAATCGGACCCTGAATATGCAGGTCTTCGAATTTAAAGTGCTTGATCAAATCCTGAAGGGAAAAAATCTCCTGACCTTGAGGGTGATTCCAAACCCGGGTGGCTAAAAAATTAATGACGGCTTCGGGTAGATAACCTTGCTTGATATACCAAGAAACCGAGGCATGGCCGCGGCGCTTGGAAAGTTTTGACCGGTCAGGATTTCGCAGCAGCGGGGTGTGGATAAATTGAGGCGGCTGCCAGTTAAAGTATTGATACAAAAGCAGGTGCTTGGGGGCGGAACTGAGCCACTCTTCGCCCCGGACCACATGGGTGATTTTCATCAAATGATCATCAACTACCACGGCTAAATGATAAGTCGGAAAACCGTCGGACTTAAGTAAAATCTGATCATCAACCACTGAACTGTCAAATTTGATTGAGCCCCGGATCAAATCTTTAATTACGATGGTTTGATGATGAGGAATCTTCATCCGGATGACAAAGGGTTTGGTTTGAGCCATCAGCTGGGCTTGTTTAGGATCAAGCGAGCGGCAGAGACGGTCATACATGGGCGGTAAACCCTGTTGCTGCAGACTTTGCCTGACTTGATCAAGGCGTTGACCGGAGCAAAAACAGTAATAGGCATGACCCTGATCAATAAGATCAAGAGCGTGTTTTTTATAGATTGCCAAGCGTTCGGATTGACGGTAAGGGCCAAATGAACCGCCATGAAGCGGGCTTTCGTCAGGAGTCAGATTAAGCCAGTCTAAAGCTTTAAAAATAGCGGTTTCAGAGTTTTTGACTTGACGGGCTTGATCGGTGTCTTCGATCCGGACAATAAACCGGCCATGATTTTTTTTAGCAAAAACATAATCAAACAGGGCTTGGAATAAAGTCCCGATATGGGGATCGCCGGTGGGCGACGGAGCCAATCTGGTTCTGACCATATAAGTTGAATTCTAACAGACTATGCGGTTATACTCAAAGAGGTATGGCAACATTAACAGAAACAGCCGAATCGGTGAGAAAGATAATTAAGCTGGCTGGATTGGCTTTAGGAGTATTTTTATTAATCAGGTTTGGCTGGTTTATCTTTAATACCTATTTAAGAGTGGTGAATCCGCCTCCGCCGCCGCCGCCGACCGTGACTTTCGGCAAACTGCCAACAATAAATTTTCCGGAAAAGCTGCATCCGGAACTGACTTTAAGGCTGGAAACGCCTACGGGCGGAACACCAGCTTTAAGCGACCGGATTGAAGTTTACCTGATGCCAACCTTCAGATCCAGTTTTATGGCTTTAGATGAAGCTAAGCTGACTGCCGATAAACTTGGTTTTGAGGCGGAAGCGAAAGAAATTACCGAGAGAAGGTTCAGATGGGAAAACAATGAGTTTCTACCCAGCACTTTAGAGATGGATATTATTGACGGCTCGTTTACTTTAAAAAGAAACTGGCAGGCAGATCCGACGATTTTGTCGGAAAAACAGCTGCCGGGAAAAGAGCAAACTGTGGTGGAAGCCAAGAATTTTTTAAGACAGGCGGGTTTGAGCAGTGAAGAGTTGGATCGAGCCGAGGTGAAAATTAATTATTTAACTTTTTCGGCCGGACAATATATTAAAGCCCCAAGTTTGTCGGAAGCTGATTTTGTTCAAGCGGATCTGTTTCGACCCCAAGTGAATGAAAAACCGGTGCTGCCGACCGATCCGGAAAAAGGCATTGTCAGAATCATTTTTTCCGGCTCCAGAGAAGCGGAGAAGCGAGTGATACAGGCGGAGTATAACTATTTTCCGATAAACATGGAGCAGACGGCTACTTATCCGATCAAGACGGCCAGCCAAGCCTGGCGGGAACTGCAAACCAGGCAGGGTTTTATTGCCAGTATCGGTGATAATCCAAACGGAGTGGTGGCGATCAGAAGAATATACTTAGGCTACTATGACGGTGAAACTTCCAATGGCTTTTTACTGCCTTTAATTGTGTTTGAAGGCGATAATGGCTTTTTTGGCTATGTTCAGGCGATTACGAACGAATGGCTGGAGGAAGGGTTTGCCAGCGGAAATTAGTAAAAACCCAGTTAATTAATTTAAGAGTGTCGTTAAAACGGTCGGTGCTGGCTAAAACCACGGTAATGATCGAGTGGCCCTGTCTTTGGGTATAGGTAATCAAACATTCACCGGCCAGCTGAGTATAACCGGTTTTAACCCCGGCCAGACCCGGGACTTGACCAAGGAGCTGATTGATATTGGTAAGCTCGTGGGTTTGAGTCTTGTCAACGTCGGTAACCGTTAAGCCGATAGTCGCCACGGTTTTTTTAAAGATCGGGTTGTCTAAGGCGGCGGCAGTTAACAGACTTAAATCATGAACCGTGGTGTACTGGCCATAATCGTCCAGGCCAATCGGGTTGGTAAACTGGGTTTGAAATAAATGCAAACTTTTGGCTTTTTGATTCATCGCAACGACAAAGCCGGGTTGGCCTTGGGGATAAGCTTGGGCTAAAGCGATGGCGGCATCATTGGCCGATCCGACCAAAAGGCCATATAAGAGATTCTCAACCGTGATTCTTTCTCCTGGTTTTAAGTCCATATTAACCGGTTCGGTTTGAATATTACCGATAGTAATAATCTCGTTTAAAGCATAATGGTCCAAAACAACTAAGGCAGTCATAATTTTGGTGGTGGAGGCCGGCAAAAGTCTTAAATCGGGGTTTTGAGAAAAAATAATAGTTTTAGTGTCCGCATCAATCACGATTACTCCCCTAGCCGTCAGGTAAGGAGGCGGAACCTGATTCAAGTTAACCGGATATTGAGAGGCCGGCAAAAACTGGTAGTTAACCGGCCGGACTAAAGGCTTAAACTGACTTAAATCAAGCTGATAGTAGTAATTATTACCGGGAAGCAAAGCTAAACCGATAAAGACCAAAATAAATTTAAATTGAAGCAAGGGCTTAAACGGCTGAAGAGCTTTGATCATTTGACGACTTTTAGATGGAGTTCTTTAAGTTGTTCCTGTTCAGGCTCAGACGGAGCGTCAACGACGGCAGTCTGACCGGAAGCAATCGCCGGAAAAGCCATGACTTCCCTCAAGTTAGGCTCATTAAAGATCACCATTAGCAAACGGTCAATGCCGGGAGCAATGCCGCCATGAGGCGGAACGCCGTATTGAAAAGCAGTCAGCATGTGCTCAAACTGTTGTTTTTGAGCTGAGGTAAAACCAATCAATTCAAAGACTTTTTCCTGAATTTTCGGATCATGGATCCGGATACTGCCGCCGCCGACTTCGTAACCATTTAAGACCAGATCATGCTGAAGGCCGCGGACTTTTAAAGGGTCTTTGTCCAGAAGCCGGACATCATCCGGATGAGGGCTGGTAAACATGTGATGGGAAGGAGCCAGTTTGGCGTTTTTACCGGCACCGTGAAAATAATCCTCCCGGGATTGTTTGGTAAATAAGGGAAAATCAATAATCCAAGCAAAGGCCAGCTCGTCAGGGTCTTTCTTATTCTTTCTTAAGTCAGGCTTGTCAGAACCGAATTTTTTCCGGGCCTCACTATGAGAGATTCTTGGCCAAGGCGTTTGAGTGATGGTTTTATCAGGAAAGATGGCTTTGATTAACCGGGTGAATAAGCTTTCGGTTAATTCCAGAATGTCGTTTTGGGTGACGAAAGACATTTCCAGATCCAGCTGGGTGAACTCGCCATAAGCCCGGTCATGGCGGGGATCTTCATCCCTAAAACACTTGGCAATCTGAAAGTAGCGTTCAAAACCGGCAACCATTAATAACTGTTTGTATTGCTGAGGGCTTTGAGGCAAGGCATAGAATTTGCCGGGCTGGAGCCGGGAGGGAACCAAAAAGTCCCGGGCGCCTTCAGGGGTGGTTTTGGTTAAGATGGGAGTTTCGATTTCGACAAAATCTAAATCTACCAGAAAATCGCGGATGAATTTAACCACCTGAGACCGGGTTTTGATAATCCGGTTTAAGCGGGGCCGGCGCAAATCCAGATAGCGGTATTTTAAGCGAACGGTTTCATCAATATCATGACCATCGGACTGAATCGGAAACGGCAGTTCTTTGGAAGTGGTGATCACCTCGATCGTTCCGGCCTGAATTTCAACCGTGCCGGTGGCTAATTTCGGATTAACCAAATTGGCAGGCCGTTTAACGACTTTGCCGGTAACAGCCACCACTGATTCGGGTTTAAGTCCGGTTTTAAGGTTTTGACTGACTACTTGGACCAGACCAGAGCGATCCCGTAAATCAAAAAAGGTAATCCGACCATGGCTTCTAACCGAGTTAACCCAGCCTTGAAGAAAAACGGTTTTGGCGATGTATTTTGGAGTAGTTTGTGATAAAATCCGCTGCATCTATTTGATTGTATCTTAAAAACAGATAATATGCCAAACTGTGAAAAGTGTTTTCTACCGATAAAATGCATACCCCCTACAAAAAACTTCAACACCTGTTTTAAAAGAGTAAGCAAGGCAATAGAGCCAAAGATGCCAATGCATGTTCTAAAAGCGTTAATAAATGATAAGTTTAAGGTTCCAGCACAAAAAATTATTGATGTTGTCCCTAAGCAGGAAGTAGAAGCAGGAGAAAAATTTGCTTCCATATCACTATTATTAGCTGAAGGGATTATTTCCCCTTACGTAATTAAGGAATTAATACCTTTAGTAGATACTGATAATTTTATAGCAGCTTACTTGGTTGTTTTTAAAAACGGAAGAGAAATGACTTTTAAACCTTAATCTGTATGTCTTTTATTTTTAACTGCAGGGATTGGTTACCGTTGAAAAAATTTTTTTCCAGAGTATAGGCAATGTCGATAAGCTGACCGGAAGTCAGCTGATCAGCTAAATGACCAAAGTTAAAAGCAATCGCATCAACCTTCAAGGTCTCTCCCTGTAGGTTGAGTTTGAGGTGTTTTTGGTCCTGGCCGACGGAACGGAAACTTAATAACTTGACTCCCCTGGTGCAAAAAACCGGCTGGGGGTTGGCAAAGCCAAAAGGTTTAAGTTGGTCCAATTGGTTAAAAAGTTCCCAGGTAATATCGGATAAGTTAAGCTGGCAGTCAATGGCTAAAGTAGGAGTTAAGGCTTTTTTGGCTAAGGCTTTAGCGGCCAGAGTTTTCAACCTGGTTTGGATAGCCGGCAAATTTTTGGTTTCGCTGGTAAAACCGGCAGCCAGTTCATGACCGCCATGTTCCAAAAGCAGGTTTTGTAAACTTCTAATAGCCTTGATAGCATTAAAGCCTTTGATAGAGCGGACAGAAGCTTTGGCATAATTTTTAGTTAAAGCCACCATAAAGACGGGCCGGTTAAATTCTTCAACCAATCTACCGGCAACCAAGCCGACAACACCTTCATGAAAAGAGGCATCGGCTAAAAAAATGAGTGGCTGATCTTTGGGTTGGGTTAAGACCATGTTTTTGGCCTTAATAAACATTTCTATGGTAATATCCTGGCGGAGCTGATTAGTTTGGGAAAGATTAGCGGCCAGGCGATGAGCCCGATGTTGATCAGTGGTACAAAGCAAGCGCAAAGCATCCAGGGCGTGTTCAAGCCTGCCCATGGCGTTTAACCGGGGAGCTAAAACATAACTAACTTGAAAAGCCTCTAAGCTGTCCAGATCAAGACCGGCGGTTTTGGCTAAGGCAATCAGCCCCGGCCTGGGGGTACGCTTAAGTTTTTCTAAACCAAACTTGGTTAAAGACCGGTTGGCGTTTAACAGCGGCACCATGTCGGCGATAGTGCCTAAGGCCACCAAGTCTAAAGTAGAACTGGTTTTTAGAACGGCTTGAGCCAAAAACCAGGAGACACCGACACCGGCCAGCTCAAGGGTGTGAACAATAACCAGGGCTTTGGGGTAAATGGGTTGGTGATTTTTTGTTTTAGGCTGATGATGGTCGGAAATAATCACATCAATGCCGAGTTTGGCAGCATAAAGGCAACCCTTAAAGGCTGAGATGCCGTTGTCAACAGTAATGATAAGGCTAGGTTTTTGGCCGGCGGCTTTAATAATGAGGTTAATGCCCTGAGGAGACAGACCGCGGACAGGTTCGTCACGGGCAGGGATAAAGGGCAAAACCTTGGCTTTGGCCAAGTTTAAGGCTTCCCATAAAACGGCGGTGGCAGTGATGCCGTC
The DNA here is from genome assembly GCA_964361885.1 of uncultured Pseudomonadales bacterium. Lineage (GTDB taxonomy): Bacteria > Patescibacteriota > Microgenomatia > UBA1400 > CG1-02-47-37 > CAYICL01. The sequence goes on from CAYICL010000001.1 coordinate 29,102, forward strand.
AGTATCATAATCGCCGTAGATGTAGATCAGCTCTTGATCTTTGATCGCCTTTTTTATCCGCCCAGCGGCAGTTTTCAGAGCTGGCAAGTTGAGACCGACTGATTGAGGTTTGATGGTTTGAGGTGGTGGCGGAGATAAGAAGAGGCGCCGAAGCTTAGGAGTAGTTAAGTTTCTGTTGGTTAAAAGAGCTTGGATAATTTGGTGTTGGCGGGATTGGCCGGCGGCAGCAGTAATTTGAGCTTTAACTTTCCAATGAGAGGCCATAACGGCTATAATCATAACATATGAAGGTGAAGTTGCCGGTTTTGGTGGTTAAAGTACTGGAGACATTGGAAGCGGCCGGATTTGAAGCTTATGTAGTTGGCGGAGCAGTGAGAGATTTATTGACAAAAACCAAAGTGGTGGACTGGGATTTTACCACTAATGCCAAACCGGAAGAAATTTTAAAGCTGTTTAAAGAAGCGTTTTACGACAACCGGTTTGGGACAGTGGGAGTGGCGGAAAAACATTTGGAAGAACAGTTGAAAGCCAAGGGCACATCCGGAGATGTTTATGAAATTACTACTTATAGAACCGAGTCCGAATATACGGATAACAGACGGCCGGATAAGGTCTGCTGGGGGAAGAGTTTACTTTGTGATTTGAAGCGGCGGGATTTTACCATTAATGCCATGGCCCTTCGACAAACAAGGGGCAAACTGGAAATGGTTGATCCGTTTAAAGGAGAACAGGATTTAAAAGACAAGTTGATCCGAGCCGTGGGTGATAGCAATAAACGCTTTGAAGAAGACGGCTTAAGAATGATGCGGGCGATCAGAATTGCGGCCCAGTTGGGTTTTACGATTGAAGACAAGACTTTAAAGGCCATCAGCAAAAATGCCAAGTTGATTAAAAATATTTCCAAAGAAAGGGTCAGAGACGAACTGTTAAAAATCATCGGCTCCAGCTACCCCAAAGACGGAGTGTTGATGCTTTACTCCGGCGGTTTGCTTAAGTTTATCCTGCCGGAACTGATAGAAACCCGCGGGGTAAATCAGGCCGGCCATCATACCAAGGATGTCTGGAATCACAGTTTGGATGCTTTGGCAGCCTGTCAGTCACCAGATCCGATTATCAGGCTGGCAACTTTACTTCACGATGTCGCCAAACCCAGAGTAAATAAAGACTTAGGGCCGGGCAAAGAAATTACCTTTTACAATCATGAGGTGATGGGAGCCAGAATGGTTAAAGAAATCGCCAGACGGCTAAAGATGGCCAATAAGGATGTGGACATGTTATGGTTATTGGTCCGCTGGCATATGTTTAGTTATGACCCGAAAATGACGGATAAAGCAGTCAGGCGGTTTATGCGGCGGGTGGGGAAAGAAAACATCGATAAAATGATGATACTAAGGATCGGGGACCGGATCGGCGGGGGCAGTAAGGCAACTTCATGGCGTTTAAGGGAACTACAGGAAAGAATCAATCAACTAATGTATGCACCCTTTCAAGTCAGCGATTTAAAGGTTAATGGCCATGACGTGATGAAAATATTAAATATTAAAAGCGGACCAAAGGTGGGCAAGGTATTAAATCAGCTGTTTGACGAGGTTATGGAAGACGCTAAGAAAAACGACCGGGAGTATTTATTAAAACAGATCCGCCTCTATCACACCTCTAAGGTGTGATGTTTGATAATATCTAGTTCTCTTTGAGAGTCTGCTTGACTGAAAATAAAATCTTCATATGAATCAGCAGTTTTAAAATAACTTAAAATTAAATCCCGGCGGCAATAATTTTTTTGGTCTAATTCTAAATATTCCGGTAAAGATGAATAAGGATATTCTTTCAATCCTTTTAATGATTTGACGATGTCGGAACTATAAGGATTAAGATGGATATATCTTGATAAATGAAGTAATTGTTCGTCGTTGTCAACGTGAACTGATTTGAATTTACCTTGCAATAGCGGCCCAATTCTATTGTTTTTAACATTAAAATATCGAGTGTAACTGTTGGAAAATTTACTCAGATAGTTGGATATGCCATTATCAATCAATTGTTTTAACAACAAATGAAAATGATTGGGCATTAAGCAATAAGCAAAAATTTCCACTAATAAATGATCTTTTTGGTCATTTAACTTTTTTAGAATTTCCAGCCTGATTGACTGCTGTAATCTTATAAAATAGGAATAACGCAAAAGCGATTTCTTGTTTTGGTAATACAAAATTGTTTCCAGCGCTCTTTGATAATCCCGTTGATTTAAAAAGATTGACTGTGAAGCAATGCCACGATTAACAATATGATAAATTTCTCCCGTGATTAAAGGCGTTTCTCTTCCCGGCATGCTTATTTAGTCTATCACACCTTAGAGGTGTGATGTTTTAGGAGTGTGATGTTTAACTTTGAGCTCTTCCCAGAGAACCAACAAAGGAGCGGCGGTGAAAGTGGAAGAGTAGGTGCCGGAGATGGTACCGATGAGTAAAGCCAGAACAAACCATTTGGTGGTTTCGCCGCCCAAAAGGTAAAGACAAAGCAACATAAAAATAATGGTTAAGGAGTTGTTGACCGAGCGGCCGAGAGTTTCGGTGACGGCTTTGTTGACCAAACCGGTAAAGCTTAACTTGGGGTAAAGGCGGATGGACTCACGGATGCGGTCGTAAACGACGATAGTATCGTGAACGGAAAAAGACAGGATGGTGAGCATGGCGGTGACAAATAAAGCATCGATTTCCACGCCTTGGTAAACCCCTAAAAAGCTGAAAGCTCCCAGCAAGATAAAGCTGTCGTGAAGCATGGCTAAAATCGCACAGATGCCGTATTTTTTATCTTTAAAGCGGATGGCCACATAAAAAAGGATAAAACCAGAGGCCAATAAGATGCCGACAATAGTTTTTCTGATCAGCTCTTTACCTAAGGTCGGACCGATAGTTTCAAAGCGTTTTTCTTGGGTCTCCCCGATTTTGGCAGTGATTTCGGTTTGCAGTTTTTGATTGGTAGGTTGATCAAATTGTTGGCTTCTGATAATAAAAGTGCGGGAATCAACCTGCTGAAGGCTACTAAAAGGAATTATCGGTTCGGTGATGGGTTTAAGACTGTCAGTAGTTAAGATTTGGTTAGCTTGAGGATTAATGGAGAGTTCCAGCAAGGTACCGCCGGTAAAATCAAGGGCAGGCTTAAGGCCAAAACGGATTAAAAAGTAGGCGCCGGGGATAATAAACAAGAGAGAGAAGGCAAAGTAAAGATATTTGTATTTCATGAAATTGATCATATTAAGCTTCTCCCTCTTCTATAAAACAGGCGCATCAGGCTGCGGGTGACGACAATGCCGGTGAAAAGACTGATGAGGACACCAATCAGCAAAGTCAAGGCAAAACCCCGGACCAAACCGGAAGTGTTTAAGAACTGCCAGCTTAAAGGGTTTAACAGAATCAAGCTGGTGATGATGGTAGTGACATTGGCGTCTTTGATCGAGTCCCAAGCCCGGCCAAAACCCAGTTCCATGGCAATCGGAAAAGGCCGGTTGGCACGAAGTTCTTCTTTCATCCGTTCAAAAATCAAGATATTGGCATCAACCGCCATGCCGACCGAAAGAATAAAGCCGGCAATTCCGGGTAAAGTCAGGGTAATGGGAATCAGTTTGTAGATGGATAAAGTAATCAGACCATAAAGGAGTAAGGCCATATCAGCGATCAAACCGTTAAAGCCGTAATACAAAAACATAAACAGCATGACCAGGCTTAAACCCAGCAGGCCGGCGGTTAAACTTTTTTTAACCGAGTCTGAACCCAGAGTCGCAGAGATGTTTTTTTGCTCAACAATTTTGATCGGCACCGGCAAAGCGCCGGCATTTAATTGAATCGTCAACTGGGAGGCAGATTCAGGGGTGAAATTGCCGGAAATAACTGCCCGGCCGCTTAAAATGGCTTCGTTAACCACCGGAGCAGTGACCAGTTGTTGATCTAAAAAGATGGCTAAAGGCAGATGTAAGTTTTTTTGGGTAATGGCAGCAAACTTCTGGCCACCCTCATTGGTAAATTCCAAATCAACTACCGGCTGGCCGCTGGTTTGTGATTGACCAAAGCTGACGGTAGCTTTTTTTAAATCCTTGCCTGTTAAGCCGGTAGGCACAAAGTTAAAGATTTTGGCAACCGCCGAAGGGGAGGCAAATTCGGCCGGGTCAGGGTTTTTTTCCGGAGTTTCCCGGAAATCAAGCTGGGCGGTTTGGCCAATTAAGTTGATCGCCTGGTTAATATCCTGAATGCCGGGCAGTTCGACAATGATCCGGTAAGCATCTTTAAGGGTGGAGGTTTGGATTACCGGCTCGGAAACGCCGTAAAGATCAACCCGGCGGGAAATAATCTGCTTGGAAGATTCCAAAGCGTCGGAGCGGTCAGCCGGGTCGATATTTAGCATATCGGCTTCCAAAACCAGGTGGGTGCCGCCCTGAAGATCCAGGCCTTTTTTAAGGGTTAAGTCCCGGGAAAAAGCATATGGGCCAAGTTTAAAATGAAGGCCGGATTGTTGGGGTAAGTTAAGGTAAACTGAGGCAAAAAGAATGGCAAAAATTAACCATAAGCGTTTGGATAAAGATGACATAGGTGGTTTACGATTCCGGTTTCTCAAGGGAGTTGCTAAGAGAAAGCTGCTTGGCGCCTTTAAAGGTATAGATGACTTGACCCGAATCCAGCCGGGTTTGAACTTTAACTTCATCCCCGACCCGGACACCAACGGCTTTGACAAACTTGGCGGGGACAGTGACGCCGATACTGTTGCCGACTTTCATGATTTTTTGTGCCATAAATTTGTGGTTAGCTGACCATTTCTTCTTCATCACCCAAAAGCATGATCCGGCCGGCCATTAAGATACTTAATAAAAACGGGTCACGGCGGGCTTTTCTGAACTCAAATTCTTCAATGGTCATGGGAGCATAGTTAATTTCTTTTTCTTGTTCAGCCTCGGCTTTTCTGATCAGCAAGTTTAGTTCCTTTAAATTAATGCTGCCGACCAATAACAGGTCGATGTCTTCTTCGGATTTTCTGGGCATCCGACGGGCATAACGGCCGGATAATAAAACAAACTTAAGATTGCCGAGTTTGTTTTTGTTCTTAATCACTTCGGCGCCTAAACCAACGGTTTTAGCGGTTAAACTGATCAAATCCTGGTAAAAAGCGTAGGTTTTGTTGAAAAAATAATAGAGCCGGTTACCCCGGGCTTCTTTTTTAACCAAACCCCGGGTCTCCATCCGGCTTAATTCTCTTCTGACGGCGTTAATTTCCTCATCGGTGAGGCGGACCAATTGACGGACATAAAAAATTTCCGAAGGCTGACTCAAAAAAACCTGAATTAACTTAACCCTAACTTTAGAGACAAACAGATCTTGCAAGCTGGCCATAGGCCTCCTTTAAGGCAGTTAAGGCAGTTAACTTAAATGTTTAGTAGGTTACCTTAGTGTTGACAGGCAAGACAGAAATCCAAATCCGGCCAGGGTTAAACTGGATCTCTTTCCCTTGACCGTCAGAGAAAATGGTGCGGGATAAACGCTTAGGCTTAGACCAAGTACCTTTAATGGCTTGACCATCTTTAAAGATTAAAGCCTGGCCTTTGCCGGTAGTGCCGTACAAGATATGGAGATTGCCGGGATAGCCGTCATTGGCCCGTTTTTCAACCGCAAACTGAATCACCAGGTTCTTAGCGGTTAACTGTTGATCAACGTTTAAGTCTTTATGGGGCTGACTGTTATTAAGGCGCTGATAAAGATTTTGATCTTTATTATACTGCCAGCTGACTGCATAGGCGGCATCTTCCCAGAAATTATAGTTGATGCTGGCAGTGGTACCCCGATCGGCTAAACCGGCCTCGCCTTTGGCAAACTTCCAGGGAGTAAAACCTTTGGACCAGTCGACTTGATCCGGATCGAGATTGGTATAACGGCGGTTGGCGCCGACAGCCCAGAGTTTTTGGGTGGTGGAATACATCGTATGCTCGGTGGCCACGGTCCGACCTAAGCGCTCGTAATCCCGCCAAAAAGTGGGATAACCAATGGAAAATTGATTCAAGTCATTAGCGGCCGACCAGCCATAATCAACAATTTGACCCAAAGCATTAGCCGGACCGGGGGTGTTGGCACCGCCAACATGGGTATATAAGGGGAAGTTGTATTCCGAAGCCCAATCCAAAAAGTAAGTCCGGGCGCTTCTGACCGGTCCAATAATCGATTCATAGGCGGCGGCCTGACAATAGAAAAGAGCCATTAAACGGGTAATACCGCCTTCGGCCACAGCTTCATAAATCAAATCGGAGTCGGACAAACCAGATTGAGGCCGGGATTCTTCATGGTTTTCGATCATGACCGCCAAAGGCCGGTGTGACTCCCAGATAGTTTTTTCAATCTTGGTATATTTAGCCCCATTTAAAGGACAGCTTTCGGTTTGGGCGCCGGAGACATCAGTAACGGCTTTCCGGTTAAGGTTAGCTTTGGCGCCATCGCCTGATTGGCTTTCCGGTAAAGGCGAGGTGAAGATGGTGCCTTGACTGGAGTAAGTGAAGGCGGCATAAGACAAACCGGTGGAAATCAGATAGATACCTAAACTTAATAAAATGAGAAAAATGGTTTTCTTTTTATCCGTCATATAGATTTCCTTTATTTTTTATCTGGCATTTTTAATGGCTTTAAGTTCTTCCTGAGACAGTTCGTAGCCCTCAGGCTTGCCGTTGGTAATGGTTTTGGCGTAAAACCTGGTAGTATCACGCGAATGTAATGAGCTTAGCACAAAACCGGTGTCTTTTTCATCCAACAAGCTTAAACAAAAGCTTTGGTCGCCGCCGGTTTGAGGAAAGGGATTAAAACGGACGAAGCCGACTTTTTGAATAAAAGTTTTACTTTTAAGCTGCAGTTGATTTAAAGCCGAGGTTAAATCTTTAATTTGCTTTTGATTGCCATCTGTCCGGTTAAGAATGTCGGTTAAAACGGTTTTTAAATCTTTTTTGGTGATGTTTTTGGTCAGTTTACGATAATGAATTATGGTTTGAACCAGCAAAACAGTCAGGGAGATTACCCAGATTAAAACAAACAATAAAAGCCCTTCAAGCAGTTGTAAATTGAGTACCATCTGTATTCTGATTTTGAGGTATTTGAAGTAATTTGTCAATCAAGGCTTTTGTAATATAATAATCTATATGGCTAAAAAAAGAACCAGGCGGCAAAAAATAAAAGCCAAGCTAAAAAGACAGCAGCAACAGGTAGAATATAAGTTTTTTAGTCCAAAAATTGAAATTGAGCCGGGGGATAAAAAATTAATTATTAAAGATTTAATCAAGACGGTGATAGTGGCTGGAGTGTTGGTGGTGTTACTGATTTTAGCTTATTGGAGATTTAGATAAAAAGGTTTTAAGTTTTAATAAAGCTTTGAAGCGGTGGCTAAGTTGATTTTTTTGACTTTGAGCTAACTGACCCAAAGTTAAATTCATGTGGTTTGGAATAAAGATCGGGTCATAACCAAAACCGCGGCTGCCTTGAATGGCAGGGGCAATCCGACCTTTAATAATACCTGCAAAAGTGTGGAGAGAATCGGTTTGAGGCTGATACAGGGCCAGACAGCAAACAAATTTGGCTCCCTTTTCAGAGTCAGGCAAAGATTTGAGTCGGTTAAGAATTTTTCTCATGGCTAAGTTAAAGTTGTCAGCGGCAAAACGAGCCGAATTAAGGCCCGGCCGGCCATGAAGGCAGTCAATGCATAAACCCGAGTCGTCAGCCAAAGTCAAAAGACCGGTTTGGTTACCGTAACCGACGGCCTTAAGGATAGCGTTGGCTTTAAAGGTATGACCGGTTTCAACAACGGTAAAATTCTTAGGGATACTTTTGATTTGATTTAAACCCAGAATTTGATAACCGGAAAGATTGAGAATTTGTTTAACTTCTTTAAGTTTATCGGGATTTCCGGTAGCCACCAATAATATTTTCATGCCTTACTTTAAATAATTAAAGAATTCCGGGAAAGAATGAAAAGTCAGTCCCCAAAAGATAAAGCTAAGACTGGCGAAAAGATAAACAATGGCATAAGACAGACCATAGGGATAATGTTTTAAATTAAGCCGGTATTTGACGGTTAAGTAAAAAAACAAGCATAAATATAAAATCATGGCCGGAAAACTGGTTTGTAAAGACAGCCGGCCTTCGGTCAGATTAAGACCAAACATAATACCTGCCAATAAACCAAAGCCGATAATAATGATTAGCTCCAGCTTGGTCAAGCCGGATTGGGAAGGCCGTTCGATTTCCAATAATAAGCCAATCACGGAAACAATAATGATTGGAATATAGAGAAAAATATGGCTGATAGTTTCATCCAAAAAGTCGGCCCAATGATAAAAATCAAGTTGATATAAAGGTAAAATCAGTTTAACCGAGTCAAAAAGAAGATGCAGAATAACGGCTAACCACCATAAACCCAAGAGAAAGAATAAACCAAATTTTAATTGCGAACCTTGAATAATAGACGGACCGGTTGGTTGATTAAGACGGAGAAGGTTAAAGAGGCAGTAAGTTAACACCAGACTAATGAGTAAAAAAAAGCTGTCTTTGATAATATTCCCCCAATAGACGGATTGCCAAACCGACAGATGAAGGGAAGAAACAGTGATTAGGCGGAAAATAAAATAAAGGCAAAAAAAGACAAAGATCAAGAGCTGAAACTTAACAATTTTATTCATGGCGTCTTTTCAAGCCAAGGATTAAAGTTTTAGTTTGCAGGGTCAAGGTGCCTAAACCTAAAAGGATGAAAATAAAGTAGGCCAACCAGCCGATAACAGGAATCAGTTTTAAGAGGGTGATAATAACCAAACCTAAAGCAAAGCTAAGATACGGCTTTTTAAAGGCAGCGTCGTTTAAAAGCCGGCTGCCAAGAATTAAACTGACCAATAAATGGGCGGCGAACAAAGAAAAACCATAAATCATAAAAGTAACAATCCCTAAAGGAATGCCGATGAGAGAAATAATGAATAATATGGCTAAAACCGGAATTAAAGTCAGGCTTAAAAAGCCCCAACCAATGGCGTCACCGGGCTGTTTTAAGCATAGATTGACCAGTGGTTTAATCGGTTTGGATAAAAGACCAATCAGCAGCCAACCGATTAATATTTCGATAACCAGCTGAGTGATTTTTTCAATAATAAACAGGGCGGTGATTTTTTTCACTAGAGGCAAATAATAATGAGGGGCAAGCGGTTTAGGCTGCTGACTAATCCTGCCTAAGATTTGAGCTTTCTGGTTGATAGCCGGCGGTTGACCATAGGTTAAATCAAGATTAGCGTTAATAATGGTGTCCGGGTAGATATCAATTGAGCCGGCTTTGATAGACACATCATCATCAGCTTGGCCGTTAAAGCGGACCCGGCCGGCGGTAAGCCAAACTTTATCCCCGATTTGACCGTTAAACACAATCATGCCACCGGCCGCCAGCAAGCTGTTGGCGATGGTTGAATCCGGATTAATTTCCAGCTGGCCGGCGAGTAAACTGGCATCGTCGCCAACCTGAGCTTGAAGATCAAGTTGGCCGGCAATGACTCTTAAATCGTCGCGGATTTTACCTTTAATGTCGGCTTGGCCGGCAATGACAATTAAATCACCGTTGACGGTGGCATCGACAATCACTTCGCCACCAAAAAGAAAGACATCACCATCAACCTGGCCTTTAAGATAAACCGTCTGACCAAACTTAACTAAGGGGCCGGGGACAATCTCATCAGCTTGAGTTTGCGCTTTAAAACCAACCAGAAAAAAGGCAGATAAGGTCAGTAAAGTTAAGGTTAAGAGTTTTTTAATCATTATCTAAATTAACATAAGTTTTATTAACTGACAATATTGGATATAATATAATTATGAACGATGAATATGAAGTGGGTCAGAATCCGGCTCAGCCATGGAAACTGGTGGCCGGAATTAAAATTCTGGTTTTGGTTTTAGTCATAGGCGTGGCAGGAGGGCTATTTATCTGGCAAAGAAAAACCGCCCAAATTAACACGGCCCAATCTACGGCCGGTTTTACCAATTTAATCAACCTGGCAGCCAATGACACGATTTTGACTATCCCTTATCAGCAAACTTTATACAAGCACTTCGGCAATGCCATTAATCCACAGATCAAAATACCGGTTAAAACAATTAACGGATTTAAGGAAATGGAGTTTTTGATAGACAGCGGAGCAGTGGTGTCAGCTTTGCCCCAATCTTTGGCCGACGAGTTAGGGGCGGATTTGACGCAACTACCCAGAATCACAATCGAAGGTTTTGCCGGACAAAAGACTTTTGCCTACCGGGGGGATTTTGTAATTAAAATCGGCAAGGAAGAAGTAGCGATTCCGGTGGTGTTTTCGGAAAATCCCGATGCCAGTAAGATTTTAGGCAGAATCGGATTTTTTGATGATTTTAATATTGTCTTTAATGCCAAGACTAAATCGATTACAATTAGTAAAAAGGGCTAAAGTATATGAGTAAAAGGTTAATGCAGTGGTTTTACAAATTTTCCTGGAAAAAAATCGCGGGGATCAGCCTGTTTATCCTGACCTTAGCGATCCTGCCGATGGCCAGAGAGGCAGTGCTTAACCCAACCAGGACCAGATCGGAAGCGTCTTTAATTCACCCGACACCGCAGCCAATCACCCAAGAGTTTGAAACTCCCAAAGGTCTGCCGAAAATTTTTCTGGTGGATCATTTTTTCGGTAAAGTCGGAGATGCTGTTTTAATCCATGGAGAAAACTTAGGCGGTTTGCATCAGAACAGTTCAGTCAGCCTGGCCGGAAAAAAGATTGAGGTGAATGATTTGGTCAGCTGGACCGGAAGCTATATTGAGTTTAAAGTCCCCCAGGGAGCCAATTCAGGCCAAATGGAAATTAATATTCTAGGCAACAAAACTACCTGGCCGGGCATGTTTTTTGTGACTGACGAAAACACGCAAACAGAATTGCGCTTGGAAAAAATAACCGTCAACGAGGCAAAATTAACAGCCAGGTATTTACAAAACGGCCAAGAATTGCTGCTTTGGTTACTGGTGATAGGCGGAGAAGATAAATTAACCATAGCGCCCGAAAAAGGAGTCGGCTTAACAGAACAGAGAAATTTTAAGTACCCGATCGGCCAGATTTATGAAGTTAAGCTGAAGCTGGATGGGAATATCCGGACTTTATCCAATCAAGAACTAACAGGGCTGTTAACCGTAGCCAAAACCGGTGAGTTTTTGGTCGGGATTGCCAGAGGCGAGTTAAGCACCGCGCGAGCCACCTTAATTCCGTTGCAGCTGCACCCCTTGTACGTGAGCTTTTAACGGGCAGCAAATAAAAGTATCAGGCCAAGAACCAGACAGTAATAGGCAAAGAAAGAAAATCTACCTTGGGAGACGAATTTTTTAAGAAGTTTTAAGGAAATCAGACCGGAAACAAAGGCGGTAATAGAACCTAACAATAAGGGTAAACCGAGTTGGGCTTGGAAAAAGCTTAAGTCTTTTAATTGTAATAAAACCGCACCAAAGACAGCCGGCAAACTCAGCAAAAAGGAAAAGTTAAAGACCAGCTGGGGTTTTAATTTAGCCAGGATACCGGCACTAATGGTGCTGCCGGAACGGGAGATGCCGGGAATAATGGCCAAAGCTTGAAACAAACCGATAACCAAACTGTTTTTAACAGACAAGGCGGTGGATTGAGCGCGGGAAAAAAAATATTGAGCGGAAAAGAGGATCAAGCTGTTAATCAATAAGGCAAAAGCAACTAGGGTCAGTGAGGAAAAGATGGTTTCAATCGATGAATTTAAGATTAAACCGACGATAGCGGCAGGCAGACTGGCCAGTAAGATAAAGCCAATGGTTTTAAGGTTCAGTTGCAACAGTTGAGACCAAAGCACCACAATCACAGCCAAGGCTGTGGCCAGATGAAGAAGAATATCAAATAAGACCGGCGGAGAGGTGAACCCAATAAAGTGCTGGGCAATAACCAAATGACCGGAACTGGATACGGGTAAAAACTCGGTTAGACCCTGCAACAGGCCTAGAAAAATAGCGGCAAAAACAGTCATGGCTATTTAGTCTTTTTCTTGGACTGAGTATACCAGTCGATCAGCATTTTGGACACTAAGTCTTTGGCGCCTAAACCAATGGCTAACCCAACGCCTAAACTCAAAGTAGCCACCACACCGATAATTAAGGTGTTAATTAAAGACTGGGCAATACCCAATTCGTTAACAGCGGCCAAAGCGGCGACGATAACGACTAAGTAGCTGGCAATCTTGCTTAAAAGCCGGCTGGTTTTGGGATCAACTTGATTAACGGCGCCTTTAATAAGACTTTCGACTAAACCTGCCAGCAAGACACCAATGGTTAAAATCAAGACTGCGGAAACAATACTGGGAATGTAACCCAAAATGCTGTTTAAGACTGCCGAGACGGTGGTTAAACCTAAAATATTAACTGCGGCAATAAAGAAAACCACCACGATCAGCCATTTGACAATTTCTCCTAAAAAGACTTCGGCTTTAACCCGGATATCGGCCCGGTCTAAATACGGCTCTAAGCCGCTTTTTCTTAAAAGGTGATCCAGCTTAAGGGCGCTCAAGATTTTAACGATTAAGACTTTAGCCCATTTGGCCAGTATCAGACCAAAAAGAAAAATGATAATGGCACCTAAAAGGCTGGGAATAAAACCAAAAAATCTGGTTAAGATATTGGAGCCGGCAACAAGAACGGCTTCCTGCCAACTGGAAACAGCTGTGGAAGAATACGGCATAAATTTGTTCACCGCCTTTCAATCCGCCGGTTGGCGGATACACTATTTAGTTTAATTATGTAAACAGATCATCAAGTTGTCAAGGTAAGATATAATAATAGAGCTAGGAAGTGTGGTGACGCCCCGATCCGACTTTGTCGTGATCGTGGGAGGAAAGTCCAGACTGCTGGAAGCAGGGTGCTTGGCGCAAGCCAGGGGTCTGATAGGCATCGCTATCAGATACAGTGAAGCCACAGAGACGATTAATCCGGCATTCGCCGGACGAGTGTGAAACGGCTCCGGTGCGGTCACTGGAGACTAGGGTAATTCTCCCCGCAGCAACTTCCGACTGGGTCGCTATCAGGACGCTTCCCCGAGACCCGAGGTTTGAAGGCATAGATAGATGTCACCTTCATCCCGCATCCGCGGGGCAAGACAGAATCTGGCTTACAGCTTCCTAGCGTTTTTTCTTCCTGCCAAGAAAATTTCAAGCTAATATCAATAGATGTTTCCTACTGTTTCACTTTTTTTAAGCCTGTTCGCCTTTGAAGGAGCAAGGAAAATGACTTGTAAAACCAAAAGTTCTAATAACTATAAAACAGTGGGGTAATTTGAAGTTTATTCGAATCTAAAAAAGTTCCGTATTATCAATCAGATTCGAAATTCTGTCCAGCAGTGCTCCGCCTGCTGGACGGTGTTAGAACCCGTTTAGTGTGGAAATAGAATTTCGCCAAGCAAAAAAATCAGAACGAAAAATCCAATTGCTGTAGCCAAGAAAACAAATACAGACCGTTCCTTACTTTTTATGATACTGATAATACCGGTAAAAAAAGCGGCTAGACCACAAATCCCCGCGGGTATGATAGTGATTGGAATCAGTATTTGATAAGCATTAAACGAGTCGCTGTCAAATGCACCCTGGCTGCGTCCAACAGCCGCTATAATTTGCATCAGTATAAATAATACAAAGAAAACGATAATCAGCCACACTGACCATCTACCTAATTTAGTTTTTGGCATAAATAAACTAGATTTATTTTAAATCTTAAAGAAACTCTATGCCAAGTACCAATGCTAGCTCGTTTATTGGGATGATTATAGAACTATAAAGACAAATATTAATAACTAAAGGAGCCTGTCTCTTTCTTTGAGAAAAACATCCATAAATTTTCCTACCCTATCAGGTTTTGTATCTCCCAAAAATTTTCCATCTTTTCTAAATACACTACCGACAATAAATGCATCTGCTAAGGGCAAAAACTCAGAGATATTTTCAGGTGTCATTCCCGATCCTACAAGAATAGGAAGTTTTGTAACTGCTCGTACTTTTACAAAGTCGTTGTGCTCGGGTTGAACACCTGTAAATTTACCCGTAATAATTATTCCATCTACTAAACAAAATTCTGCTTGTTTTACTTCATCTGTAATATCAAGATCGGCAGTTAGAGCATGGCTGCAATGTTTCTTTTTAACATCAGTAAAAATCTTTATGTGATCTGCCTTTAATTCTTTTCGTTTCCGTAATAGTTTTGCGGCACAACCTTCGATAATTCCTGACGTTCCCACGTGAGCAAATACAAACCCTTCTACGCGGATATAGTCTAAGTCAGCCTTATAGGCAATCTCTAGTGAGGTTTCGTTGGCAGCTTCTAACAGCTGAATTCCTATCGGACCGTCAAACTCATTTCTTGCTTTTTTTGCAATAGTAGTCATTAACTTGATTGCACTGTCGGGAAGAGGAGGCCGCATATAGGGAAGGTCAAAATCATTTTCTAAAACGATACTTTGCACCCCTGCCTTTTTATAAATCTCCAAATCTTTCATCGCAAGATCAATTACTTTTTGGTCATTTCCTTCATACAGTGGGGTCCCTGGAAGAGCACGAATTGCAATCATTGCAGCTAAAGATTTTGGAGGCAACTCTCTCGGTTTTTTCATCGGAATAAGTATATCAAAAAAGCTCCAACATTTGATGTTTTTTACGGAGATTAGCGGTTTTTCTGTTGAATTCTGTAAACGTCGTTGATGACAAGTTCGATCAGTAAAACCGTGGGGACGGATAAAACAGCGCCGGCAATACCAGCGGTTCTAAAACCGATAAGTAAAGCAATAATAATGACTAAAGGGCTTAAGCCGACGGCTTTGGACATTACCCGAGGAACAATCAGATTGTTTTCCAGCTGCTGGATAAGGATATATAAAGCCAGGACTGCCAAGCCTAAAACCGGTGAAGTGCCTAAAGCGACTAAGATGGCCGGCACGGCCGCAAGCGTTGGGCCGACATTAGGGACAATTTCCAAAAGACCGGCTAAAAAAGCCAAAGGCACAGCAAACTCGACCCCTAAGAAAGTTAAACCAAAGTAAGACATCAGGCCGACGATCAGCATTAAAGTCAGCTGGCCGCGCATCCAACTGCCGAGTTTGTGTTCCAGTTTGTCGATAAAGATTTCGGCGCGCTTTTCCCGATCGGTAGTCCCAAAAAGAAATTTTAAATAAGTTTTTAAGTTTCTTCTTTCCATGATCAGGTAAAAAAGAATCACCATAAAAGTAAACAAAGAGAGGACATTGTTAAAAGTGGCTACGACCAATTGAAGAATCCGCTGGGGCAAGGTGTTGAGTTGAGGCTGAAGCCAAGACATATCAAATCTGCCCTGGCTAAGCTGGCTAATGTCGCGGGGCAGACTGTTGATAAATTTAGCCGACTGCTCCACTAAAGGCGGAACTAAGGCGGCAATACCAAAACTGATAGCGCTCCAGATAAGAAGATATAACAAAATAATCGCCAAGCCCCGGGGAATTTTGAATTTTTGCATTTTATCAACAATCGGACTTAGGGCAGACATGACAATCAGACCGATAAATATAAGCAGAATAATGTAACGGATGCTGAATAAAAAGTATAAAAAGATCAGGAAAAAAACCGTAAAAACAGTGGTTTTGTAAGAGATTTCGATTTTGGCCGGCGGCATATACTATTTAGTATACCAAGCAGAAATCAAATTGGCTAGTTGCCGATTAAAATTTGGCTGATTAATGTTAAACCAGTGAAGACCGGGAATTTTTTTAAACCAAGTCAGCTGGCGGCGGCTATACTGCTGTTCTGCCTGAATCCATTTGGCAACATCAGGCCATTCGCGGTAGCCGATAGCGGACATTGAGGGGAGCTTTTTGGAATATCCTTGACGGAGCAATGATTCAATTTCCTGCCTGGCTCCGGCTTTAATCCGTTGGTTAACCCGATCAACAATACGTTGATCAAGAATTTTGACGGATGCGGTTAAGCCGATTAATAAAGCATCATGCTTAAAATTAAGCGATTGCCGGTTAGAGCCGACCTTAGCGACTTCAATCGCCCGGATTAAGCGGCGGGGATTGTTTTGATCGGAATGATTCATTTGATTAAAACGATCGGGATTAAGTTTTTTTAAAGCGGTTTGCAGCTGCTTAAGGGAATTTTTTTCCAGCCGGCGGCGTAAACTAGGGCTGGGTGGAATATTGAGGGTGGGAATCGGTTTTAATAAGGCGTTGATGTATAGCCCGGTGCCGCCGACAATAATGGGTAAACGGTTTTGCTGTTGGAGTTTAATGATTAACGGCTGAGCAAAGTTAATAAAATGAGCCACGGAAAAATCTTCATCCGGTTTGACTAAATCGTAGCCAAAAATTTTGACTCCTGCGGGTTTGTCCTGTCTGCCGGCAGGCAGGTCTTTTCCGGTAACGATATCCATGCCTTGGTAAACCTGGCGGGAGTCGGCGGAAATCAAGCCACCGTTAAATTTTTTAGCCAGGCTAACGGCCAGCTTGGTTTTACCGGTTGCAGTGGGGCCGCAGATAATTAAAATTTGGTTCATTTGATGACTTGGGGGCGGGTCTTCATATGTTTTTGATTAATTAACTTTTCCAACACCAGCCAGCGCTGTTTTTTTTCCTGAGCGGAAACGTCGTCTTTCATCTTGGCGGCTACGGTCCCCGGCCGGGGCGAATATTGGGCCACAAAAGCTACCTGCCAATTAACTTGGTTGGCTAAGTTAACCGTGTCCTGAAAATCCGATTTGGTTTCGCCGGGAAAACCGACAATAATATCCGTACCTAAGGTCAGGCCTTTAACTTTGGCTTTTAATTTTTTAACCAAATTAAAATAATCCTGCCAGGTATAGCCGCGGTTCATCAGTTTTAAAATCTGGTTGGAGCCGGATTGAACCGGCAGGTGGACAAAGCGGTCAATGGCTTTATTTTTGGCAATACAATCAATCAGCGCATCGGAAAAATCCCAAGGATTGGAAGTCATAAATCTGATTAACTTTAATTGCTTAAAGTCACAAACCTGTTGCAAAAGTTTGACAAAAGGAGGAATGCCCTGATGCGGCCGGCTTTTGCGTAAACCGATACCGATTTTATCCAAACCATAAGAGTTAACATTTTGGCCCAGTAAAGTAATTTCCCGATAACCCTGATCGACAAGGGCGGCGATTTCCTGAAGAATTTCTTTTTCCGATCGGGAGGTTTCCCGGCCGCGGGAATACGGCACAATACAGTAGGAACAAAAAGAGTTGCAACCATTAGAAATCGGCACCCAGGCATTAATTTTATCGCGCCTGACAGACGGCGAGTTAAAACCAACCTCGTTAATCGGCAGAATTTCATCAATAGTCGGCATCATGGCCAAAAGTTTGTCAGCGCCGTGATGAATCATGCAGCCGGTGAGGATAATTTTCCCCACTCCGCGTGAAGTTTCGTTGGGGGCAAGGTTCTGCTTTTTTAATTTTCCTAAATTTAGAAGCAAGCCAATGACCCGATCTTCGGCAGATTTACGAACACTGCAGGTATTAACCACAATTTCATCGGCGTCTTTATAAGTTTTGGCCGGCCGGAATCCCCGGCTTTGGTAGTCGCCGGCAATCCGCTCAGAATCGGCTTTGTTCATCTGGCAGCCGAAAGTGTAGATAAAGTAGGTTTTCAAATTTTTCATAAATCTACCTCTATCACACTCCCGAGGTGTGATGAGATGAAACTTAACCCAAACTAATTAGTATCAGGTACATTGAACCGATCAGGGCATGACTAAGCATTAATGCAAAAATGTTTCTGAATTTAAGAAAGTGTCCAGCCCACCACCAGCCTAAAATTAAACAACTCAAAGTTAAGAGCCAATTATTAAACGGAGTGTGAATGAGCATAAAAAATATGGCGGTGTAAAGCTTGAGAAAAATCGGTTTGGGAGAAATTAGCTCCAAGCGCGAAATAAGATAGCCGCGGTAAATAAATTCCTGAAGAGGAGCAGAGACTAAAATATGAATGAGAACCGAAAGGAAGACCGACGGCGTTTTCACTTCTTCAATCAGTAAAGGAATCGTGAACCGGTCATGGAACCAGTTGAAAACAACAAAAGTGAGTAACAGAGAAAAAACTGTCGGCGGGAGAATGGTTTTTAAGGAACCACACCAATCGTCCGGTTTTAACCCAAGTTGTTTGGCAGTAATTCTTTGGGTATAAATAATTGAACAAACATAAATCAAACTCGCGATTAAAACAGAAAGGCGCAGATGAATCCAGTCGGGTTTAAACTGCAACAAGATTAAGGGAAAAACAAGCAAATAACAGGTTTCCATCACTAAAAAAATCCGGCTAGCAAAAACTCGCTTTAACATAATAGTATTTTACCTCTATCACACTCCCGAGGTGTGATTATTCTTGGGAAAGAAAATTAAGGCGCAAGCAAATAATCCAAGGCTAATAACTGACAAACTATCGCCGAGACGGCGGGCGGGAGTGTGTTCGGTAAAAGTGGTGGCAATGGTGTGAGTGCCGGGAGTAAGTTGATAACCGATTAAACCGGGATGGTCAGGGTTTTGATAGTCGATTGGAGCGGGCTGACCGTCAATTTTAAGCTCCCAGCCGGGAAAATAGGCGGTCTTTTCTAATATGGCGGTGTCTTTATCAACCGTAATTTCGTAAACATGGGTTTGAGTTTGCCAAAGAGTTAGCTTAAAGTTGTCAGCGCCAACCACTTTATCGGTCGAATTATAAAGGGGCGCGTTTTTGGCTTCATCAAACCAAATCGGCATGGCTTCCTGGCCGACCGTGGTGGTGAAGGGAAACAGGTGATAATAATGATTTGGCCAGTTAAAGCCGCCTTGCGGCTTGGCAATAATTAAGGCGTAAACTGTGGCAGACAGAGCTAAAAACAAACCGAGTTTTGGTTTTTGATTAGCCACAAAAGCAGCCAGCCAAACCGAGGCTAAAGTGACAAATAACAATAAACGCCAAGGGTACTGGATAAAATTAAGGACAGGTAAGACACGCCAGATAAAACCGGAAATTGGCAAAGTTAAAAATAAATAAACCAAGAAAGTTAAAGCAAAAAATAGCCAGACCGAGGTTAATTTTTTAATTTTTTTCTGAAACAGAAAAGTTATGATCGCGATTAAAACTATTGCCCAATGAAACGGACCTAATTGAAAAGAAAAGCCGTCTTTGGTTCCGAGAACAGAATAACCAAAGCCCCAGCTGGAATACAATAATTGTAAAAATGAAGGAAAGTGGGCTAAATAGCCGGCAGAATCAAAGTACTTTAAATAAGTAAACTGTTTTTCCAAAAGCACCGGCAGCCAGAAAAACAAGCTTAAACCCAGGCTTAAAACAAAAGGAGCCAGGTTTAAAAACCAAGAGCGCCGGTTTAATAAACTAAAAAGAAAGATTAAGGGCAGGCCAAAAAGGACAGTAATATTATGAGTTAATAAAAATAAAAATAAAAGGATTGTCGTCAGGAAAAATTTGAAGCGGCCAGGTTTGGCTTGATAAAGTTTAATAAATAAAAGAATTAAGGGAAATAGAGCCAAGGCCAGAGTTTCGCCCGGACTGCCACGCACCCAAATAACGACTAAGGGGTAAATGGCAGACAGAGAAAAAAGCCCACCGCAAAAAGCCGCCAAAGGCTTAAAATATCGGCGTAAAAACAAATACCAGAAAAGACTGCCAAGAATATAGGTGCCGGCAATCACAATTTTTAGACTGGTTTCAAAAGAAAGATTGGCCTTGGAAACAATTAGGCTTAAAAATTCAGGCAGGTAATAGTTGAAGTTAAAGACAGGGTAACCAAAACCGTGATTTAAGTTGGTCGCCCAACGGAAGGGAAAATGGCGCTGGCGAACCGCCAAATCCAAATTAGCCAGGCGGGCCAGATGGTTCTGGCCGTCATGAGTGGATGGAAAAGTGGGCAAAAAGAAAAATCGGATAAAAATCAAGCCAACCACTGTTAGTAAAATCAGGGCCAGCCAATCTTTTTTTAACTTAACTGGAGGCGGAAGCATAGGTCTTTAAACTATAGTACCAGAATTTTAAGGATAAGTAATAAAAAACCAAAGCAAAGCTTATCGTTAAAAAAATTAAGGCCGGATTTAATAAACCATATAAAGCTTTGGCTGGAAAAGTATAAATCAGACCAATAGGAATGACAAAAGTCAAAAATGTCCGGACGGCTTCGGAATAAATATCCACCGGAACCTGAGCCATGCCGGATAAATTTCTGAATATCCAGATAGTATGATCGACTTCGGTGGTAATGACACCGAGGGCGGAGACAAAAATGTGAACGCCGGTTAAAATCACCATGGAGATTAAACTTAATAAGCTAAAAACCAATAAATCCTGCCAAGCAACAAACGGCAAACGAATGATTAAAACCACGATGACAATAAATAATTGAGGGATGTCTAAAAAGTCGGTGTGAGAAGTTAAGATTTGAAATAAAGGATTTAAAGGCTTGACTAATTTAAAATCAAGATCGCCGGAAAGAATATCGCTTCTAAACCAATAGACACCGCGGTAAAACAGCTGGCCGGCAAGATCAAATAAATTGTAAATTAAGAAAAAAATTACCAATTGGTCAACATTGTAGCCGGATACCAGTTTAATTTTTTCTTTGATAGCAAATAAAAAACCAAGCATAAAGCCAAAACGCAGTAATTTGCCGGTGATAAATAAAACCGACGACAGTTTATCGGCAATCAGAGATTCAAAAGTCAGTTCGCTGGTTTTTAACCAATAAATAAGGTAACGTTTTAAATTCATAAAGTCAGCGGCCGTAAGCGCCGTAATTTTTAATACCTTTTCGCCAGACTAAACGGAAAGATAAGTAAAAAGCGATCAGCCAAAATACGGTAATCAGGAAGATGGAAATAATTTGATTGGTATCTACCCGGTTAAGCCAAATCTGGGTGGGGTAAAAAACCAAGTAGCCAAATGGTAATATTTGAAAAATTTTGACCACCAGCGGCGGAAAAATATCCAAAGGAATAGTGGAACCGGAAAGAAAATCCAAAAGCATTGTAAATAAAAACCGCAAGGGCCAACCATTATGTTCCGGATGCCAAAAAGCAAAAGTACTGACTAAAAAACTTAAGAAAAAATAGATTAAGGCGGCCAGTAAACTGATAATAAAAAAACTAACGGTTTGAAAAAGCGTAGCGGGTAAAACAATGATTGGCCGGAGAATAAAATAAAGCACCAGAATTTCTATGGAAAAAAAGGCCAGGTTTAAGGCTTTATCGGCCAAGTCCCGGGTTAACCAGTATTTAAAATAGCCGAGCGGCTTAATTAAATAATTGCTTAAATCACCAGTGGCAATTTCCATACAGGCGCTGTAGCTGACATTGCTAAAAACCAGGTTTCTTAAAAAGGCGGTGACGAAAATATAGGTTAATAAAAGCGGCGGGTTATAGCCGGCAATATTTTGATTGCTCTTAACAATGGCTAACCAAAATAGATAACTGGCTAAAAAACCGATAATGGAGCGCACACGCCACATGACAAAATTAAGGCGGTAAGTTAAAGCATTTTGCCAGGAAAGACGAAAAATTATCCAGTATTTTTTCATTTAAGACAGATCCCTGCCGGTAAAAACTTCACGAATAATGTCTTCAATAGAACTTTCGGTAATATTTAAGTCAGCCACATGGAACTTGGTTAAAAGCTTGGCGGCTACCTGATTGGTCAGCTGGCGTTTGACCGAAAAAACCACCCGGGGAGGATTAAAGGATTTGATTTTGGCAGCTTTAATGACACTAAAGGCCCTTTTTTCGATCGGACCGGAAAAAACCACTTCCAAAATTTTCCGGTCGGCGTGCTTTTTAATAATTTCATCTAACCGGCCGTCGAAAAATATCTGGCCTTTGTCGATGATAATCACCCGGTCGCAGAGCTCTTTAACGTCATCCATGTAATGGGAAGTAAGAATAATGGTGGCTTTAAACTGTTGGTTGTAGCTGTTTAAGAAATCGCGGATCTTTTTTTGCATGACCACGTCCAAACCGATAGTGGGTTCGTCCAAAAACAAGACTTTGGGTGAGTGAAGCAAAGCGGCCACCAGCTCGCATTTCATCCGCTGACCTAGGGACAGTTTTCTGACCTGGACTTTGATGACATCCTTAAGATCAAGCATCTCAACCAGTTGGTTTAAAGCGGCGTCAAACTGACCGGTGGGGATTTCATAGATTTCTTTGTTTAAAAGAAACGAGTCCAAGGCAGGCAGGTCCCACCATAATTGGTTTTTCTGGCCCATGACTAAAGAGAACTGTTTTTGAAAAGCGGTTTTGCGGTCAAAAGGAGTAAAGCCCAGAACGCTGACAGCGCCAGAAGTGGGATATAAAAGGCCGGAAAGAACTTTTAAGGTGGTGGTTTTGCCGGCGCCGTTGGGGCCGATAAAGCCGACCAGCTCCCCTTCGTCAATAGAAAAGCTGATATCGTTAACGGCTTTGACGTCTTCGTATTTCCGGTGCAATAAAGATTTAACTGAACCGATTAAACCGGGCTCTTTTTTATAAACCCGGTAATATTTTTTTAAATTAGAAACCGAAATAACGGACATGAACTAATTCTATCACGAAAAAAAATTATGGGAGGAAAAAATTCTCGACCCCTATCACACCTCGGGAGTGTGATTACTATTAACTGGAGGCGGAGGAATAATGCTTAAGGCTAAATTGCCATGCCCGGTGCGACAGCCAAAGCAAAAAAACGGCGGCAAAAACGCCGTAAACAACCAAGCCTAAAGATAAATGGCCAAATAAGCTTTTAGCCGGAATGGTCGCCACAAAGGCCAAAGGCATAACATAGGTCAAAAAGAGGCGGAATTTACCGGTGACGTCAATCGGAATCCGGCAAAGCTGGTGAACCGGCCGAAACAGATGCTGAATGTTGTCTACCCGACCCCACCAAAAAATGGGTAAAAGGCTCATAAACCATAAAGAGTAAGTAATCACTACCGAAACAAGAATTAAAATTATGAAAGTGAAAATTTGCAGCCAGGATATTGGCCAAAAGTAACGCTGACATAAATAAATAATTGTCAGCAGCATGGTGAGATTGGAAAATACCATGGCAAAGGAAAATTGACGCAAAGAAACGACAAACTGGGAATTAACCGGCTTGGTTAAAACCAAGTCCAAATTGCCGGTGTTGACTAAAGTCACGAAGTTACCAAAATTGATTTCAAAAAAAGAGTCAAAGATCCTGTCAACGAGAAAATAAACGGCGGTTAATAAAAGCATCTTTTCCAAAGTCCAACCATTAACTACATCCACATACCGGTAAATAAAGAAAAAAACCATCATGACAATGATCGCCCAAGTGAAAGTAATGGCGTTATTAAGAATAAAGTGGCTTCTGAATTCCATCTCCCGGATCAGACAGTTTTTAAAAAAGGCCCAGTAGAGTTTTAAATAACGCTTCATACTTAACCGCCGCAAGCGCAGTAATTTTTAATACCGCGTTTAAGAACCAGGCGATAAAGCCAATAAAAAAAGGTGGCCCAGAAACATGCTAATAATAAGCCCCCGATTAATTCTGAAGTCTGATTGACCCGATTTAAGATTAAAGACAGGGGAAAGTAAAGCATGTATTTGAAAGGCAGCCAGTTGTTGACTGTCAGCAAAGTTTGAGGCAATAAGTCCAAAGGAATCAGTTCACCGCTAAAAAGACCGGAAATAATAGTAAAGCTGTTAAATAACCAGCCTGATTCGGTGAACCAAATGGCAGTCAAACCTAAAATCATTTTGATAAAAAAATTAATTAAAAAAGCGGCAAATAGACTAACGACAAATAAGCACAAGTTTAAGGCACTAAAAGACAGCCCCTGAAGGGCGGAAGAAAAAAGCCACCATAAAATCAGAATCGCCGGCAGAAAAAACAACACCCTGACCGTTCTCCAGGAAATAGCGCTGGCAATTTTAAAAACGGCTAAGTTAATGGGTTTAACCAAATAGTTGGAAAAAACGCCGGTGCGGATTTCGTCGGACAAAATATATTGCGGATGAGTGGCCACCAAACTATTAATCAGCATGACGCCAAAATAATAGAAAACTATTGAAGCGACAGCGTAGCCGCCGATAGTAAGATGAGTTTTAAAAACGGCTAACCAGAAGAAAAGGGCCACCATGGCCGGGCCAATATCATTTAACATCCAGATAAAACCGGTGGCCCGGTAAACCAGAGCATCAGATAAAGCCACTTTGTAAAAAGCTAAGAATTTCCTCATGAGACAATTGTAGCAAGAGAAGAACTACTTAACCAAACGCTTGAGAGTTTTGCCGACCAGGAAACGGACCACCCGATGACCTTTGATCATCAGGTCCTCACCGGTTTGGGGGTTACGGCCTTTTTTGTCTTTGACTTTGGAGATTTTGAAGGTGCCAAAGCCGGAAAGAACCACTTTTTCGCCTTTGTCGATCTGGCGGATAACTTCATCCAAAAAAGCGTCAATCGCTTCGCGGCTGGCTTTTTTGGTTAAGTGAGCTTTTTTGGCAATGATTTCGACAATCTCGGCTTTGGTCATACTAAAAAATATATTAGCTGGTATATCAAGCTAAATCAAGTACCAATTTAAACAATTAAATTGCTATTTGGCCACGGCTTCGCTGCGGGTTTCCCGGATAACGGTAACTTTAATTTGGCCGGGAAAAGCTTTAACTTCTTCCTTAATCTTGTCCCGGATATCATTGGCCAGTTTGACGCTGGCATCATCGTCATATTCCTTGGGGTTAACAATGACTCTGACTTCCCGACCGGCCTGAAGGGCATAAGCCGAGTCAACACCGTCAAAAGAAGCGGCAATCTCCTCCAGCCGGGTCATTCTGACCAAGTATTCTTCGTGATCTTCATAGCGGGCGCCGGGCCGGGAGCCGGAAATGGCGTCGGCAATATATACCAAGGCAGATTCGGCCGAAGAGAAAGGTTTGTCTTCATGATGCTGTTGGACACAGTCGATGACAGCTTGAGGAATATGGAATTTTTGCAAGAATTTAACTCCTAGTTCAACATGGGTGCCTTCTTCTTCGTCAATTACTTTACCAATGTCATGAAGCAGGCAGCCCAAACGGACAATATTAGGGTCGGCGCCGACTTCGTGGGCCAGCTTAAGGCCGATCTTGGTTTCTTCTAAAGTATGGGCAATCATGTTTTGGCCATAGGAAAAACGGTATTTAAAGCGGCCCAACATATCAATAATCTCTACCGGCAAATTAAAGACTTTCAGGCTGTGGCAGAGTTTCTCACCTTCCTGATGCATCAAGTGGTCAACATCGGTTTGGGTGCGTTTGAAAATTTCTTCGATCCGGGACGGTTGGATACGGCCGTCGGCAATCAATTTTTCCAGGGTGACCCGGGCGACTTCCCGGCGGACCGGATCAAAACAGGACAGACGGATAACACCGGGTTCGTCCAAATCGACTTCAACGCCGGTGACTTTTTCAAAAGTGCGGATGTTCCTGCCTTCACGGCCGATGACCCGGCCTTTAATGTCTTCGTCGGCGACTTTGACCAAAGAAACCGTGTATTCGGCCACATAATCGGTAGCGCCGTGGCGCATGGCTTCAACCAAGATATCTTTGGTTTTTTCCTCGGCGGTAGCTTTGGCTTGCTCTTGGGCTTCGGTGATCATTTCGGCAATATCCCGGGTGAGACGCTTTTCATAGGCTTTAATAATCAAGTCCCGAGCTTCTTCGCGCTTTAATTTGGCAATTGACTCAAGCTTGGTCAGCTGTTTTTGTTTAAGATCTTCAACTTCTTTTAATTGCCGGGATAATCCGGTCTCCCTAGCGACAACACTTATCTCCCGCTGTTCGACGGCGCCTAAACGGCGGTCAACTTCAGCGGCTTTGGTTAAAGCTTGATCTTTAAGGGATTGGGCGTCACGCAAGAATTGTTGCGACTGGGCATCGGCCTGACGCTTGATCTGTAAAGCCTGGTCTTTGGCTTCGATAATGATTTCCCTGGCTCTAGCTTGGATTTCGGCCAGCTGAACCTGGTTGATACGGGGTTTGGGCTGGGGCCGGGGTTTAGATTGAGGCCTAATAACAGCGGCTTTTTTATCACCGGTAACAATGCCAACGAAACGTTTTAAAAACGACATATATTTAGCTTCTAGGAACTAGCTTCTAGCGCCTAGATATAAAAATTTATTTAATAAGGGGTAAATGGCTCCGCCAACCGGCGGATCGCCAGAATCGGCTTACACCGATTGAGGAGAGTGAGAAGTGAATGCTGATTTGGATTGATTTAACAACATTTTTTTCTAGTAATCACCATTTATCGTAAGCGTATTCTACGCTTTTGAAAGCAAATCGTCAATAACCGAATAGATAGTGGCAAAGCTAAAACCCCGGGTGCGGAGCAGAGTAATGAGTTTTTGCTTTTGGGTTAATAAAGGCAGGTGAGTGATAGTAGACAATTTTTTTAAAGCCACGGTTTTGGCCAGTTCAAGTTCCTGTTGGCGGTCAAGCAGGATTGATTGAATCAAAGATCGGTCAAGGCCTTTTTGTTTTAGCTCGCTTTGAATGGCTAAATTGCCTTTGGGACTGGAAATGGTCCTTTGCTCGACCCACCAAGAGGCAAAAGTTTGATCGTTTAACAAATCCTGGTCGATCAAGTTATCAATCACCTGTTGGATGAGTTTGGGGGAAGCAGGCAGACGTTGAAGCCTGGTTTTAATTTCGTGAATACTTCTGGGCCGGTAAGACAAGAGCTTTAAAGCTTTATTGGTCAACCGGTTAAGCAGTTTTTTTTGGTCGGCCACGTTTATGAGAAACTGATTTAGCGGTACCGGCAGTTTCTTCCTGTTTGACTTTTTTCCAGATGTCGGCTTCGATGGCTTTAGCCAGCTTATGGTTTTCGATTAAATAGATTCTGACGGCTTCTTTCCCCTGGCCGATGACTTCGCCTCCATACTTATAGAAGCTGCCGGATTTGTCGATAATGCTTCGCTCAACCGCCAGATCGATAATATCGCCCAGCTTGGAAATACCGCCGTCGTTTAAGATGTCAAACTCGGCTACCCTAAAGGGCGGAGCGACTTTGTTTTTAACCACTTTAATCCGGTGGCGGGAACCGATAACGGTATCGCCGTCCTGGATGTTGCCGATCTTTCTACAGTCCAAACGGATGGAGGCATAGAACTTTAAAGCTTTACCGCCGGAAGTGGTTTCCGGGTTGCCGAACATGACGCCGATCTTCATCCGGATTTGATTGGTGAAGATAATGACGGCTTTGGATTTAGCGATAGCGCTGGTTAGCTTTCTCATGGCCTGGCTCATGAGTCTGGCCTGAACGCCGATCATGGCATCACCCATCTCGCCTTCGATCTCGGCTTTAGGCACCAAAGCGGCGACCGAGTCGATACAGATAACGTCAATGGCGCCGGAGCGGATTAAGGTTTCGGCAATTTCCAAGGCTTGTTCGCCGGTGTCCGGCTGGGAAATCAATAGATCATCCAGATTAACTCCTATCGCTGCGGCCCGCTGGGGATCAAGGGCATGTTCGGCGTCAATAAAAGCGGCAGTGCCGCCGGCTTTTTGAGCTTCGGCAATGACATGAAGACAGATAGTGGTTTTACCGGAAGCTTCAGGGCCGTAGATTTCCGAGGTGCGGCCGCGGGGCAAGCCGCCGACACCCAAAGCCAAGTCCAAACTTAAAGAACCGGTGGAGATAGAGGCAACATCCAGATGCTGTTTATCACCCAGCTTCATGATTGAACCCTGACCGTATTGTTTTTCGATTTGTTCCATGGCCACTTTAATTGCTTGAAGTTTTGGATCTGATACCATATATACCATTAAACAAAGTTTTACCGAAGCTGTCAAGGAGTCAAGTTTATGATAAACTTATTAAGTTAAAACCGGGGCGTAGCGTAGTTGGCTAGCGCGCACGCATGGGGTGCGTGAGGTCGGCAGTTCAAATCTGCCCGCCCCGACAAAAGCTTATATAACAAAATGCTAAAACTTTTTGTCTGGCCACTATTAGTATCATTGCTTTATCTTAATAATTTTTTTTACTTTCGCTTTCGCTATCAATATGAAGATCTTGGGTTGGGACTAGCCCTGGGTATGTTCTTAAACATTTTCTTAATAATCTCGCTAATTCTCTATGTTCCGCTTTGTGTCATCTATATTATTAGTCAAAGATCTAGACGGAAAGAGATCGGGCTCTGGAGTAGTTTGGGATTGGGCATTGTCTCATTTTTTTTAGCCTCTTCCGTTTTATTTATTTTAAGTTACTTAGGTAGTTTAAGATAGTTATTCACATTCCGGGAATGTGATGAATGTGTGATGATATAATCTTAATAAATGATTGTTGAGGCAGCCAACCAATTAGGTGAAACAGTCTTATTTAATAAATTGAAGAGGTTAAGAGAAAAGCAGACAGATCAAGGGTTAGAAATGCCAAGTTTGCCAGAAGATTTAACTGACCCTAAAGCAATCTTAGAAATTTTTCTTGAGACTAATAGATTTAAACAGATTTACCAAAAGGCCACTGAAATATTTCAACAACCGATGCGCGGAAGAGAATTTCAGGGGAAAAAAGCTTACTTTGCCGGGAGAATATTCCAGGATTTAGCCTACATTTATATCTCTTGGCAAATGGCTCAAACAGAATCAAGCAAGGTGCTTTTATCTCCTGAACTGACATTGGAGTTTTATAAATATTTATATGGAGATTTTCTAGGAGAAAGAGTTGATACTTCTCCATTTGGTTTAACCGGACTGGAAAATAAATCAGTCCCGGATGGAATGGTGGTTGACGACCAAAGGATTGATGGACTGTATGAATATACTTTAAGGAGAATATCTCAACCATTTATTGATTCCAAAAACTATTCATTATATTTGGATAGAAACATATTTAGCGGCTTTGAACCAGGGGTGGGTTTAACTGTGGTCATGCCTGAAGGTCAATCGGACTTAAATTTAAAGAAGGCTGAGATTATTCAGCTGCCTTTTACAAGGGGTGACTTTGGAAAATTTACAGCTTGGCTTTATAATAATTTCTTACCAAAAGAACAAGATTTGACTTTAAATGAGATGCGGCGTCGGGTCCTATTTACTTCAGCTCGAAAGTAACGGTAACGGATTTATAGACCTGGGCGCTGCCGGGTTCAACCGGAGTGGAGTCGGCTGGTTCAGCCGCCATTCTAAAAATCGGGCCGGGCATAGAGACGCCGCCTTCGGTAACAGTCAAAACCTTGCCTAACTGCCTATGGCTGGCTTTGGCGATAATTCCGGCCTTTTCCCTGGCGTCGTCAATAGCTGCCTGCAGTAAAGCGGTTTCGGTTTCAGAAGTATCATCAACGGAAAAATTAGGACCGTAAACATCGGTGGCTTCCAGGCTTTGGAGCAAATCAGTCAAGGCCGAAGCCTGATCAATGTTTCTTAAAACGATGTCAATATTATTGGAGGCCCGCCATTGGGTTTTAGCTAAGACAGATTCTTCTTCCCGGTTAACGGATACAGTTCGGGTTTGGATGTCTTTTTCATTAATACCAAAGTCTTTGACGGCTTTAATAATCTTGGTCATTTTGGTGTTAACTTCATCAATAGCGGTTTGTTTGTCCTGGTTGGCAACAGTAACTCCGGCGGAAAAGCGGGCAATTTGGTTTTGAACGTCTTTTCTAGCTTCGCCGGTAACGGTAAGGCTGGAGCCGGGCAAAACTTCAAACTTGCCCCAGTTGACCCTGTCCCAGGGAATGAAATAGGCGGAAGCAAAAAGAAACACAAACAAGGCCAGGGCAAAAATGAATTTTTTCATATTAAATTAATTATAGCAAAAAAAACTGCCGATGTAAGAATATTCTTTTAGGTAAAGAGAGTCGGTGTAAAAGGCCGAGGCAGAACCGCCATCCAAGTTAAGGCTGGAAACAAAGCTTTGATTGATGGTTTTTCCCAACTTAGCCACCAGGGCCGGGGTGTCGGCCAGCATGGGGCCACTGTAGGTAGAGTCAGAACCGACTATGACCAGGAAGATTAACTGATTGGAGCCGGTCAGGGCGGCAACCACCCGGCGGCGGGGTTGATCGTTTTGAATTTTTAACAGCAAAGGCTTTTGGTTAAGGATTAACAACGGGCCGGATTGGAGGCCGAAATCTACTTTTGTTTCAGGTATAACGGCACTAATGCCAGCTTGGCCAGCGGCTAAACTTAAAAAACCGTTAAACAAACTGCTGG
>CAYICL010000002.1:0-18119 GCA_964361885.1 uncultured Pseudomonadales bacterium
ATTAAGCTGAAACAGCAATACAAGCTAATTTTGTGGCCAAAATAAGTTTGTGTATTGACAATGGATGTACATAATGTTAGAGTATAGTTAATGAAATTAAAGATCGAGTTTAGTGAGGAGAAAAATTTATTGCTTCAAGAAACTCGAGGGATTAGCTTTAATGAGGTAATTAAAGCAATTGAAAATGGAAGAGTATTGGGTGATTTGAAGAATAAGAATTATCCAAGACAAAAAGTATTAGTAGTTAAGATAAAAAACTATATATATGCGGTACCGTATGTAGTTGATAAAAACAAAGGGGTAATATTTTTAAAAACTGTTTATCCCAGTAGAGTTTTAACCAAAAAATATTTAAAGAAAGGAGAGATATGAAAAAAGTGAATATAAAACTAGATCGTCAAGAAAAAAGAATTGAAAAAGCCCTGGAGAGAGAGGAGTTTGTGAGGGTTGCAGATTTAAACAGGACAAAAAAGCTTTTTAAGGAAGCGGTTAAGAATTACAAGGAGTTAACCAAGACTAAAAGGATAACGATCAGGGTTAATAATGAAGATTTAATTAAAGTTAAGGCCAAAGCAAAAAAGAACAATGTACCTTACCAGACGCTTTTAAACGTTTTAATCAGACAGTTTGCGGAAGGAAGAACTAGAGTTTGTGTTAGCTGATGGCAGGGGAGACAGGATAACATCTTACCATAAGCTTTGGGGTTAGGGTTGCAGGTTAAAGATGGAGAAGCGAGTGGTTTTGTCTTGCCAAGTATTTGGGGAAAAACCGGCTTTGAGGCAGAGGTGGGTTAAAAAATCTTGGGGCTGAGGCAGTTGCTGCCAGACTTGGGGTAAAAAAAGAGCCTGGCGGCCGGCGCTGATCAGGACTAACCCGGGCCGATTTTTCTCCAGATAAGATAACAAGTTTGATAAAGATTTTGGCCGATAACCTTTCAGGGGGGTGAGGACAGAGACTTCGATTTTAAGATGAGCCAGGTCGGCCAAGGTCAGGGGCGGGAAGCGCGAATCTGAAGAAACAGCGGCAACGGCGTTTCTAACAATGTTTTGGTATAAAGGTTCGAAGGCCTGAGCCGTGCCGATGCAGCCGCGCAAGCGGCCGTTAACATAAACAGAAACAAAACAAGCGCCTTTTTGACTCAAGCGGGGCGGAAGCTTTTGGGTGTTAATGAGGGGGAGTTGGCGAGTGGTTAAATAGGTGGTAATAGCCCATCTAGCCAAGGTGTGTTTATTCATAAAAACCCAGACTGGCATAGCCAACCACTTGCTGGTGGTCAGCGGAAGCCGTGGCCGAAGTATCATAATAAATTGATTGCGCTTGCCAAGAGGCAGTTTTTGCCAGATTGATTAGGATTTGGATGGCGGTAGCGCCGCAGGCGGCATTATCGTTGAGATTGAAGTACTGGGCGTTGAGGTTAAGAATGGCCTTAATGGTGAGCTGATCTTGGGTTTTAGCGACTGTGAGGGGTAAATAATGAGATAGGTCAGAAGAGATAAGGAAAATTGACCGGGGGTAGGCGGTTAATAGATAGCGGGCCATCTTAGAGGCGTCAAGCTGGCCGGTTAAAAAGGCAGTAAAGGAGAAGCGGCGGTGATAAAGAAATTGGAGAAAAGGCAGTTGAACTTCGAGGCAATGTTCGGACTGATGAGGCAAGTCGTTAAGAAATTTTTTGGGTGGAGTATGGTTAACTTTACCTAAAGGGGTGAGCCAAAATTTGGTGGCAGCAGCGGCCAAGCCGGCAAAGCCGGCATGATGAGACGGACCAAGGAGAACAAAATGTTGAGTTTTAGTTAAGTTTAATTGTTTGAAGCCCCAAGCAGCAGTGAGACCGGAGTAGAGATAGCCGGCATGAGGGACAATTAAGGCTTTAAGCTTTTTTTTGCCGGCGGGAGGCTTAATGGTTTTAGTTTGGCTAAAACAGTGCTGGAGATTAAGTTGGAGCTGACTAGCGTCGGCCGGATAAAAACTAGCGCTAACAGCAGAGGGACGAAGATTAATGCCAGGTGCCATAGATGGTTTGAGCGCAGTGGCGGCAGCGGCCGCTTTTTAGATCTAAATTAACTATTTGGCCGATATAGTTTGAGCGAGAGATAAGTAAGCTGGAGCATTGAGGGCAAAAGGTGGCCGAGTGCTCGGAGTCAAAAAGATTGCCCAGATAAATATAGCGGAGGCCGACTTTTTTACCGATGTCATAGGCTTGAAGAAGAGTGGCGTGAGGGGTGGGCGGGGCGTTTTGGAGTTGATAATCAGGATGGAAAGCGGAAAGATGCCAGGGAATATCTGGAGAAATGCTAAAGAGGAACCTGGCAATGGCGTTTAGCTCTTTAGGGCTGTCATTATAGCCAGGGATAACTAAGGTAGTGACTTCGGTTTCGATGCCAGAACGGAAAAATCTTTTTATATTTTCCTTGACCGGTTTGATTTTAGCCCGGCAGATTCGCTGGTAAAACTTGGCGGAAAAACTTTTTAGATCAATATTAATAGCGTCTAGGTATGGTTTTAAATAGTTAAAGGTTTCTAGAGATTCGAAGCCATTGGAAACATAGACGTTTTTCAAGCCTTGTTGCCGGGCTAAAACAGCTGTGTCATGGGCAAATTCGGCAAAAATAGCCGGTTCGTTGTAGGTATAAGCGATGCCGGCGGCAGCTTGGGCTAAGGTCAGGCCGACGAGTTTTTTTGGGGTGATAGGGACAGAAGCGGTGTTGATTAAAGCGATGAGCTTATCAATGCTGGCCTTGATTTTAGGGTCTTTGTTGATTTGGCTCATGTCCCAGTTTTGGCAGAATGAACAGGCAAAGTTACAGCCTAAGGTGCCAAAAGAAAGCAGCGAGGAGCCGGGCAGAAAGTGATAAAGTGGTTTTTTCTCAACCGGATCAAGCTGAAGGCCGACGGCATGACCGTAAACCAGGGAGTAGAGGCTGCCATGACGGTTTAAACGGGTGGCGCAGACACCCAGTTTGCCAGCGGGAATTTTACAGTACCAAGAACAGGCTTGGCACTGGATCAACTGGTGAGTTAGTTTTTTATAAAGGATTGCCCGTTTCACTAAGTCTATTGTAGCGCAGCTTTCTTGACAAAGCTTGTATTAAACAGTTTGGCGGTAGAGCTTTAAACTAAGGAGGAATAAAATCAGCATAATCAATTGACAGGCGCCGCAGACCGGGCAAAAGACTTTTTCAACAAAGATTTCCAAGATAGTCAGCCGTAAACAGAAGATCATGCCAAAGGTGGTCATAAAGAGCATGAGTTTTTTAAATTTCATCAAGCCGGAGTAGAGAATAAGGATGTAACCGATAAGGCCAACCAGAGAGACGGGGATTCCCATAAATTCAGCCAAGGGGCCTTTGGTGACGGCGTTACAGTTAACAGTGGCGTTAATGTCGCAAAGACCGGGAGGGGTGAGGGCCAGGTAAGAGTAGAAAAGATAGATGGCTAAGATTATGCCAAAGACAGACAAATAGACAGACAGCCGCCACATAGATTTTGAGTGAGTCATGGGCTGATTATAGCGTTTTGGTTGAGCCAGTAGCAAGTTTGATAAATTGACTGTATAATCAGCGGGTAAGTTTGAGGCAGCTTTCTTAGGTTACCACTGAGGTTACCAAAGAGGTTCCATTATAAAAGGCGGTGATTAGATTAAATGAATAAACTATACGTAGGCAATCTTGACTATGCTACGACAGGAGAACAACTCGAAGAGCTTTTCTCCCAAGCGGGCAAAGTCATTAGCTCAGTGGTTATTTCCGACAGACAGACAGGCCGGTCAAAGGGCTTCGGGTTTGTGGAGATGAGTACTGATGAAGAAGCTAAAAAAGCCATAACGATGTTTAACGATCAAGAGCTGGAAGGCAGAAAGATGACGGTGAATGAAGCCAGACCAATGCAACCCAGACAAGATTTTAGACCGAGAGGAAACTTTCCACCCAGAAAGGATTATTAAAAATAGTGGTTAAGTCCAAGATTTTAATAACCATAGGGATGGTGCTATTGGTATTAATTCCAATAGTAATTTTTGCTATGGTAAGCGTTAAGCCAGCCAAGCCGGGTCAGTATGACAAGCTGGCCCAGTGTTTGGCGGGAAAAGGGGTAAAGATGTACGGAGCTTATTGGTGCAGCCATTGCCAGGCGCAAAAGAAAGCTTTTGGGACCAGTTTTAAATATATCAAGTATGTTGAGTGTGTTTTGGCCGGAGGCCAGGGGCAGACCAAGGAGTGTGAAGAAGCAGGCATAAAGGGTTATCCAACCTGGGTGTTTGGGGGCGGAGAGAGGCTGGAAGGAGAGGTAAGCATAGAGCAGTTAGCAGAAAAGAGCGGGTGCGAGATATGGTAGTATAAACTTATATGTTTTTTAGCCTGCCCGAAGTAGAAAAGATTGTCAAGGAATCAGGAAAGATTGAAGTTCAGGAGTTGAGTCAAGCGATTGAAACAGCCAAACATTTAGAAGCACCTTTAGAAGAGGTATTGATTGGCAGAAGATTGATTAGCAGCAATGAACTGGGACAGATTTTAGCTCAGGCGCGGGGAATAGGATATATAGATTTAAGGGAAGTGGAGATTGCCAAAGATGTGTTGGGATTAGTGGCGGAAGAGTTTGCCACCAATCGGCACGTGGTGCCGTTCAGGCTAGAAGAGGGAATAGTGTATTTAGCGATGGAAGACCCATCAGACCTAGAGGCAATAGAGTTTGTAAAAAAACACAGCGGCCATGAAGTCAGGCCGGTATACGCAGACAGAATTAGCATTCAATTGGCGTTAAAAAACTACAAGGGAACTTTAAAGGAAGAGTTTAAAGAGTTGGCGGAAAAAACCGTCGCCAGGACAACAACAGAGATTTCAATTAGTGATCTAGCCAAAGATGTATCAGTGGTTAAGGCAGTCGATAAGATTTTAGAGTTTGCAGTGGTGGAGAAGGCGTCAGATATTCACCTGGAGCCGTTAACTGATATGGTGATTGTGCGGTACAGAATCGACGGAGTGCTTCATGATGTTTTAGAGCTGCCAAGAGAATTGCAACCGGCTTTGGTAGCCAGGATTAAGATTATGGCCAACCTGAAACTGGATGAAACCCGATTACCCCAAGACGGCAGGATGCAGTTTAAGAGCGAAAGCGGAGAAATAGCATCCTTAAGAGTATCGGTATTACCGACGGTCGAAGGAGAAAAAGTGGCATTAAGATTATTAGAAGAAGTATTACAGCATTTTTCTTTAGCGACCTTGGGTTTGAGCAAGGAACAGGAGCAGATAATGATGCGGTCGATAAAAAAGCCGCACGGGATGGTATTGGTGACCGGACCGACCGGTTCAGGCAAGACAACAACTTTATATACAGTCTTGGGACTTTTGAACACACAGGGAGTAAATATCAGCACAGTTGAAGATCCGGTGGAAAACAGAATTAGGCGGGTGAATCAAACCCAAGTTAACACTCAGGCAGGTTATGTGTTTAGCAAAGGCCTGAGAAGTTTACTAAGACAGGATCCGGACATTATTATGGTGGGTGAGATTAGAGACAAAGAAACGTCCAACATCGCAGTCAACTCTGCGATGACCGGACATTTAGTATTATCAACCCTGCATACTAATGACGCGGCCGGAGCAATACCAAGAATGCTGGATTTGGGAGTGGAACCATTTTTATTAGCTTCGACTTTAGAGTTGGTAATTGCTCAAAGATTGGTGAGGAAGATTTGTGGTAATTGTAAAGTTGAATATACGCCAGAAAGAGATTGGAAAAAGATATTAGCCGGAATGATTATTGATGAGGCCAGGTTAAAAAGCATAGAAGAAATGCTGCCTGCCAAGTTTTATCACGGAAGAGGAGATCCAAAGTGCAGATATTCCGGTTACCGATCAAGGATGGGAATTTTTGAGGTGATAAAGATAAGCGAAGAATTGAGAGAGCTGATTGTGAATAAAGCGGCAATGACTAAGATAAAAGAGTTGATGATAAAACAAGGAATGGAAACGATGTTGGTTGACGGAGTAAAAAAAGTCGCTCTAGGTTTGACAACGATGGAAGAGGTATTAAGAGTTAGTTTAGAGTAGAGGAAAAGTTATGCCTCAGTTTAAATATACAGTCAGCCAGAAAGGTAAAGAAGCGACCGGAATAGTTGAGGCTGAGAACATTACTGAGGCGGGGGAGAAACTCCAAGAACAAGGGGGGTACATTTTGGAATTAAAAGAAAGGTTTTTTTTAGGAGAGTTTAAGTTAAGTCGATGGCTGCAAAAGGTAATGTCACCCTTGATGATGAGAATGGATGTGATGGAGAAGATTTTATTTACTTCACAGCTAGGATCGATGTTAAAAACAGGTTTGCCGGTGACCAAGGCAATTGAGGCATTTGTGGACGAAAAACAAACCAGAACTTCGGCGTTACTGAAGCAGGTGCTGGATCAATTAAAATCAGGTAAGAGTTTGTCGGAGACATTAGCGGGTTACCCACAGACATTTGATAAAGTTTATGTGAACGTGTTGAGATCCGGAGAAACAATGGGCAAGATGGCGGAGAGTTTGATTTATTTAGGTAAGCAAATGAAGAAAGAACATGGTTTAAAAACCAAAGTTAAGTCAGCGATGACTTATCCAATTGTAGTGTTGATGGCAATGGCCGGAGTGATGAGTTTTATCGCAATCTCAGTAGTACCTAAGATCGTAATTTTTGCTAAGAATGCCGGAGCCCAGCTACCACAAGTAACTCAAGCGATTATCAGATTAACGGAGATAATGAGTGATTATTGGTGGCTGATTATTCTGATTTTTATCAGTGTGGGCGGGGGAGGGATAAGAGTTTTGAAAACACCAGAAGGAAGGAAGTTAGCGGATCGACTTTTACTGAAACTACCGATAATCGGAGAGCTGGTCAGGCGTTATAATCAGGCAAGATTTGCCAGACTATTGTCCGGATTTTACAGATACGGAATCAGTGTTAAAGAGGGGTTTGAGATTTTAACTGACACTTTAAGTAATTATTATTACTCGCAGGCCTGTATCAGAATGGGGGAGAAGATTATGGCAGGGAAAAGCCTGTCGGCAAGCTTAAGCAGTGAAAGAAAGCTGTTTTCAGGGATTATGGCGCGGGTAGTTAAAGGAGCAGAACAGACAGGAGGAGTGGATGAGACATTGAGCAGGCTGGCTGATTATTATGAAGAAGAGCTGGAAAATTCTTTAAACAGTTTAACGACCATAATTGAACCGATTCTGATTGTGTTTTTAGGCATCGGGGTAATCGGAATCGCTTTGGCAGTAATTGTGCCAATTTACAGAGTGACTGCTCAATTAAAATGAAACAAGACGGCTTTAGCTTAATTGAACTGCTAGTGGTGTTTAGTCTGACGGTAATTTTAGCCGGAGGCGGTATGGTGGCTTATGGACAGGTGAGGCAGAGTCAAGAAATGGAGTCAGTGGCGATGAAAGTAGGCCAAATAGTTAATAGCGGGCGAGTGAAGTCGGTAACAGGGGAAGATGATTCCAGCTGGAAGATTAAATGGACGGCAGACAGGGTTTGGTTAGAGAATGCTAAAGGTGAGAAGGAAGAAGAATATGGGTTGGCGGAGCCATACAATTTATCCGGGCCAGGGTCGGAGTTAGAGTTTAGCCGAGCTGATGGCAGAGTTGAAGAGTGCTTAACGGGTTGTGATTTTGAAGTCAGACGGGACAGCGGCAACCAAGTTTATCAATTCAGAGTGTTATTCTCTGGAGTCGCGGAGTATTAGATGAAAAATAAGGGATTTACTTTAGTGGAGGTGTTAGTGAGCATGGCTTTGTTGATGAGTTTTATTACGGGGTTGATGGGTTTGACGCAAATGTCAATACGAGCCAGCAGTAGAGGGCGGATGAAAGCCAGGGTGGAAACGATTTTAAATAAAACCATGGAAGAAGTGATGGCGGTGAGAGCCAGTAATTTTGGTAGTTTAAACGAGGGAAGCTTCTACCCCGTAAGTGTTGCGGGCAGCTGGACTTTGGCGGCAGGAGCAGAAGATTTAGGAGACGTCAGCCGCCGAGTAGAAATTACAAGGGTACAAAGAGAAGTGTCCTGCGGCGGAGAAAGAGTGTGTCCGATTGTAGAGAGCGGGGGAGTGGTAGACCCAGTTACATTTAAAGCTAAAGTTAAGGTTGAGTGGCAGGAAGACGGAGAAACAAAGGAAGAAGAATTAGAAAGCTTATTAAGTTTTTGGAGATAAATGAAAAAAGTTTACCTGCGCAAACAGGGTTTTACATTAGTAGAAGTATTAATGGTTTTAGGAGGAGTGGGAGTATTAGTGATAGGCGCAATGTCGTTTTTGTTTACAATTTTAAGCAACAAGGATCAAGCAGTCGTCGAGAGTCGGGTGGTAGAACAGGTGGAGATGATGGAAGGATTGATGGGGAAAGCCGTCAGGTCAGCCAGAGGTTTGGCGGTGAGCGACGGGGGCAAGAGACTGGAAACAGAGGGAAAGGATGAGTGTCTGGTATTTAGATGGGATGAGGCAGAAAAAACAGTTAAGTACGGGAGAACAATCGGGAGCGGGTGTACTGTAGCCAGCGAGGCTAATTTAGATCTGACCAGCCGGACAGCAACGGTAGAGAATTTAAATTTTGAGATAGTCAATGCCGATGATTCGAGCCGGACAGTGGTAATTGAGATGACAGTGGCAGGGTATAGGCCATTGTGGAGTCATAGCCAAGATTTTAAATTAACTTTTATAAATGTAATTGATGAGGGGAGCTAAGGATGAAAAATAAAGGTCAGGCAGTTTTGATTGTGGTGTTTGGGCTAGGGATGATGGCGGTGTTGTCGGCTTTAGTGTTTGCGTTTTTTGGCAGTAAAACGGTGATGCGGCAGACGAGTTTGATTGAATCAAGTAAAGCTTATTATGCGGCCCAGAGCGGGATTGAAGAGCTGATGATCAGATTAAGGAGCCATCATAACTTTGGGAATGAGTGGGGTATGGCTTATCAGCTAGATAACGGAGCGGTGGTGTACGCGACCATTTCCGGAGATTTAAATACTAAGACAGCTACAGCCACAGGGATTTTTAAAGATTTTACCAGAAGACTGGAAGTGGAAGTGGCGAGCAGTTCGAGCAAGGCATCGTTTTTGTTCGCGGTTCAATCCGGGGTGGGAGGGTTTGAGTTGGAGAAAAACACGGAGATCCGCGGGACGTTGGGCAGGCCGGGGAATGTTTATTCAAACGGCAATATTTTAGGAGAGAGTTTGTCATCCGGTACTACAGGGGCAAAGGTGTTAGGCGATGTCTGGGCAGTGGGTAAAATAAGCGGTTTAACCGGTGATACCAGCGGCGGAGTTTATATTAGCGGTAATGCTGTCGCCAATCAGTTGTTAAGATGCGCGGTTGAAGGAGATGTGGAGGCGCCGGTGGCGCCAACATCAGGCTGCAGTTATGGGGGAGAGTATAAAGCGGCAGAGAGACCGGAAAGCATGCCCATGGAGGCAGTTGATATTGAGTTTTGGGAACAACAGGCAGCCCAAGCAGCGATTTGGCCGGGGAATTGCGTGATAGACAGTGGCGGCGGAGCGAATGATTGTTCAGGAACAGGAAAAAGATTGGGGCCAGTTAAGGTTGAGGGCAGTTTAACGATTAATTCAGGAATTAATTTAACTTTAGCGGGGCCAGTATGGGTGGAAGGAGATATGACAATTAATTCTAATGTTGATATTCGCGTTGATGACAGCTTAGGAATAGAGGGGGTGGTGGTGGTGGTGGATTATCCAGGAGACAGGTTTGGTAAAGGTAAGATTTTAACCAGCAGTAATGTGGATTTTTTTGAAACAGCGGCAGGCGGGCCAGCGGTGTTTGTGTCGACCAATACTGAAGATAACTGCCAGGTGAATCCGGCGGTGAAAGTATCGAGCAATACTTCGACAGTGGTATTTTCGGCGCCTGATGGCTGTATATACTTTAATGCCAACTCTTTTGTAAGAGGGGTGTTAGCTAAAAAAGTTCATTTATCAGGCAATTCAGCGATTGAGTATGATCCGAGATTGGCGACAGTGATTTTAAAAACCGGTTTAGGAGGATGGGCAGTGACTAATTTTCGAGAGACAATAGGGGAGTAGTTGGTGTAAGATGGTAAGAAAAGGGAGAAGAGATGGCCAATAAAGCTGCCCTAGGCCTAATTATTAATGACAACAGTTTAGAGCTATTAGGATTAACCTCTTTAGGAGGAGAGTTTCGAGTATCTGGTTATGCCTGGATCAGAATTCCGGAAGGAATAGTAAAAACCGGAAAGGTAGTTGAAGTAAAAGCCCTGGCAGAAGAGATAAAGAAACTGATGGAATCGGTTAGGCCTAAGCCGATAAGAGAGTCAGTGGTATTGGGATTACCGCAAACCCAGGTGTTTTTAAAGGTGTTTACCATACCTAAATTTGAAGAAAAGGAGTTAAACGAAGCGATTGGATGGCATGTGGGATCGTTAGGGCCGGTATTACCCGAAGAAGCCTATACGAGTTATGAGCTGGTAGGTAAGGGGAAAAAGAACGAGGTTAAAGTGTTATTGGCAGCAGCCGGGAGGTTGGTAGTGGATGAGTATATTAAAGCCATGGAGTTGGCAGGAGTGGGGATTAAGGCAATTGAACCTTTGGCAATTGCCGGAGCCAGGTTAATAGACCCGGAACAGTTACTAAATAAAAGCGTTTTGAACACTCATTTGTATCGGAATAAATTGTCAGTGTCCATTTTAGTAAACGGAAAGCTTTGGTTTAGTAAAGAAATATTGGTAAGGGAAGGAGAAGGAGCAAAGATTCAGGCAGGGGTGGTAGAGTTGATTAAGTATTTTTCAGAAAGAAAAGAGAAGGATATCGCTAATGTGAGCGAGATTGTTTTTAGCGGAGACAGTCAAGGAATAGAACAGCTAAAAAGAAATTTAGTCGGATTTAAATTGCCGGTAGTAAAAGCAGAAGCAGGAATAGTTTTATCAGATACAGGAGTAATTAAAAACGCAACCGGGTTGATGTTCGCACCGATATTAGGATTGGCTATGCGCGGCGGGGTTCATCAAAAAGGGCTGATTAATTTATTGCCAGAATGGCCAAAAGAGAAAGCCAGAGTTAAACAACTGGGCCAGACGATGTCAAGGGCAGTGATTATAGTGGGAGCGGTGGTGTGGTTAACGGTGGGGGTGTGGGGGGCGGCCTGGTGGTGGTTGGGAAAAGAATATAAACGACTGGTAAATCAGAAACAAAATTTACAGACAACATTAGCCCAACAAAAGGAGACAGAGTTATTAAGCTGGGGGAATCGGTTTAATGAGACAGTGAAGACGATTGAGTTGATTGAAGGATCACGGGTGAGTTACAGCCAGGCACTTAATAGTTTGTCAGAATTAATGCCGAAAACAGTTAAGTTAACGTCTTTTACATATAATTCTCAAACCCAAAATTGGTCTTTAGCAGGAACAGCTGAAAAACGGGAAGATGTACTGGTGTTAGATCAGGCCTTAAAACAGTCGGAGTGGTTTAAGGAAGCGAGATTATATTTTTCCAGCTTAGAAAGCAGCGAGGGAATATTATTTAGATTCAGCGGAGGCGGGGATGGACGCAAATAAGGGTTTAACCATAACCAGAGGACAGAAATTGTGGCTGGCTTTGGCGGTAATAGGAGCCGGGGTGAGTCTGTGGATATTGTTAGTCGCGGGGACGGTTTGGCAGGATCTGCTAAAACAAAAGAATGAAGTTGATCAGCTTAAACTTAAAGTAAAGATAATTAATGAGTTGGAAACAGACAAGGAAGTATTAGGGCAAAGAAGTACAGAATTAGAAGATTTTTTGGTTAAGGGAGAGGAAGGGGTAGCAGAAGTGGCTAAAGCTCTAGAGCAAACGGCAGCCAGAAGCGGAGTTGAGGTAAGTTTGAGTTTTGAAGACTTTCCAGAGAAAGTGGATATTAAAGGCAAGTACCAGTTGGGTTTAGGCATGAATGTTCAAGTAGTGGGCACTTATCAAGCGGTAATTAACTGGTTACAACAAGTGGAAAGATTGCCTTATTTTGTTCAACTAGTTGAAGTTAAAATCGGTTTGCCCCGATTAAGCGGAGGGGTAAAGGCTGATTTTAACGGAACGGTTTATTTAAAAAATGAATAAAGATATTTACAAAGACCAAATTGCCT
The DNA here is from genome assembly GCA_964361885.1 of uncultured Pseudomonadales bacterium. Lineage (GTDB taxonomy): Bacteria > Patescibacteriota > Microgenomatia > UBA1400 > CG1-02-47-37 > CAYICL01. The sequence continues at coordinate 12,103 of CAYICL010000002.1, forward strand.
ACTTTAAGGCCAAGCTGGGACTTTTAAGCTTATTGCTGGCGGCTTTTTTAATCGGGGAGTTTTTAGTGGGATGGCGGGAATACCAGTTAAACCGAACACAGAAAGCGGGTGAGGCGGAGCTGACGATCGCGAGACAAAAGTTTGACGAGTTATGGCAAAAACTAACCCTGAGAACTGTGCCAGTTGAATTAGAAAGTGAAATTAGGTATGGTGAGAATATAGGAAAATTAGAACCCTTTGATTAAGGGAGAGGATGGGGGGTGAGAAAGTAATGAGTATTAAGAGGTTTAACAAAATTTCCGGTTTTACTTTAGTGGAACTTTTGGTGGTCATGGCGATTTTGGGTATTTTGGCGGCGATATTAATTTTAGCGATTAATCCGGCTGAAGCCCAGAGAAAAAGCCGTGACGCAACCAGATTATCGGATATGGCCACGGTGAGGCAAGCAGTGGATTTAGCGATAGCTGACGGAAAAACATTACCAGGTACAGCGTTAGCGCCTTTTAGCGGGATATCGACGGGGAGTCGGGATACGACTGCGGCTGGTAACTGGGTAGGGATGGTTGTTTCCAAGTATTTATCAGTTTTGCCTCAGGATCCCAGACAGAGCGCGATAGATACGACCCTCCTGTCTGATGGTACGACCACAGTGGCGGCCGGAGGGATGGTATATACCTTTGTGTCTAACGGCGACACTTATGAGCTAAATGCTTATCTGGAGTCATCTGATAATACCGCTTTTGCTAATAATGACGGCGGTAACCAGAGTTTAAGGTTCGAGATTGGTACCAATCCTGGTTTAATTCTAGACACAGCCACGCCTTAATTTAGAAAGTGGAAAGTATTATTTAAAAGACCTGCCTGACTAAAAAAGGCGGGCGGGTCTTTTTTAATGTCAAAGGAGGTGAAAAAGATGAAGAAAATTATAATTTTAGGGCTGGCAACCTTGCTATTAACAGGCTGCTTAAAACAAAAAAGCACGACCGGAGAATCAAAAATTGAAGAGTTTACCGGTAATTTAAAAGAAGCCATGGGCTTAAATTTACCGATGAAGTGTGAGTGGAGTCAAAATGAGAATTCGGGCGTATCCTATGTTAAGGGTAAAGAGATGTATATCGAGTCAACGGTGCAAGGCAAGACCGGTTATATAATTCAGAAAGATAACTGTATGTGGACGTGGAGTAAGGGTGAAACCAAGGGGCTAAAGATTTGTTCAGAGCCGGCGGAAGAGACAGAGGCAGTTAAACCGGAAGCGGGAGAGTTCCAAACCGGCGGAGTCGACTGGTCGGCAAAGTATAAGTGCGCACCGGCGGTATTTGGGGCGGACAAGTTTGAACCACCCAGCGGGATTGAGTTCCAGGATATAGCAGAGATGATGAAAGGAACGATTAATTGAGGCGGCTTTTGGCGTGCTAAGATAAGCCATGAAAAAAAAGATGGGCTTGTTTCAGTCAAGTGAATATTTAAAGATATTTGCCAAAAATTTTTGTGACGAAAAAGACGTTTTATTAAACGTTTTTGAAGCATTGGAGGATAAAGTTGTCTTTTTAGGGATGAAGCCGGTTTTAAATGGGCAGGAAGTGACTGATTATGGCGATATTCCAGATCCGACAGACTGGCCGGAAATTTTAAAGCAGCTAAAAGAAAAAGGTTATAAGAAACTACAACTGGATTATGTCAGGGAGGATAGTGGGACGTACACCAAGTTTACCACCCTTCGCCAAGGCTTCGGAGTGGCACGGCAGGAAGTTTCGCCGTATATTGATTTGCCTAAGACCTGGGAAGAGTATTTGGTGAGATTGCCAAGAAGGGAGAGAAAGGAGTTAAAAAGAAAGATCAAAAGACTGGAAGAGACAGACAGTTTTTATAGTTGCAGCGAGGAGACAGTTAAGGCAGATTTTGAGGATTTTGTCAGGCTGCACCGGTTGAGTGATCCGCAAAAAGGTAAGTTTATGAGTGAGGAGATGAAGCAGTTTTTCTGGCAAGTAAAAACGATGCAGACGGAAGGATGGAGACAATATCTCTGTTTTTTAAAGTTAGAAAACAAGCCGGTGGCCAGCGTGATGACGTTTGAAAGCGAGAGCGAGGTGTGGCTTTACAACTCAGGTTTTGATCCGAATTACAGCTTTTACAGCGTCGGGTTATTATTAAAGGCTTACAAGATTAAAAAGGCGATTGAAGAGGGGAAAAAAAGATATGATTTTTTAAGAGGGGCGGAGAGGTATAAGTATGATTTGGGAGGCAAGGATTTAAGGCTTTATCGGATTGAGATAGATTTATGAGTTGTTAATATCAGCGATAATCGCGCAGTGGTCGGAGAGATTGCATTTAACAGACACGTTTTTGACCAAATATGGCGGAGTAGAGAAGAGGCCATCGACAACCAGCTTTAATGGGCCTGCCTGATGAAGCCGGGGATCAATCGTGGAAGCAATATTTAGTGGAAGATTGTCCTGATAAAGTGAGGCTAAAGCGTCAAAAGTGGTTTCACCCCGAGGAGAGTTAAAGTCGCCACAGAGAACAAAATCAGGAATTGTTTTTAAGATATTTAAGAGTTTTTGGAGATGCTTTTTTTGTTGAGGGGTAGATTGGCCGGTGGGAGTCCAGGTAAAGTGAGTGGTGGCAACAGTAAACGATTGGTTGTTTTTGGCAACAGTAGTCCAAAGAAGAGCGCGGCAGGAAGTGCCCGGGCCGGTATAAGCAAGCAACGGATCGGCTTGGCCAAAGTAATATTGATGTTGAGTCTGGTTTAGGGGTAATCTGGAGAAAATGGTCATTCCCCAAACTTCTTTCTTATAGCTGCCGGACTGATAATTTTCCTGCTCGCTTAAGTACCAGAGAGGGACGAAGACTGATTGAAGATTGAGCTCTTTTTCCAGCCGGGGAATATCGGCGACAAAAACTTCCTGAAGACAGACAAGGTCAGGGTTTTGATGTTTCAAAAAAGACAGAAAACGAGCAAAATGTTTTTTACCCTCAATGTTTAAGGAAATTAGTTTTAGCGGCATGAAGAGATTATACAGCAGGCGGGGAAATGGTATATTATTATTTATGTGCCTGGTGGTGCCGCTTAAAGTTAAATCCGAAATTCGAAGCACGAAATCCGAAGAATTTTTGATGGAAGACGGGAGAATGGTAAAAAGCTTAGTCAAGAATGTTAAGGTTGGGGACTATTTAATCTGCCAACAGGATTTGGGTATTGAAAAAGTAAGTAAAGATAAGGCACAATTGATAAGAAATGCGTTACGAAAAGGGATCCCACTATGCATAAAGCTTCGTTAGGGACAGGTTTTAAACTAGCGTTAATCACAGCCGGGTTTTCAGGAGTGGCGGTGTTTCTAAACTCACTGGTAGTAAAAGCGGTTGGGGACGCGCTGGTGTTTACCACGGTCAAGAATTTGGGAGTAGCCATAATTATCGGAGTGGTTTTGGGAGCAAGGTCGTTTAAAAGGCAGATTGATTGGAAGAGGATAGATAAGAAAGATTGGATAAGGTTGCTGATGATTGGCGTGATTGGCGGCAGTTTACCGTTTTATTTGTTTTTTAAAGGTTTGACGCTGGCTAGTCCGGTGCAAGCGGCTTTGATTCACAAAACCTTGATTTTCTGGGTGGCTTTGTATGCCGTGCCGTTTTTAAAAGAGAGAATTTCAGCGTGGCAGTGGTTGGCGCTGTTGGGAATTTTCGGTAGCAATTTTTTAATCGGCGGCCTGCCCAGCTTTGGCGGGTGGGGAGTGGGCGAGACGATGATTTTAGGAGCCACAATTCTTTGGTCAATTGAGAATATTATTGCTAAGGTGGTTTTAAAAAGAGTCGAGGCAGACGTGGTGGTGGGAGCGAGAATGATTTTAGGTTCAATTATTTTATTGCTGGCAGTTGCGGGTAGCGGCAAATTGGGACTAGTGATGAGGTTAAACGGAGCGCAGTGGTTGATGACATTAGCTTCGGTGGGGTTATTAAGCGGTTATGTGATGAGCTGGTATCGGGCGTTAAAGCTAGTGCCGGTAACAATGGTGGCGACAGTGCTATGTTTAGCGACAGTAATAACTAATGGGCTGACTGCGGTATTTATTACTCATTCTTTAAATACGGAATTGATTTATCAAGCTATTTTACTAGTGATATTTTCGGCAATTTTTGTAAGAGAAGCGAGGAAAGATGCAAGGATTGTTGCGGTGCGCCAGGTATAGTTTTGCGCCAAATAAGTTAAGGTATTGCGGGCCGGATAAAAATAAAGAACTGGAAGCATATTTAAAAGTCAGGGTTGAGGACCGAGGTTTAAAGCAGCTGTTGAATGATTTTAAGGTGATGTATCCGTATTTAAAACTAATCGCGGATGAAAACGGGATTGACGATCCGTTTGATGAGCGGGTAGTAGAGGCTTATTGGATCGGCAATGAACTATTAGAAACAGTGTCAATGAAAGAGTTTTATGATCATTTAATGGAAGGGCAAGGATTAAAAAAAAGGTTTAAACAAAAGGATTTGAAGCGGATTGTAGGCAAGGTGCCGGCAGGAGCCAGAGTGCATCATTCATTCCATGTGTTTAATATTTGGAGCCGGACAGGGCATGAAGCCAGATTGCATACGGTAGAGACGATGGATAGTTGCAGAATCTCGGCGGGAGAAGTAGTTGATTTCGGCAACGTAAAAACAAACAAATTAATTTACCAACATGGACAGTTAAGTTTTGAGCCGGCGATTAAGGAAGTACAAAGCTTGGAAAATGGATATAAACCCGGCGATTTGGTGACGATTCATTGGAATTGGGTCTGCGAGAAAATTAATCAAAAACAGGCGGAGAATTTGGAAAAGTATACCAAGTGGCATTTAAAGTTAGCTAATACTACAATCTAATATGTTTCGTCTATCATTTTTTAGTCAGAACCACAGGTTCGCTGGCCAGCGCCAGCGACCTCTTGCGTTCTCGGCACAATCGCTCCGACGCTTCGGTCGGAGACCAGCCGATTGTACCTGCGAAAGCTTCTGATAAAAAAGATAGACTGCAACCATTATTAATAGATATTATTGATATGAAAATATCGGTGTTTGGGAATCCGGATTTAGATACAGATAACGCGGCAATTAAGTTAATTCCGTGGTTGAAAAATCAATATCCGGAGGCGGAGATTAAGGTTGAAGATCCGACTGGCGGATTGGTGCCTCCCGAAGACGGGGAGTGGCTGATTGTGGATACATGCCAACCCCCTTCGCCAGAGGCTACGGAGGGCCAAAGAGGAATTATGGTGTTTGAGGATTTGGATAAGTTTCAAGCCTTGCGGCGGCTGAGTGTTCACGATTATGAGGTGATTATGGAATTAAAACTATTAAAAAAGTTGGGGAAAATAAAAAAATTAAAGATTTTGGCAGTGCCGATTAAATTTACTCCCAAGCCGCTTCGCCGTAGATAGTCACCGGTGTGCCGGGATTGTCGGCTGAAGCATACATACTTTTTTTACCCTGGAGGTCGGGCAGAGCCCAGTAATAGATTTGCTCGGCTTCCTCTGTTTTCATATTAATGCAGCCGTGGGACATAGGGTGGCCAAAGTTACTGTGCCAGTAGGTGCCATGAAGGCCAAAACCGCGGGATTTAGGAGCGGCATCATTATAGAAATACATCGTGTAGGGGACATTAGGCAAGTAGTAATAAGTGTTAATGGCTTTTGAACCGCCTTCCATTTTGGAGTATCGCAGTTTGGTCCAGATTTGGAAAGTACCGGTGGGGGTTCTGGCCCATTTACCGGAGGAAATAAGAAAGTTATAGATAAGATTATTATCTTCAAAAGCATAGAGACGCTGGTTGGTTAGGTCGATCTCGATTCTTTTATTGGCAGTGCTTTGACCGAGAATGTTCGGAAGTAAGGTGTCGGCTTGAGCCAATCCTGGAACAGCCAGGGGTTGATTATTAAAGATGGCTTGGGTAGCAGAAGGGTCATAATTATCAACGAGGTTTTGGGGGTTAATAGATTTTTGATGAGACAAAAGCAGAACTAAGAGGATAAACAGATGTCTCATAATAA
>CAYICL010000002.1:18219-58712 GCA_964361885.1 uncultured Pseudomonadales bacterium
ATAATAATCATTGTATCGGAAAAAGCTATCATTTCCAACGAATTTTCAAAAAGTGTGACGCGCAACTCATACAAGGGTCGTAAGCTCTAATGAGGATTTCGATGTCGCGGGTAAGTCGTTGTTTAAGATCACCTCCGAGGTGTGAACTTCTTTCACCTCGGAGGTGGATATTGACCAGGAGCTTGATGTCATTTTCAATATTTAACTGATTTTGACCGGTGGGAACCAGGATTTCAGCGTCTTTGACAATTAGGTTATCGATAGTCAGGTGGTGGTAGAGAAGGCCGCGGGGAGCTTCAACAATACCAAAGCCCTCACCGGAGTTGACTTGGGGTTTAACCGGGGTTTCCGGAGTAAAGCCGGTTTGGTTGAGGATGTCCAGGGAATCGTCGACGGCGTTTAAGATTTCGATGGCTTGAGCCAAGTTGTTATCAAAGACGTTTTGGGAAGGGAAAGCAGTCAAGGCTTTGGCAGCAGCTGTTTTAGTATTTGAGTTAAGACCGGATTGGTTTAAGTTAATTCTGGCAAGAGCGCCGACCATATAGGAAGTGTCTTTGTAGGTATAGGCAGAGGCTTGGGAGTAGGGTAAGCTGACGTGTTTTAATTGCCGGCGATAGGTTTGAGGAGTAATATTAACACCGTCAGAAGAGACGATGTTACCGGTTAAGTAGCTGTAGTCAGGGTTTTTATTAGCCAAGTAAGGAACCTGGTGGATGAGCTTAAAGGGGGAGTTTAAGAAAATATCAATCAGTTTGATAACAGCCGGACGGACAGCGGTCAGTTTTTGTATAAGAGGGGGAATTTTTTCAGGATCAGGGAGTTGATTAAAACCGCCGAGTTGAGGATAGGGGGCATGGACGCTGCGGCCACCGGTTAAGATTGAAAGCTGATTGCCGGCATCTTTAACAGCAAAGGCGTCATGAAGCAGTTGATGCTCAACCGGATCCTGGTTGTCAAAATCCAAAAGGGAGTTTTTTTGAAAAAGATCAGGCAGGACAAAAAGATAAAGATGCAGAGCATGATCGCGGATGATAAGACCGCTGATGATTAAACGTCTTAAAAGCATGGTTTGGGGAGAGGGGGTAATTTTTAAAGCGGTTTCGATTGCTTCCAGGGCAGCCAAGATGTGAGCGTTGGAACAGGTGCCGCAGATGCGGGCTAAAAGAGACGGAGCAGCGGCAGCGCTTTTACCTTTAATCGCCTGGGTATAGAAGCGTTTATATTCGGTAATTTTAAAGTGGCATTTAGTGATTTGATTGTTTTGGATGGATAAATCTAAGCCGGCATTACCCTCGATTTTGGAGATTTCGTCAAGTGATAAGTCTAAATTAATTTGATGCATAATTGCGCGCGAAAATTTACATTGCCTGCGCCAAGATTTTATTCATAAGTTCCACAAACTTGGTTTCGTCCATGGGGCAGCCGGGGACAAGATAGTCAACGGTGACGATATCGGAGAGTTTTTTGGTTTGAGAGTTGAAGTTAAATTTTTCCAGAATGGGTTTAATGGCTTGGGTTTGGCTAGGATTAAAAAGGTTTCTTTGAGCCGAAGGGTGACCGGTGACGGCACAAGAGCCGACAGCAACCAGTTTTTTAGCCAGCTGCCTGATGGTTTTTAGCTTGGTTTCCTGGAGGTCGGAACTGATAGCGCCTTCAACAAAGGCGACATCCATGGGTCCTAAAGAGGAGGATTTTCTTAAGACTTTAGCATATTTAAAGTCGATTTTTTCGGTCCAGTCCTGCCAGCGAGTATTTAAAGCCTCAATCATTAACATGGTGGAGTCTTCCGAGCAGGTAAAAGTAAACCAGCCGAGAATGAGTTTTTTTACAGGGTTAACCATGGCTAAAGTGTAGCAGATTTTGGTAAGAAGGTTAATTTATAGTAAACTTGAGAGTATGAGTAATTTAGCCGGACTGGTTAATGATCAGGGGAAAATAGTGATTGCGGCTTTGGACCACAAGGAATCACTAAAGAAGATTTTGCCGGAAACAGAGTTGGCTGGGTTTAAAAAGAGAATGACGGAATTGTTGCTGCCGGAAGTATCGGCCATTTTATTAGACCCGCAGTACGGCCAGGAAGCAGCTAAGCTAGTGAAAGATAAAGCGCTTATTTATAATTTGGAAGAATCGGGCAAATGTAAAGAAAAATTAAGCTTAATGCCGAATTGGGGAGTGAAACAGGCTAAGGCGGCCGGAGCAGTGGGGGTGAAACTCTTGTGGTATTACCGGGTAGAGGAAAAAGAAGCGGTGAAGCAAATCGGAGAAGAGTGCCGGAGAGAAGAAATAATTTTTTTACTGGAAGTGTTTAATTGTCCGGAAAACGAGCTGGAAGAGTTCGGGGCGGATGTTTTGAAGTTAAAGTTTCCGGGCAGCAATCGGCTGAAAACACCTTGGGTGTTATTGTCTGCCGGAGCGGATTTTGAAGAATATAAGAAACAGGTGGAAATTGCTTGCGGAAACGGTTGTTTTGGAATTGCGGTCGGCCGGGCCTTATGGCAGGACCAGGTTAACAATCCTGACGAAGAAATTATTAAAGTCAGAATCCGCCAGCTGGTCGAGATTGTTAATCAACATGAATAAAAAAACTCTCAAAGAGATTGATGTAAGCAATAAAAAAGTGTTAGTGCGGGTGGATTTTAATGTCAGTTTAAGCAACAGTCAAGTGGTTGATGACACTCGGATTAGCCAGACAGTGCCGACGATTGAGTATTTATTAAAAAATCATTGCACGGTGTTGCTGTTGTCTCATTTAGGGCGGCCCGGAGGAAAAAGGGTAAAAGAACTGTCATTGAAGCCAATGGCAGGGTATTTAGAAAAGATTCTGAACCGGCCGGTAAATTTTGTCGAAGAGTATGTTGATAAAGATGAGGCAGCTAGCAAGATTAGAGACGGCCAGGTAAATTTACTGGAAAATGTTCGATTTTATCCGGGCGAAGAGGTAAACGATACCGAGTTTAGCCGGAAACTGGCAGAACTGGCCGACGTCTATATTAATGATGCGTTTGGGGTGGATCACCGGGTCCAGGCTTCTCTTGTGGGAATAACTCGGTTTTTGCCGGCTGTGGCAGGATTGTTATTGGAAAAAGAAGTGGAGGTAATCGGGCAGTTGATGGTTGAACCCAAGAGGCCGTTTATCGCCATAATCGGCGGCGCTAAGATGGAGACAAAGATCGGCGCCATGGAGAAACTGATAGACAAGACAGATGAAATGCTGGTGGGGGGAGCGGTGGGTAATACTTTTATGGCTGTTGACGGAGCGAAAATGGGGCAATCATTAATTGAGGAGAAGATGCTGGAGACAGCCAAGAGATTAATGAAAACAGGCAAGATATTAATACCCAGTGACGGGGTGTGGGCTAATAATAGAATACTGGATATTGGTCCAAAAACTCAGGCAGAGTTTGGAGCCAGGATAGCTAAAGCGGCAACGATTATCTGGACCGGGCCGATGGGGATGTTTGAAGACCCGGTGTTTAAACAGGGAACGGATTTTATTTATCAAGCAATCGCGGCAAATCAGAAGAGCTTGTCGATTGTCGGCGGGGGCGACACTTTGGCAGCGTTAACGGGTAAAGATTTAATGACGGTTTTTGATCATGTGTCTACCGGCGGCGGAGCGATGCTGGAGTTTATTGAAAAAGGAACATTACCGGGGATTGAAGTTTTAATGGATAAGTGATAAACTCCTCCCTGTGAGGTAGGAGTTTATTATGTTAAAGATTTCCAAAGAGCTTGACTTAGCTTTGTTATTAATGGTGGAACTTACCGGTTTAAAGCCGGGCGAGTCGATGAGTTTATCCGGTTTTGCAACAGCCAAGCATTTGCCGTACCGGTTTTTAAGCAAAGTGGCGGCTAAGTTAAAAAAAGCCAGATTAATTGTCAGCAAAGAAGGCAGAGACGGAGGTTATGGTTTAAGTCGAAAGGCAAAAAAGATTAAAGCAGGACAGATTTTTAAAGCAGTTGAGGGGAAGACAGCGCCGGTAGCTTGTTTACAGGGACAGAAGTGTTTAGCGCAAAAGTTTTGCAAACAAAGACAGCTATTGTCAAAGTTAAGCCGGGTAATGGAAAAACAGTTAAATCAGACAAGCTTAGAGGAACTATGTCGTTAATTATTAAAGATTTAAAAGTTAAAGTAGAAGGTAAGGAGATTTTAAGAGGGGTAAACTTGGAGGTTAAGCCGGGAGAGGTGGTAGCGATCATGGGCCCAAACGGCAGCGGGAAGAGTACTTTGGCATATAGTTTGGCAGGTAAGCCGGACTATGCAGTTAAAGGCGAGGTGAGATTAGACGGCTTGGATATGTTAAGGTTAAAACCGGACGAAAGAGCCAAAAACGGTTTGTTTTTAGGCTGGCAGCAGCCGGTAGCAGTTAAAGGAGTAACAGTGGAGCAGTTATTGCGAGCGGCGATAGTTAATTGCAGGAATGCGGCTTGTGAACGAACCGGCCAGGTAGACAGATGCGTTAAGTTAACTGAGTTTAAACAGTGGTTAAATCATGAAGCCGGATTATTAAAGATAGAAGCTAAGCAGCTAAAAAGATCAGTTAATGTGGGATTTTCAGGGGGAGAAAGAAAAAGATTAGAGATGCTGCAGTTAATTGGCTTGATGCCCAAATATGCGGTTTTAGATGAGATTGATTCAGGATTAGACATTGATGCGTTAAAGCTAGTGGCTGAGGGGATTAAGCGGGTAAAGCGGCAAAATCCAAAAATGGGGATAATGCTGATTACTCATTACCGGAGGATTTTAGATTATATTAACCCGGACAAGGTGGTAGTGATGAAAGAGGGAAGGATAGTAAAAAGCGGAGGCAGGCAGCTGGTGGAAAAATTGGAACAGGAGGGATATGAGGGGATTGAGTGAAAAAGTGGTGAGAGAGATAGCTTTAAGCAAAAAGGAGCCAAAGTGGATGCTTGACAAGAGGCTGGAGGCTTTAAGGGTGTTTAAAGCCAAGCCGATGCCAAAGTGGGGAGCAGATTTATCAGGTTTGGACTTTTCGAGTTTCACATATTTTAAACAGCCTGAAGGAGAAGCTAAGCGAAGTTGGGCTGACGTGCCAAAAAAAGCCAGAGAAACGTTTGAAAACTTAAAGATTCCTCAGGCCGAAAGACGTTGGTTGTCCGGAGTGGGGGCGCAGTGGGACAGCGGAGTGGTGTATCAACACTTGAAAGATAAAATGGAGAAGTTGGGGGTGGTGTTTTGCGACATGGATGAGGCAGTGAAGCAGTATCCAAAGCAGGTGAAGCAGTATTTTATGAGTCAGTGCATTAAGGCGGAAGACAATAAGTTCAGTGCTTTGCACGGAGCGGTGTGGAGCGGGGGCAGTTTTGTTTATGTGCCCAGAGGGGTTAAGGTAAGTGAACCGCTGCAAGGATTTTTTTGGCTGAATTTAATGAGAGGAGGGCAGTTTGAACATACATTAATAATTGTGGAAGAAGAAGGGAGTTTAGAGTTTATTGAGGGTTGCAGCGCACCGACATATCAAAAGGAGTCGTTGCATGCGGGAGTGGTGGAGATTTTTGTAGGTAAGAAAGCCAGGGTTAAATATGTAACGGTGCAGAATTGGAGCAGGGATGTGTATAACTTGGCAACTAAAAGAGCCATAGTTCAAGAAAACGGACTAATGGAGTGGGTGTCCGGGAGCATGGGAAGCAAGAAAACCATGGTCTACCCTTCAAGCATATTAACCGGTAACAAAGCCAAAGCGAACCATTTGTCTTTGAGTCTGGCCGGAAAAGGACAGGAGCTGGACACAGGCGGAAAGGTGATACATATCGGCAAAGAGACCAGTTCGAATATAGTGGCGAAGTCGATCAGCAAAGACGGCGGAGCGACCAGTTTCAGGGGTTTAGTAAAGATCGTGAAAGGGGCCAAGGGGGCCAAGAGCAGCATGAGTTGCGAGTCATTAATTTTAGATAAAAAAAGCCAAGCCAAGACATACCCACAGATGGAGATTTTGGAAGATGAAGTGGTAGCGATGCATGAAGCTAAAACCGGCAAGATAGCCGAGGAAGAGTTGTTTTATCTGCAAAGCCGGGGATTAAGTCAAGCAGAGGCGATGAGCATGATTGTGAATGGATTTATGGAACCGGTAATCAAGCAACTGCCATTAGAATATGCGGTGGAGATGAACCGGTTGATTGAGCTTAATATGGAAGGAAAAGTGGGGTAAAGATGGTAAAATATCAAAATATGCTTAAAGTAGAAGAGATAAAAAAAGATTTTCCGATCCTGAAAAGGAGAATTCCCGCCGCGGCGGGCAAGCATGGCAAGCAGCTGGTTTATTTGGACAGTGCGGCGACCAGTCAGAAACCAAAACAGGTGATTAAGGCGGTCAAAGATTTCCAAGAGAAGCATATGTCGAATGTGCACAGGGGTTTACATCAGTTATCAGAAGAAGCCAATGAGATGTATGAGCAAGCCAGGGAAACGGTGGCGGAGTTTATCGGAGCTAAGGCGGATGAGCTGGTGTTTGTCAGGAATACCACCGAAGGGATTAATTTAGTGGCTTATAGCTGGGTGGCAAACCAGTTAAAGCCTGGCGATGAAATATTAACCACAGTGATGGAACACCACAGTAATTTTTTACCCTGGCAGATAGCGGGAGAAAAGCTCGGGGTTAAAGTGCAAGTGGCGGACGTGACTGATGAAGGGCGGTTGGACTGGAGGGATTTTGAAAGGAAGTTGAATAAAAAAACCAAGCTGGTGGCGGTTAATCACATGTCAAACATGACGGGGACGATTAGTCCAATAGAGGAGATAGTCAGGGTGGCCAAAAGAGCCGGAGTCAAGGTTTTGGTTGACGGAGCCCAGGGAGTGCAGCATCTGGGAATCGATGTTAAAAAAGTTGGTTGCGATTTTCTAGCTTTTTCCGGCCACAAGATGCTGGGGCCAATGGGAATCGGCGGGGTATATATTAAAAAGGAGAGACAGGAGGAAATGACGCCGTTTTTAACCGGCGGAGGAATGATATCTGAAGTCTATATTGACAAACCGGCAGTCTGGGCGAAAGGAGTAGAAAAGTGGGAAGCCGGAACACCGAATGTGGAAGGCGCAGTCGGGCTGGCCGAAGCGGTGAAGTATCACCAGCGCCTGGGTTTAGCCGAGATCAGAAAACATGAGGCGGAGATAACAGAATATGCGTTAAAACAGTTAGGCAAGATTAAGGAAATAAAAATTTATGGACCTAAAGATGTCAGGATCAGGGGAGGAGTGATCAGTTTTAGTTTTGACAAGGTGCATCCACATGACGTGGCCCAGATTTTAGACAGTGAGGGAGTGGCGGTGCGATCAGGCCATCACTGTACCATGCCTTTGCATCAGCGGTTTGGGTTGGTAGCCTCAATCAGGGCGAGTTTTTATATTTATAATGATAAAAAAGACGTGGACGCTTTAATTAAAGGATTAGAAAAAGTAAGGAAAGTATTTAAATGAAAATATTGACTCGGCATAATTTGTATTGCCTGCGTCAAATTAATTTATATGGATTTATACAGAGAAGAAATATTAGATCATTATAAGCACCCGAGAAATTACGGTTCATTAAAGGAAGCGACACATCAAGCCAGCGATCGCAATGCCAGCTGTGGGGATCTGATGGAGATGAGCCTGAAAGTAAAGAAAGGCAAGATTGAGGCGGTGAAATTTAAAGGCGAAGGCTGTGCGATTTCGATAGCGGCAGCCAGTATGTTAACCGAGAAAATTAAAGGTAAGAGGGTAGCCGAGGTTCAATTGATGACCGATAAAGACATAGTAAAAATGTTGGGGGTTAAGATTAGTTTAACCAGAATGAAATGTGCGACGTTAGGATTAGTAGTATGCCAAAAAGCAATCACACAAAACCAGTAATTAACAGGAGGATGAATTTGGGCGAGTTGGTCCGAATTTATCCGGAGTTGGCGGCAGTATTGCAGGAAGATTACGGCTTGCATTGCGTTGGTTGTATGGCGGCAGATTTTGACAGCTTAGAACAGGGAGCTAAGGTGCACGGATTTAGTGACAAGGAGATTGATAAGATGGTGAAAAAACTAAATCAGATAATTTCTAAAGATAAATTAACCGCTTTCGTTTGTTCATTGGGATAACTCCAACATTCTTTGAATAGGAATTCTGGCTTTTTCGGCAATCTTTTGAGGAACTTTTACTTCAAACTCCAAGTTTTTCAAGGAATGCAATACTTTTTCCAAAGTAATCATTTTCATGTATTGACAAATCATCCCGTCGCGGACAGGAATGAATTTTTTCCCAGGACTGTCTTTTTGCAAGCGGTGAATAATGCCGGTTTCGGTGGCGACGACAAACTGTTTAGCGGTGGCAGTCCGGCAGTATTTAATCATGTTGCCGGTAGAGAAGATATGGGTTTTTTCGGCGGGTAAGTCGCCGCTGGCAACATAACTTAAGCAGTTAGAAACACAACCGCATTCTGGGTGAATCAGAAATTCTGCCTGAGGATATTCCTTTAATTTATTTAAAATATCGACCGGTCTAACTCGGGCATGGACATGGCATTCACCGGTATAAACAATGATATTGTCCCGACCGGTCATTTTAGCAACATAGTCACCGAGAAACATATCAGGAACAAAGAGAATGGGTTTATCTTTAGGAATAGAATTAACTATTTTTACAGCATTAGTAGAGGTGCAGCAGAAGTCACTTTCGGCTTTAATGGCGGCGGAAGAATTAACGTATAAAACAACTAAGGCGTTAGGGTACTTTTTTTTCCAGCGGCGAAGTTCAGCAACAGTAATGGAGTTGGCTAGGCTGCAACCGGCATTAGGGTCAGGAATTAATACAGTTTTATTAGGGGAGAGAATAGCGGCGGTTTCGGCCATAAAATGGACACCGCAAAAAACAATGAGCCTATTTTCAGTCTCGGCCGCTTTTTGGGATAGCTCCAGCGAATCGCCAACAAAATCAGCTAAATCTTGAATCTCGGGAACTTGATAATTATGGGCGAGGATTATTGCTTGGCGTTTTTGCCGCCAAAAGTTAATTTCTTTAATTAGTTCTTGATTGTTTTTCTTTAATTCCATATAGTATTAGGCTGGATGAATATTATACTTGGTAAGAAATGAAAGAGAAATATCAATGCATTGTTGTTGGTTCGGGTTTGTTAATCAGTAAATCTAGGTTAGTTGATTCCGCCAGTAACTTAGCTCAGGGTGGTGTTGAATCAGCTAGTTAAGAAGAAGCACCCAAACGGGCAATTTTTTTAGCGGCAGCTTGGGTGGCAAAAAACATGGCTTTTTGGACATTTTTGGTTTGCAGGTATTTAATAATAAAAGTAGCCAAGTAGGCGTCGCCGGCGCCGGTCGTGTCCGTGGCTTTGGTGGTAACTGCCGGCTGGAGGTAAGTTTTATCTTTGGTAAAAACCCGGCTGCCGCGAGAACCGAGGAGAACGAGAACAAGTTTATCAAATTTACGGGCTAAGTTTTGTAAATGTGCTAGGATTTTTTTATTCTGGTAACTCTGACTGGTAACGATTAAATCAAGATAAGGAACAGACTGGTTAATTATTGTAAGTGAAGGACTGTATTTCGTGCCGCCGGAAAAATCAGCAACTTTAAAAGCTTTAGTTTTTAGATGACAAAATTGTTTAAAAACTTTTATTAACGGTTTTAAGCAAATACAACGAACAACATCTTGAGTGGAGATAAAATTAAGCTGTTTTTGAGTCAAGGTGAAAGGCTTAAGAACACCAAGTTGCCAATCATGGAAAATTGGCCGATTTTGCTGATCTAAATCAATTTGGACAGTGCTGGTTTTGCCGTTTTTAATCGATAAATAATCAGTATTAATTTTATATCTGTGACAACTGTCTAAATATTTTTTACCCCATTCATCAGTACCAATGATAGAAATTAAACTGGTTTCGGCGCCAAGTTTTTGAGCGGCCAAACAGAGATTATAACTAGTGCCACCTAAGAAAAATTTATTTAATTGCGGATAGGTATCAACGCAACAATCGCCGATAGCAGCCAGTTTTAACATAGCTTTGATATAATAACACGCATGCTAAAAGAAACAGGAAAAGATTTAGAAAATTTGCAGCAATGCGGGGTTTGGTTAGGGGAGCATTTAAAGACTGGAAGGCAGTTGTTGTTAGATGGAGACGGGGTGTTGGTAAAGGGTGATAGTTTAAACAAGACAATAATTTTAGATCCAGAATTGTTGCCGGTCTTGACGGTTTTGGAAGAAAACGGAGTAAAAATTGGTATGGCAACGGAAAGAGGAGAACATATTGTGCAGTGGTTAAGAGAGCACAGTTTAAAGCTTGAGGGAGTGTCCATAATTGAAGGCGGTCAAGCGGTAATTGATAACGGCAGATTGAAGTATTTGGTGCCGGAAAATTTTTTGCAGTTTGTCGGAGAACTAAGAAGGAAATTGATGGATCAACCCGGATGGAAGAAGAGTTGGGGGGAAACAGAGCAGTTGCCAACAGACAGTTTTTGCAGCGGCAACCATCAATGGCAGGGTCGAGCTCGAGCCTCGTTTTGGTTTAGGCAAACCGGGAGTTATGGTGGCGATTTAAACAGGCTAAAAAGTTTATTTTTAAGACCGATTATGTCTTTGGCGGCAAAAGATAATTTAGAGATCGGTGCAGATATTGGGTTGTCATTGGTAAGAATGAAAACTAACGATTTGGGGATATTAGTAGTGAAACACAACCAGGTGGAAAAGGCGACGGCGGCAGGATGTTTAACCAATGGGGCTGTGTTGGTGGAAGATGGTTTTGGGGCGATTAATTTAGGTCGAGCAATCAAAGAAAGAGGCGGTGGAGTGATTGGTTTAAAGGGTAATTTAGATATTTCTGCTGATCCAGACATTTTTTTAAGAGAGGTGGCCGATTTTGTATTAGAAAAACCAGCAGGCCTAGTTCAGGTTTTAACGATAGCTAAAAGTAATTTAAAATAACATTAATGAAAAAAGAAGCAGAAAGAATAATCGCTTTTATCAAAAAAACCTTTCAAAAAGAGGGTTTTAAGAAGGCGATTATTGCTGTTTCCGGGGGATTGGATTCAAGTGTGGCGCTGGTGTTAACAGCTAAAGCTTTAGGGGCGGAGAATGTTTATACGTTGCAGCTGCCATATAAAAAACAGTGCTTAGAAAATTCTGACTTAATTTTAGATTTTGCCAGAATTCCGGCAGGGAACAGAATTAAGATAGACATCGGGACAGCTGTAGATGCTTTTAAAGTAAAAGACAAAATCCGTTTAGGTAATATTATGGCGCGGGTGAGAATGATTTATAGTTTTGATCAAGCGAAAAGATTGAACGCATTGGTGGTGGGAGCAGAAAATAAATCGGAAAAGTTGCTAGGTTACTACACCAGATTTGGCGATGAGGCGGCAGATATTGAGCCGATAATTCATTTGTATAAAACACAAGTGAAGCAGTTGGCGGATGAACTAGGGATTCCAAAAGAGATTCTTCAGGCGCCGCCAACGGCCGGGTTGTGGCCGGGACAAACCGATGAAAAAGAACTGGGGTTTTCTTATGAAATGGCGGATCTAGTGTTGCAAGGAAAAAAACAGAGTATAAAAGTCCAACAAAGATTAAAACAAGTGGATTTTAAGAAACGAGTTCCTTATACTCTTTAATATGACCAAACCACAGCAGTTTAAAGGTAAAGTCGCGGAACATATTCTATTAAACGACAAGTATCAGTATATAGATATTGAGTTGGTTGAACCGTACCTGATGGAGTTTTTAGCCGGGCAGTATGTGTCGTTAGGCATTGGTGAAGGGGAAAGGCGAAGTTATTCGATAGCTTCCGGGCCAGGAATGAATCACGCGATTGAGTTATGTGTGGAGATAATACCGGGAGGTAAGGGTTCAAGTTATTTAAAAAATTTAAAGCCGGGCGACGAAGTAAGTTTTTTAGGACCTTTGGGCAGGTTTGTTCTTCAAGAGGCTCAGGATAAGGAGCAGAAATTACTCTTTGTAGCAACCGGTTCCGGGATTGCGCCCTTGAGAAGCATGATTTTGGATTTACTGGAAAGAAGACAAGATAAGCGGGAGATTTGGCTTTACTGGGGATTAAGGGATGTAAAAGATATGTTTTGGGAGGAGGATTTCAGATTAAGGCGTGAAAGTTTTACCAATTTTAATTATCAGTTACTGTTGTCCCAACCACCGGAAAACTGGCCATTAGAAAGCGGTTATGTAACTCGTCAAATAAAAGAGTTGGGATTGAATCAGGACTGGGGAGTCTATCTCTGCGGCAATCCGAGAATGATGGAGGACATAAAACAGTTGGCGCTGGAGACAGGGGTGTTAAAAGAGCAGGTTCATTTTGAAAAGTTTTACTAATCCGCCGGTTGGCGGACAAGGGAGGTGAGTTAAGATGGCAAAGTATAAGATCAAGATTATCAAGGAAAAATGTATCGGAGCGGCTTCTTGTGTGGGAATTGCGCCAAAAGTGTATCAGCTAGATGAAAATAATATTGTTTATGTGACGGATGAAAACGGGGATACACCAGAAAACATTTTACTGGGAGCCCAGAGTTGTCCAACCAATGCGATTGAAATTTATGACGCGCAAACGAATAAAAAGGTGTGGCCGGCTTCCTCTTGACAACTGGCTAAGAATTGATCTAGGCTATAAGAGGTAGAAAATATCTGCCCAAGATAATATAAGGGAGGTGAGTAGAAAATGGCTTTTTCATTCAAAAACTCAAAAGGCGTCACTTATTACCTTCACTTCAAAGATGTAACTTTGCGTGGTGGTAAGAAGCAAAGGATTTACTTCTTTGCCCGAGACGTAAGAAGTGGCTCTTTAGACTCAGTGCCAGGCGGTTATAAAGTAATTGAGACAAGTAGAACCGGAATGCCAGTGCTAAAGAAGGCCTAAAGTTGAACTTTAATTTTAAAGTTATATCCCGCACCCAGATGGTGCGGGATTTTTTAAATAAGAGATTGGTAAGCCTTAAGATATTGTTGGCTCGTAAGGCTGATATCGTATTGTTTGCTCAACCGGCGATTATTAGCAGCCATAACGCTTCTTAATTTCTGATCGCTTAAGAGTTTTTGTAAACATACGGCCAAAGCTCCGGGATTGCCTAATTCAAACAACAGTCCATTAATACCCGGGTTAATAATTGAAGCTAAAATTGGGGTTTGGCAGGCAACGATCGGTAAGCCGGCGGCCATAGCTTCAATAAAAACCACTCCCTGACTTTCAATAATTGAAGCACTGGCAAAAATTGAGGCGGCATTATAGAGATGACTTAACTGGGGGCTGGTATTATCAATTTCCCCGACAAAATAAACTGAATCAGTCAAGTGAAGCTTTTTAACCTGGTTAAATAATTGCAGTTTTTTGTTGCCATTGCCAACCAAGACCAGACTAGTTTGCGGGTTATACTGATGAACGATTTTAAAAGCCTCAATTAAGACATCAATATTTTTGTCAATTTCCAAGCGGCCGACATATAAAATCATTTGCGGTTGGGTAATGGCATATTGTTTGAGCACCTTGGTGAGCTTGGTTTTGCGCTGAAAATTTTTTATAAAAATACCATTGGGAATAGCGACGACCGGTGTTTTTAAATGAGCTTTCTTAAGATAAGCAATTAGGTTATGGTTAGGAACGGTAATGAGCTGACAATGATTATAAAACAGATTGACCAAGCGGTAGATTAGCTCTTTAGTGGTCAGGCTTTGACTGAGGCGATTGGAGAGCTTAGAATTGGCAATGATTGTCTTCACGACAAACTCGGCGGTGAAATGGTGAGTCATCAGCACCGGGATATGCTGTTGCTTAGCTAAGTTAAAGACTGAAAGGTGAATTGGACTAAAATCTTGAAGATGAATAATCTCTGGTTGATAGCTGGTAATGATTTGCTTGATTTGTTTAGGATAAGGGTAGGGGAGGACGAGAGACTGTTTTTGGCGTCTAATGGTAATGCCAGGGAAAAGATATAAAGTTAAATTGGGATTGAGTTGTTTTTTTCGTGGTCGGCTAACACTGCCCCCGGCAATAATTTTAATCTCGTGAAATTTTGATAAATAGTTGGCTAAGTTGGCGGTTGAAGTGGCCACACCACTGATATAAGGCGGATAGCTGGCTGAAACGATTAATATTTTCACCGCTTAATTATACTGGAAAGATAAAAGCCTGGGCTTGAAAGTTAATTCGATATAGGATATATTATAGGCAGATCAAATTTAGTTAATTAAAGGAGGCCAAATGAACGGATTAATGGATAATAAACTCTTGAGACAAATTATTACCATAGGAGTGATACTGATTTTAGTAATTGGCGGGGTCTGGTTGTTTAAAAAACAAAAACCTGAAGAGGAAGAGGTGTTGCCGGAAATTATCCTGGAGTCATCTAAAATGATGGAGGGGGAGGCGGCCTTAAAGCAACCGATGAGCGAAGCGGAAAAGCAAGCGATTGACGAGATTTTTGCCAATGAAGGGGCAGAGATGACCATGCTTAAAGACGTGAGCGGAGGGCAAGCGGTGGGAACAGCCTGGAGACACGCAAGCGAGAAAAAGTTTGCGTTAAAGGTGGAAGCCAGCAAGCTGGCCGGCTTAGACAAAGGTTTTTTCTATGAAGGTTGGCTGGTTAGCGACAAAGGCTTTTTCTCAACCGGCAGGATGGCAGAAATCAACGGAGAGGGAAAACTTTACTATCAAGCCGATGAAGACAAGAGTGAGTTTAAAGGAGTAGTGATTACCAGAGAACCTGAAGACGGTGATCCGGCGCCGGCAGCGCATGTATTAGAGGGAAATTTTTAATTGACCTAATTTCTATGCTATAGTGATTGCACTATGGCTCCGGTCAGATTAATTAAAGATATTGCTTTTTTTGGGTCTTCAGAATTCAACTCAAGCAGTAAATATTATCAGGAAGCATTTAAGACGGCGGCAATTTTAGCCAAGGCGGGATACACGATTGTTAATGGCGGCGGGCCGGGAATAATGAATGCGGCGACTCAAGGAGCAGTGTCGGTTGGCGGGGAAACAATTGCGATTACTTTTTCACCGCATGACGCGCCCGGTTTTGAGGGTAGATATTTAGTCAATAGAGTGGACAGAGAAATTAAAACAACTAATTATATTGAGAGGATGTTTAAATTAATAGAACGCGCCGACTGTTTTATTATTTTTAAAGGCGGAACAGGAACTTTATCCGAACTGGGAACCAGCTGGGTATTAGCCAAGCTTTATTACCCTCATCATAAGCCATTTATTTTATACGGGAAGTTTTGGCATAAGATTATCAAGGTATTGCGGGAAAAACTCTTGATTCCGGAAAAAGCCATGAAAGTGTTTAAGATTGTTGAGGATGAAAAAGAACTGTTAAAAGCTTTAATTGATTTTGAAGAAGAAATGGCTAACTTTGACCATAGCCATTGTGAAATTTGTCAAGAAAAGGCGTTTATGACCTAACCAAACTGTGTTTGGTAAGCACGAAGCACCAAGCACGAAATTCGAAACAAATGATAATCAATAAATCACAAAATTCAAAACAATATGATCTGGAGGAACGAACACTGCAGTTTGCCAAACAGGCGAGGGTGTTTGTTAAAAAAATTCCCAAGAGTATTCAGAATATCGAAGACGGCAAACAGTTGATCCGGGCTTCAGGGTCTATAGGTGCTAACTACATTGAAGCCAATGAATCTTTAAGCAAGAAAGACTTTGTCCATAGAATAAAAATTTCACGAAAAGAGGCAAAAGAAAGCGCTTATTGGCTCCAATTAATCGAGACAAGTAGTCAACTACAGATACAGCAAAAACAGCTATTACAAGAAGCTACAGAATTGATGAAAATATTTAGTGCAATTATGAGAAAATCAAATTAATGATTTCGGATTTATATCTATGATATATTTAGGGGCTGACCATGGGGGGTTTGAATTAAAAGAAAGAATTAAGGTGTGGCTTAAAACTCAAAATATAGATTATGAAGATTTGGGGAATACTGTTTATGATCCGCTGGATGATTTTGTGGATTTCGGCGTGAAGGTGGCTGAGAAAGTGAAGGGGAGCCAAGATAAAGGAGTGTTATTTTGTCGGGCCGGAGGGATGGCTTTGGTAGCTAATAAATTTAAAGGAGTACATGCGGTTGAGGTTTGGAGCCTGGAAACTGCCAGGCATGCAAAGGAACACCGTGATGCCAATGTATTGGGAATTCCGGCAGATTATGTGGATGAAAAATTGGTGATTGAGATGATTAAGATTTGGCTGGAGGCAAGTTTATTGACGGAGGAGAAATATCAAAGAAGAATTGATAAAATAAAGCAGATTGAAGATAATAATTTTGTATGATTAAAGTAGCGATTAATGGTTTTGGCAGAATGGGCAGATTGGCCTTGAGAGTGGCGCTGAAGAAGCATAAAGGGACAATGGAGATCGTGGCGATTAATACTTCGGGCAAGATGGACACAGCCGGCTGGGCGCATTTGTTTGAGTATGATTCGACTTACGGTAAGTATCAGGGGGAGGTAGGGGTTGAAGGTAATAATTTAGTAGTGGATGGAGTCAAGATTCCAATCTTGGCAGAGTTGGAGCCGAAAAAGCTGCCTTGGAGAAAGTATGAAGTGGATTTGGTGCTGGAATGTACCGGAAAGTTTCGAAAACCGGAAGAAGCGGATGATCATATAGAGGCCGGAGCCAAAAAGGTGTTGTTGTCGGCTCCGCCCAAAGGGGACGAAGCAGGCCTGCCTGCCGGCAAGGCAGGGATTTATATGATGGGAATAAATGCGGATAAGGTGGGAACGGAGAAGGTGATTTCCAATGCTTCGTGTACCACCAATTGTGTAGCGCCGGTGGCTCTGGTGATGGTAAGGGAGTTTGGGGTGCTGAAAGCCGGGATGACCACAATTCATGCTTATACATCAGATCAAAGGCTGCTGGATAATTCGCATCAGGATTTAAGAAGAGCCAGAAGCGCGGCAGTCAACCTTATTCCCACCAGCACTGGGGCGGCCTTAGCCACGGGTAAGGTGGTGACGGAGCTTAATGGTTTGTTTGACGGGATAGCGATCAGCGTGCCGGTGGTGACAGGGTCTTTGACAGATTTTACTTTTTTAGTCAAGAAAAAGACAACTGTTCAAGAAGTGAATCAAGCTTTGATTAAGGCTTCACAGGGGTATTTAAAGAATATTTTAGGAACAACCAATAAACCAATAGTCTCGGCCGACGTGATCGGATCAGAATATTCAGCCTTAGTAGACTTGGAGATGACCCGGGTGATTGACGGTGATTTGGTAAAGATTTTGTCCTGGTATGACAATGAATGGGGCTATGTAGTCAGAATGATGGAGCTGGCCCGGGCATGCGCCCCAGCATACGCGGGGCAAGCCCCAGCATACGCGGGGCAAGCCGGGTAAACCTGAAAATGAAACCAATAATAATTCCTACAATATTTGTCAGGAAGTCGGAGACGCTGGAAGCCAGGTTGGAGCAGTATGAAGGAATAGTTGACAGGGTGCAGCTGGATGTGGCTGATGAGGCGTTTACCAGCGAGCCGACTTTATCAACGGAAAAAATGGTCAGCTGGCCAACGACTTTAGACAGAGATGTTCATTTAATGACTTTAGAGCCGGCCGATTGGCTGGAGGTTTGCGCTAAAGAGGGAATTAAAACAGCCATCGGGCAGATTGAAAATATGAGCAGCCAGTTGGAATTTGTTGAGGAGGCCAAAGCCTTAGGCTTAAAAGCGGGGTTGGCGATTGATTTGGAAACAGATTTAGAGGAGTTGGATTGGCCGGTGGCTAAAAAGGCAGATCAGTTGCTGGTGATGATGGTCAGAGCCGGCAAAGAAGGTCAAACCTTAAGCCAGGAAGGTTTAAAAAGAGTTAGACTTTTAAGACAAAAAGGCTTTGAGAAAGAGATCTGTGTGGATGGAGGGGTAAATGAAAAGACGATTGCGGTTTGCGTCAAAGCAGGAGCTGATTTATTAGCGGTCGGCAGTTGTTTGTGGCAAGCCGAAGAAGTAGAGAAGCAGTACCGGCGGCTGAAAGAGTTGGCAGGGCAAGCGCAGACGGGTTAGAATAAAACTATGAAGTTTGATGTAGTGACATTTGGCAGCGCTTTTGTGGATGTGTATTTATCATCGCCTGATTTTAAGATGGTTAAATCAAGCCGGGTGGCGACAGGAACGGCAATGTGTGAGGTTTATGGGGGCAAAATTAATGTTACCAGAATGGTGATCACCACGGGCGGGGGAGCGACGAATACGGCAGTCGGGTTTGAAAGACTGGGTTTGCAGACGGCAGCGGTATGCTCGGTAGGCAAGGATGACTGGGGGTTGTTTATAAGAAAAGAGTTAAGGCGGGAAGGGGTGAGCCGGCTATATGTGCAACAGGTGGACGAACAAACCAGTTACTCGACAATTTTAGTCAGCGAAGAGGGAGGCAGATCGGCTTTGGTATACCGGGGAGCCAGCAATCAGTTAGCGTGGCATAAGGTGGAATGGGACAAACTGGATCCGGACTGGTTTTATGTGTCTTCTTTGGGGGGGGATTTTAATATGCTCACCAAGATTATCAGGACAGCGGAAGAGAAGGGGATTAAAGTAGCCTTAAATCCGGGGTCAAAAGAGATTGAGGCGGGAAGCCGACTGAAAGCGTTTTTGCCTAAAGTGGCAGTATTGCTTTTGAACCGGCAGGAAGCAGCCAGATTAACCAAACACATGTTTGGCAATAAAGAGGAAATATTAAGAGACGTGGGACGGTTGGGAGCCAAAATAGCGGTAGTAACCGAGGGGCGGAAAGGAGCCAGTTTGATCAGCGGGAGAAACAAATTACAACTGGAAGCGATTAAAGTAAAAACAGTCGAGGAAACCGGGGCAGGAGACGCGTTTGGCTGCGGTTTGGTGGCGGGTTTGATTAAAGGGTTTGAGTTAAAAAAGGCGTTGAGGTTGGGAATTGTTAATGGAGCGGCGGTAGTCGGTAATTATGGACCAAAAGCGGGCCTGCTGTTTGAGACCGATGTTAAAATATGAGTGATAAGCAACTTGAGTTTCAAGGTAAAGACTTGGTTCCGCCGGCGGGCGGACAGGGTGAAGAAAAATGGAGAAGAAGGCCGAGAAAGACGATAGGAGAGGCAGGCAGCAGAAAGCAGACTTTGATCGGCTTAGTGATAACAATAGTTTTAGGCTTGATGTTTTATTTACCGGTTGAATTAAAACAAAAATGGCAGGAATGGAATAAAGAAGATGTGATTACGATTGAGAAGCCAATTGGCGATAACCGGGACGTGTCAGAAGTGTTGGGATTTAAAGTAGAGATAAAGAGGCAAGACGACATGTTGACAGCGGTAAATAAATTATTAGAGGGTTTGACCGGGGATTACGGAATTTATGTGAAGCAGACAGAAGGAGATAAAGAGTTAAAGATTAATGAAGATAAAGTGATGACGGCAGCATCAATGATCAAACTAGCGGTGTTGGCAGCTTATTACCAGGCGACAGATCAAGCCAGGTTAGATCCTAACGAAATTTATGTTTTAGACGAGAAAGACAGATGGGTTTATGGAACCGGCAGTATGCAGAATCAACCGGCAGGAACAAAGTACAGCTATCAAAGGGTGGCGTTTTTGGCAGCCAACGAGAGCGACAATATGGGAGCAGAGGTGCTGATTAAGAAACTTAAAGGATACAAGGCAGTGCAGACAGAAATAAATAAATGGGGTTTAGAAAAGACGTTGTTAAAAGAGAATGAAACGACAGCGGAGGAAACGGGGAAGCTATTGATGGATATTTTTCAAGGTTTGCTTTTAAGTCCAGCCAGCCGGCAGGAGCTTTTAGAAAATTTAACCAATACGGTTTTAGAGGATAGAATTACGGCCGGAGTGCCCAGCGGAGTCAAAGTCAGGCATAAATTTGGCAGTGAAGCAGGGGTGGTGAATGATTGCGGAATTGTGGAGGCTAAAAAGGCTTATGTGATTTGCGTGATGAGCGATAATATTAATGACGGTGAGGCTCAAGCGGTGTTACCAAAGATTTCCAGGGTGGTGTGGGAGTGGCTGGGAAAGTGAGTTAGGGGCTAATAGAAATACCGGTGAGGATTTTATCCCGTTCTTCCTGAATTTTTTGAATTTGTTCGGCAGAGCAATGCTGAGTTGGTTCGGTGCCGGGAATGAAAAACTCTTCTTTTGAAGGACAGCCTTCGCAGGTAAGTTGGCCGGTTAAGGTACAGATATTGGCTTTGACCAAGTTAGCCGGAGGGATGAATTTATGGCCAGGTTTATCTTTTAGAAGCTGGACCATGATTTTATTCCAAATCGGAGAGGCGCCGGTAATACCGGAAGCAACCTGAGCCATGGGGGTATTGTCATTGTTACCGACCCAAACGGCAACCAGGTAGTCGGTGGTATAACCAATAGTCCAGTTATCGCGTTTGTCGTTGGTGGTCCCGGTTTTAACGGCCACTTGATGATTAGGAATATTAAGATAGGTTCTTAAGCCGAAAGCTTGGGACCGGGCATAAGGATCGGACAAGATGTCGGTTAAAAGATAGGCGACATTGGGATTTAAAACCGGATCAGGTTGACAAGTTTGGTGTTGAGGGGCAGCCACGGCCGCTTGAGACAGAGTGATTTTAGGAATATCGTCACAGCTAAAGTCTAAAAGAAGTTTGTTTTTACTGTCGGTAACTTTAAGAATCGGATGAAGGTTGACTTTAAGGCCCTGATTGGCAAAGGTAGCAAAAACCACCGCCATGTCCACCATCTTGACTTCAGCGCCGCCTAAAGTCAGAGACAGGCCGTAACGTTCGGGTTGGTTCCAGGTGGTAATGCCTAAGTTTTTTCCCTGATTGATCATTTTGTCAACGCCATAACTGGCTAAAACTTTAACAGCCGGGACGTTGTAGGAGTTGGCTAAAGCAAGGCGCAAAGTGACTGTCCCATGGAATTTACCGTCGTAGTTGACCGGGGAATAGGGTTTAGAACCGGGAATGTCGTAAGTGACGGGTGAGTCCTGGATGACGGAAGCGGCAGTGTAACCGCTAGTTAAAGCGACAGAGTAGTTAACCGGTTTGATGGCTGAACCGGGTTGCCTTAAGGCTGTCGTTAGATTAACTTGGCCGTCGCGCTGGGTATCAAAGTAGTCGCGGGAACCAACCATAGCTAGGATTTCACCGGTTTTGGGAATAGTGATAAGAGCGGCGCCGTTGGTGATGTGCAAAGGAAAGAGCTGGTTAATTTCTTGAGTCACCAAAGTTTGAGCCTGCTTCTGGAGATTAAAATCCAGGGAGGTAATAACATTTAAACCGCCTTGCTCAACCATGGTTTCACCGAATTGTTTAACCAAAAGATCTTTAATATACATGACAAAGTGAGGGGCTTTAATGTTTTGAGTTTGGGGGGCGAGCAGGATTTTTTGTTGTTTGGCCAGTTCGGCTTCCAGGGGAGCGACGTAACGTTCTTCGACCATGCGGTTTAAGACTTGGTGCTGGCGATAGATGGAAAGATAGGGGTTAGAACCAAAAGGAGAGTAGGTGGTAGGGGAAGCCGGTAAACCGGCCAATAAAGCCGCTTCGGCCAGATTAACGTCTTTAATGGATTTGCCAAAGTAAGTTTGAGAGGCTTGTTCGGCGCCGTAAGCAGTGCCGCCATAACTGACTTGATTAAGATACATTTCCAAGATTTGATCTTTAGAGTAGATCAATTCGACTTCAAAAGTGAGAATTAACTCTTTGAGTTTTCTTACTAGGGTCCGCTCGGGAGTTAGTAAAGCGTTTTTAATCAGCTGTTGAGTGATAGTGGAACCACCCTGAAGCTCCTGGTTAAAGATAATTTGTTTTATAGACCGGGAGATACCTTTAAAAGAAACACCTTGATGATTGTAGAATTGGCTGTCTTCAATCGCCAGAGTGGCTAATTTAAAATGGGCAGGAATATCTTTTAAAGCCATGAGGGTACGATTTTGGTCTTTATAGAAAGTAAATAATAAAACGTTATGGCGATCGTAGATTTTGGTGGACAGAGTGGGTTGGTGGTTAACCAGGTCAGTGGCTTTGGGCAGATCTTTTAAGATAAACCAGTAAAAGATAATAAAAAAAGCGAGAACTACTGATAAAAGAGAGTAGATAAAAGGAGACAGTTTAAGCCGGAAGAGAGTGAGTTTGGGAAGAGTGAGTTTAGGAAGAGTAAGATGGGGGAGTTTGAGCTGTTTTGCGGCTTGAGAGGCGAGTTTAATTAGTTGAAGAATAAGTTTAAAGGTTAGACGGATGATAAGGAAGATGAGTTTATAGGTCAGCCGGCCGATTGCCTGCAAAAAAAGGCCAAGCCCGGTGAAGGGATTTAAAGAAATTCGGGACGGGCGGCGGAATCGAGCCATAAAAGTTATTATACCCTATAAGAATAAAAAAAGGGGGCTGGATTAAGGGATTTTATTAATAGAATAAGGCGCTTCTTTGATTTGGCCCTTATCATCGATTTCTTTGGGGCAGTCAAGGCAGTAATCTGTTTGAACCGGGTCGGAGAGCATAAGATGCTCCTGGAGTTCAAGATTTTCGGTCACATTTGGTTCGGGGGGACGATTGGTGGTGGTATCGATCCAGACACCGCGTTTCAAGTTTGGTTCAATTGGCGGTTCCTGGCCTTTAATAAAATACTCGTAGCGGGTTTCGCAAGGAAAGTCAGGGTTAGGCCGATAACCGCTTAAGCTGCAGACTTGAGCGCCGATAACATTTTCCGGTTTTTTAGGCCATTCATCGGGTTTTCCGGCCAAGACTTGGGCCATCAGCTGATGCCAGATAGGGGCAGCGCCGGAAACACCGGAGACTAACCAGGGAGACATGGGTGAGTTATCATTGTTGCCGGTCCAGGTGGCGACTAAAAAAGAAGGAGTAAAGCCAATGGTCCAGTTATCCCGCAAATCATCGGTAGTACCGGTTTTAACCGAAACAGCATGGCCGGGGATGACCAATTGGGAGTTGGTGCCGAAAGCTTGGGCCCGGGCATTATTGTCCAAAAGGATGTGAGAGATGAGATAGGTAATTTCCGGAGGCAGAACTTTTTCACCAACCGGAAGCTCTTGGTCCAAATTAAGTGTGGCTAAGACTTTGCCCTGATAAGTTTCGACCTTGAGGATGGGAGTGAGATTGACTTTAAGACCGGCGTTGGCAAAGACGCCGAAAGCCACAGCCATGTCGACCATACGGACTTCGCCACCACCCAAGGTCAGAGACAGGCCGTAGCGGGAGGGATCTTTAAAAGTGGTAATTCCCATAGCCGAAGCAGTAGCAACCATGGATTCAACCGAGTTGGCGGCCAGCATTTTGACGGCAGGTATATTAAAAGAGCTGCCGAGAGCAAAACGCATCTGGACCGGGCCATGGAATTTATTGTCATAGTTTCTAGGGCAGTAGCTGGGCTGACCGGCAACATGAAAGCAAACAGGAACATCGATAAACATAGTGGAGGGGGTATAGCCTTTGAGCAAACCAACAGCATAGTTGATCGGTTTGATGGAGGAGCCGGGTTGGCGGAGGCGGGTAGTGACATTAACGTTACCGTCGATATCAGTGGCAAAATAGTCTTTGGAACCAACCATAGCCAGGATTTCGCCGGTTCGGGGTTTGGTGATCAGGGCGGCGGCATTAGAAACATTGGCTTTTTTAAGTTTAGCCACTTCGGTAGCAATGGCGGCCTCAGCATATTCCTGAAGATCAAGATCCAGGGAAGTAGTGACTCTTAAGCCGCCTTTTTCAACCAGGCCGGAACCGTATTGGTCGACGAGCAACTCCTTAATATATAAGGAGAAGTGGGGCGCTTTTAAGTTTTGGGTCTGGGGAGCATAGTTTAAGGGAGTATCAAGGGCCTGTTGATACTCCTGCTGGTTAATATAGCCGTCTTCAAGCATACGGGTTAAGACTTGATGCTGGCGGGCGATGGCAATGTCCGGGTTGGCGCCGAAAGGAGAGTAACGGGTGGGAGCTTGAGGCAAACCGGCCAGTAAGGCAGCTTCGGCCAAGCTTAAATCATGACTGGATTTATTAAAGTAAAGTCTGGCAGCCTGTTCAATTCCGTAGCTAGTACCACCGTAGGGAATATGGTTTAAGTACATTTCCAGAATAGTATCTTTTGAGTAGCGGACTTCGGTAGCAAAAGAAAGAATGGCTTCACGAAGTTTTCTTTTTAAAGTTCTTTCCGGGGTTAACAGAGTGGTTTTGACCAGTTGCTGGGTGATAGTGGAGCCGCCCTGAAGGTTTTTTTTAAAAATAGTGTTTAAAAAAGCCCGGGTGATGCCTTCCCAGGCGAAGCCGTGGTGACGGTAAAAGTTTTTATCTTCAATGGCAATCGTGGCCTTTAAAACAGAATCAGGTAAATCGGTTAATTTAACCGGAGTGCGGTTTTGGTCGGCATAGATTTCGTAAAGAAGCTGGCCGTTTCGGTCCAAGATTTTGGTGGAGACAGGAAATTGATCAGAGGCCAGCCTAGAAGGTGAGGGCAGGCCTTGGAAAGCAATAACGCTGATTAGAAGAAAGAAGAAAATTAGTATTATGTATTTAGCTTTTAGCTTTTTAGGCATGGATTTATTGTAGCAAATATGTAAAAATAACGATTACATGGAGTATAGAAACGTGACGATTTCAGGCTTGCCCGGAGCCGGGTCTTCAACTTTAGGAAAAGGCTTGGCAGATAAATTGAAGTGGGAGTATTTTTCCGGGGGAGATTTTATGCGGGCTTATGCGATTAAGAATGGTTTGTTTGACAAAAAAGTTAAAGTCCATCATCCGGCAACGGTTTATGGCGACGAGTTTGACCGGAAGGTGGATTATGGGATGAGACAGACACTGCAAAAGGAAAAAGGAAAGGTGATAGATTCCTGGCTGTCTGGTTTTGTAGCGCAAGGGTTGACGGGAGTGCTAAAAGTACTTTTATATTGCAGCAGCGACGGGGTGAGGGTGGACCGGATTGTGAACCGGGACAAGGTGTCAGTGGACGAGGCAAAGGTGCATATATTTGACCGGGAGAAACAGAACCTTAGCAAGTGGTCGAGGCTGTATCAAAAAGAGTGGCAAGAGTGGGTGGGGGGAGGCAAAATAGATTTTTATAACCCTAAACTTTATGATTTAACGATTGATACTTATGCCAATGACCGGGAGGCAACCTTAAAAAAGGTTTTAAATAAATTAGGTTATCAAGGAGGTAAGATATGAAGAAATCAGGATTAATGGCTGGGTTGTTGGTAGCGGTTTTGAGTTTAAGTATAGCGACGGTTAGGGTAAGTCCGATACAGGCGCAAGCGGGAGAGGTGGCGGAAAAGGTAAATTATTACCTGCCTTATCCGGGAATTTTGCCGGACCACCCTTTGTATTGGTTGAAAATGGGCAGAGACAGGGTGCAGCTGTGGTTAACCACAAACTCTTTAGCTAAAGCAGAAAAGTTACTGGCTTATGCAGATAAAAGACTGGGAGCGGGTTGGGCATTAATTGACGGCAATAAACCGGGTTTGGGGGTGACAACTTTAACTAAAGCGGAGAAGTATTTGGAACAAGCAGTCATAGAGTCACAAAAACTGAAAGATAGCGAAGGAGCGGCAGGGTTTAGAGAGAAATTGAGCCTAGCCATAAAAAAACACAGAGAGGTGTTAGAGATGTTGGCTGAAAAAACCACAGGCAGGGAAAAACAAGTGGTTAAGCAGATGATAGAGGCAATCAGCCTAAAGGATAAGCCGGAGGCGAAGCAAGCAGCGGAGGTGAGTATTAAAGTTGATTTTGGGACAGAGGCAGCAGAAGAAACAGTCAAAGCGAAAACAGTTTTGGAAGCTTTGGAAGCTTTGGGACAGTTGAAGAGCTGGCAGATTAAGGTTAAAGCATATGATTTTGGCAGCCTGGTAGAAGAGGTGAACGGAAAAAAGAATACAACAGACAAGGCCTGGATTTATTTTATCAATGATAAGTCAGGAGAAGTGGCCGCAGACAAGCAAGAGCTAAAGGCCGGTGACGCGGTCGAGTGGCGCTATATTAAACCGGAGTTTTAAAGATGAAAAAACTTTTAATAGCCACACTATTAATTTTGGTGGCAGTCAGCGAACGACTCTGGTTTGATTTAGGGGCTAATGTGGAGCTGGTGATGACCGTAAGTGTGATTGCCTCAATTTATTTAGGCAGAAGGTGGGGAGTAATGGTAGCGGTGTTAGTCTTGATGATTTCGGATATGGTGATTGGCAATACGGCAATCTTAATTTTTACCTGGAGCGCTTTTGGTTTAATCGCCGCGGGGGGAGGGTGGTTAAAGCAGTGGCAGGGAAGGAAAAGAAGTTTGGCCGGAGCAGGCTATGGGTTATTGGGGGCTTTGTTTTTTTATTTTTACACTAACTTTGGCGTCTGGTTGATAGGCGGGTTGTATCCGCACACCTGGCAAGGTTTGGTCAGGTGTTATTGGATGGGCTTGTTGTTTTTAAAACTGCATGCGGTGAGCAGCATGATATTAGTTGGCGGTGGTGTGGAACTGGCCGCGGTGATCAGAAATAAAGGTTGGCTAAAAAGAATTAGTTATTTAACAATTAAATAGTCTTAAAGGGATCAGGAACCCGGTGTGATTCCGGGACTGTGCCGCAACTGTGATCCCACTTCGCGTCAAGCTTCGCGGGGCGGGGAAGTCAGGAACTGTGCTTTAAGAATAAATTGAGGTTCTTCCCGAGCAGGAGGAGGCGGACAACCTTCCTTTCGGGAAGGTTTTTTTGTGGGATGTGATGTATTTAAGCCAGAGTTAGACGTTGTTTCTTTTAATTCATACAAGGCTCGACTATCAGATCAAAACCCTGATTGGTCACAGGGGAAAATTGATAAACAGGCACTGGTTGGTTTCAACACAGAGATGTTTCCACGCCAAGTGGAGGCCTATTTCTCTGAAAGAAGAGGGGAGTTGATTAGCCATGTAGAGCAAGCGTATTACATTGTTAACGGTCGTCTAATAAATCACTACTATGATTTTCAAAACATGATCGATTACGCTACCAGCAAGGAGGAAGAGGAGTCATTGAGATTTTTTGAAAGAGCGGCTGTAGAGGCGAAACCCGGAGAAAAGATTAGGGTATTGGATATGAGCGGAATAGGTCAAGGTAAAGGAATAAAGTATTTAGATACTTATGTGAAAGAGTCAAACGATTTGATTAGACATCAGGAGCGGATGGATTTAACTGGTAATCAAGAGGGTTTAACCTTAGATGAAGCCAAAGTGGTTCTAGGAAGGATGACAGAAGAGGATGTTTGGTCAAAGAATGTGGATTTACCCCAAGCTTGGTCGTTGGAAGTAATACCGCCTGTGTTTACAGGAGGTGGATTAACGGAAATTGTAAAGCAGACACCAACAGTGTTGACTCGGGCTGACGCCGATAATAATTTAGTATTCCCGGCAGTCGGATTTTGGTTTATGGTGGCTGAAGCGTTAGCTAAAAACGAGATAGAAATAGAGAGAACTGATATAAGGACTGAAGAGGAAAGGCAAACAGGTGAGGAGATATTTGAATCGAAAGAAAGAACAGCAGTTAGTGGCGAGGTGTTATTTCAAGCCCCAATTGTTGACAGCCAGATTTTTAAATCACTGCCAACAGCACAAAAAAATCAGGTAGTTTTACCAACAACAGAGGTGAGTTTTAAGGAGGAAATATTTGAGTCGAAAAAAGAACCGGTTGTTAAAGAAGGGGTGCTATTTCAATTTGCATTGCCAGTAGCCGCATCATCAGTGGAGACAGAAAGAATAGAAATAGTAAAATTACCAGCTTTAGCCGTTGAACAAGTTGAACAAAGAGTAGTAAGAGAAGTTGTTAAAAGTGTAGTGAGTGAGAATCAGGATAAATCTCTGATTTTGAGGCAGGAAACTCTATTTCAAGAAGTGACGATCGGCGATCAAGATTTTGAATCGGTGCCAACAGAACTAAAGAATCAAGCAGTATTAGAGCAAGAGCTTGAACAGAATAGAGTAATTTATCAAGCTGACACGGTCATTCCGTTCCGGAACGGAATAAGGAACGGAATAAAAGAAGCAGGAGGTGAAACGGTGAGAATTGAGATTATGCCGCACGAAGAGTTAGTTGAAGAAAAAATAACAGCGAGTCAAGTTAATAGAGAGAAAACTGTACTGCCGATTTGGGAAATAAGAATGCAAGGAATAAGTTTAGATGACATTCCGGAGTGGAATTTATCATCGGTTTTAATTGGGGAGGATTTAGGTTGGAGCATGACAGTTCCCGGGCTTAAAGCGGAAGAGGAGTTGGAGACGAACGCAGAAAGAGCATTTAAATTAGGGAAGTGGTCGGAGTTTGATTATTTAAAGAAAACAGTGGAGGTTGTAGAGACAATACTTTTGGTGATTGTGAACACAAATTGGGAACAGCCACCACGACTAAGGAGGAAGGTGGTTAAGGATTTTGGCGGCGACTGGGGGAGTGGGAGTGTAAAACACAGACAAATACAGAGGTAGAAAAACAATTGATATAGTTTGCGTCAGAAATTGGTAGTTGACGGCACTATGAGTAGTGGGTAAAGTTCTGTTTGGCACTATAGCTAGTGCTTACTTTTTCACATATGAAATGCCCATTTTGCAGCCATAATGATTCAAGCGTTTTAGAGTCGCGAGACAGCGAAGACGGTCAGGTGACCCGGAGACGGCGAGAATGCAGTCAGTGTAAAAAGCGGTTTACCACCTATGAAAGAGTGGAAGGACCACAGCTGACAGTGGTGAAAAAAGACGGCAGCCGGGAGAGTTTTGACCGGGAAAAAGTCAGACAAGGAGTGATGAAGGCTTGCGAAAAGCGGCCGGTGAGCAGTGATTTAATTGAAGAAATTGTGGATGAGGTGGAGCAAGAGATGAGGAAAAAGAAAAGCAGTGAAGTCGTCAGCCGATTGGTCGGCAACGCGGTTTTAAGGAGGTTAAAAAAGGCGGATAAAGTGGCTTATGTGCGTTTTGCCAGCGTTTATTTGGATTTTGGAGATATTGAAGATTTTACCCGACTGGTGAAGGAGACGAAATGACAAAAACAGGATTAACAGAAAATGCTCTGACTGTTTTGACTAAACGGGACTATTTAAAACGGGACAAAGAAGGCAGGGTAGTGGAGACACCGGAACAGATGTTTAGGCGAGTAGCCAAAGCAATGGCTAAGGGAGAGAAAGAATGGGAAGAGAAATTTTATCAAGCCATGGTTGGTTTGGAGTTTTTGCCCAATTCGCCGACCTTAATGCACGCGGGGACCAGCTTTAATCAACTGTCGGCTTGTTTTGTGCTGCCTTTGAAAGACAATTTGGAAGGAATTTTCAGAGCCATGGAGCAGGCGGCGACGATTGCCAGAACCGGCGGCGGAGTGGGCATCCCTTTGTCAAACTTAAGGGCCAGGGGAACCAAGGTTAGGTCTACCGGCGGATTAACTTCAGGACCGCTGTCTTTTTTAAAACTGTTTAATCAAATGGCTAATGTGATTAATGAGGGTTCAAGCCGGAGAGTGGCGATGATGGCGGTGATGAATGTTCACCACCCGGACATTATGGACTTTATTTTTGCCAAGGGCGGGGAAGAGGAGTTAACTAATTTTAATTTGTCGGTGGGGGTGACGGATGAGTTTATGCAGGCGTATAAAGCGAATAAGGAAATAGAGTTTAGGGCGCCGGAGTCGGGCAGAGTGGTTAAAAAAGAGTCTGCCAGAAGAATTATGGATATGATTACTTTTCAAGCCTGGAAGACGGCTGATCCGGGAATGGTGTTTTTGGACAGGATGAATCAAGCCAACCCGGTGAACCATTTGGGTAAAATTGAGACGACTAATCCTTGCGGCGAGCAACCGCTGCTGCCTTACGAAAGCTGTAATTTGGGCAGCATTAATCTGGCGAAGTGTCTTCATCAGAAAGCACGAAATCCGAAATCCGAAATCCGAAATTTTGAGATAGATTGGGAGAAGCTGGAAGAATTGGTAAGATTGGCAGTGAGATTTTTAGACAATGTGATTGATCAGTGCAGCTATCCTTTGGAAGAAATTGCCAAGATGAGTTTAACCACCAGAAAGATCGGCTTAGGAGTGATGGGATTTGCGGATATGCTGATTAAGTTAAATATTGCTTATGCTTCTAATGCCGGTTTAAAACTAGGGGAGAAGCTGTCCAAGTTTATTCATAAGGCGGCGGTAGACGAATCGAAAATTTTGGGGGAAGAACGGGGTTCGTTCCCGGCTTTTAAAGGGAGCAAGTGGCAGAAACAGGGGCTTAAGACAATGAGGAACAGTACGGTAAATACAGTCGCCCCGACCGGGACGATCTCGATCGTGGCTAACTGCTCTTCGGGAATTGAACCGCTGTTTGCTTTATCGTATGTGAGAAAGAATATTTTAGATGTTGGCAATACCGAGTTGTTGGAGGTGAATGAGGAGTTTGAGAGGGTGGCTAAAGAAAAAAAATTCTATTCGGCTAAGCTGATGCGTGAAATCAGCCAGACAGGCGGGATTAACAGTTTAACCGGAGTACCAAAAGCAGTGAAAGAAGTGTTTGCTGTCAGTCACGAAATCGACTGGTCGTGGCATGTAAAGATGCAGGCGGCTTGGCAGAAGCATATTGACGCGGCGGTTTCCAAAACCATTAATATGTCAAATCAAGCTTCGCCCGATGATGTCAGAGAAGCATACCTTTTGGCTTATGAGATGGGCTGCAAAGGGATTACGGTCTACCGGGACGGCAGCAAGCCTCATCAGGTGTTGAATGCAGGCAGGAGAGGCGGTCAGATCAATAAGCCAATTATTGATGATCAAAGAAAGTGGGTAGGTAATGGCCACGCTCAAGAAGAGTTGTGTCCGGAGTGCGGCGGCGAGTTGATTTTTAAAGAGGGATGCGCCACTTGTTTAGCTTGCGGCTATTCAAGGTGTACGGTCAGTTAAATGAAAATTATCGAACCAAAACAATCAGCGATTGCCAAAGAGATAACCAGAAAGCGGTATTTGATGACTGACCGGAAGGGCCGACTGGTGGAGACAGCGGGAGAGATGTTATGGCGGGTGGCGCAACATATGGCTAAGCCGGAGGTGCTATGGAGTGACAACGGAGAGATAAAAAAGGCGGCAGAGAGTTTTTACGAGGGAATGGTAGCGTTAAAGTTTGTCTGTTCGGGTAAAGCCATGTTTGAGGCCGGCAACCCGGGCGGTAGCGGTCAGTTGGCGGCCTGCTTTGTACTACCAATAGAAGACAGCATTAACTCGATTTTTAAAACTTTAGGAGAAGCGGCGGTGATACATAAGAATAATGGGGGAACGGGATTTAATTTCAGCAAGATCCGGCCGCATGGTGATAAAGTGAAAAACGTGCCCCAGGCTGCTTCCGGGCCGGTGGATTTTATCAAAGCCTTTTCGGCGGCTTTATCAAAAATTTTACAGGGAGCAAAAAGGCAGGGGGCAAACATCGCTATTTTGAACGCTGACCATCCGGACATTATTGAGTTTATCAAAATGAAAACCGAAGACGGAACGATAAAGAATTTTAACGTGTCCGTCGGCGCCACTGACGCTTTCATGCAGGCGGTGATTAATAAAAAGCCGTGGCGGTTAATTAATCCGCGTACCCAGGAAACGGTTAAAACTATGCGGGCGGATAAATTATTTAACTTAATCTGTCAGATGGCATGGCAGACGGCCGATCCGGGATTGGCGTTTTTAACCCGGATGGAAAAAGATAATCCGACGCCGACTTTGGGTAAAATTGAGGCGACAAATCCCTGCGGTGAGATACCGCTTTTAGCTTACGAGTCATGTAATTTAGGCTCGATTAACTTATCGGAACATTTTATCGGCGGGAAGATTAACTGGGGAGAACTTAAGAAAACCGTTCATGTGGGAGTGAGATTTTTGGACAATATGATCGAGGTGAATAATTATCCTTTGGAGGCAATTGAACGGATGGTGAAAAACGGCAACCGCCGGATTGGTTTGGGAGTGATGGGCTTTAGCCATTTGCTGTATAAATTGGGCATTGCTTACAACAGTCCGGCGGCAGTCCGGCTGGCGGAAAAATTAGCCGAATTTATCAGGCAGGAGGCGGATAAAGCGACTGAAGAACTGGGAAAAAAGAGAGGCAATTTTAATAATTACGATGTCTCAATTTATGCCAAGTCAAATAGGCCCCGGAGAAACTGCGCTACGACTATGATTGCCCCGACCGGCACGATCTCTTTGTTTAGCGATTGCTCTTCCGGCATTGAGCCGGTGTTTAGTTTGGAAACAAAAAGGCGGACTTTTTATGAAGACAGCCGGAAAAACAGTTCGACAAAAGAAATGACGATTATTGACCCGGTTTACCGGCAGTTTAAAAATAAATATGATAAGAGCGTGTTCGTGACAGCGCATGAAATTTCTTGGCAGTGGCACGTTAAGATTCAGGCGGCCTGGCAAAAGTATTTTGACAATAGCGTGTCAAAAACGATTAATTTTCCTTATTCGGCAACGGTGAAGCAGGTGAGGCAAGCGTATATAATGGCGTGGAAATCGGGCTGCAAAGGGATTACGGTTTACCGGGACTGGAGTAAAACCGACCAAGTTTTGAATACAAGCAGTAATCCGCCAGCTGGCGGATGTCCGGAGTGCGGCGGCGAGTTAGAAATTAAAGAGGGATGTGCGACCTGCGGTAAGTGCGGGTTCTCAAAGTGTTCGATATGATATTTATTTCCCAACTTTTTAAAACCAGTCAACCATTTTTGTCTTGCGCCGATAGTTTTTCGCTTCCAGCGAGCGAAAACTATCTGCATTCTCGTCCCGGCAAATCCAACAAAGCTGGATACCAATCTTGCCGCGGACTGCGAAAGCTGCCGTCAAAAAGATTGACTGATTTTAATAAATATTAAGTGTTTTATGATAAAAAAATTTGATAAATTCAGAATTACACCAGTAGCAGTGATAGAAAATGGAAAAGGAGAGGTGTTAGTGGGCAAAATGCCAAAAGATAGAGGGGTGTTTCCGA
Source organism: uncultured Pseudomonadales bacterium (assembly GCA_964361885.1). GTDB lineage: Bacteria > Patescibacteriota > Microgenomatia > UBA1400 > CG1-02-47-37 > CAYICL01. The sequence goes on from CAYICL010000002.1 coordinate 51,122, forward strand.
ATGAATGGGGTTTACCTGGCGGAGCAATTGAAGAGGGGGAAACAATGTATCAAACACTTGAGCGGGAAGTAAGAGAAGAAACAGGTTATGAGCTTGATAAGCTAGAACCTTTGTTTTTTACTGATGATATAAGAATCAAGTTAAAACCGGGTAAAAAATCAGAAAAAATTTACATGATTTATTTATTATTTAAAGCGGTAGTGAATAGTGGAAAATTAAAGAAAAATCAAGAATGGGAAGAATTAATATGGGTAAAGAAAAGTAACTTGAAAAGCTTGGAATTAAATTCCGCTACGAAGCGAACTTTTACTAAATTGGGATATTTAAAATGACAGATTTAACCAAAATAATTAAAAGAGACGGCAGAACAGTAGCTTTTAAAGAAACCAAGATTATTCAAGCAATTAAAGCGGCCTTTGAGGCAGCGGGGGAGATTGAGGGAGAAGTAAAGAGAAGAAGAGAAGCGCAAAGGCTAACCAAGATCGTGATCAACATTTTACATAAAGGAGTGAACGGAGAGATTCCGACAGTAGAACAGGTTCAGGACGTGGTGGAACAGGTGTTAATGGCTGGTGGTCATTATGAAGCAGCCAAGGCTTACATTTTGTACCGGGAAAAGCATAAGACGGTGAGGCAGATGAAAGAGCTTTTAGGGGTTGAGGACAACTTGGGTTTATCAGTGAATCAGTTAAAGGTGCTGGATAACCGGTTTTTAAGACATGATGAGTACGGTAAAGCGATAGAAACACCGAGTCAACTATTCAGGCGGGTAGCCAAGTTTATTTCCCAGCAGGAGAAGAAAGATAAAAGACGGGTTTGGGAAGAAAAATTTTATGAAGTAATCAGTAGGTTGGAGTTTGTACCAGGCGGAACATATTTTAGAGGGGCGGGGACGAAGTCACAGATGCTGGCTAACTGTTTTGTGCTGCCGGTGAAAGACAAGATGGAGGCAATTTTTGATGCGGTTAAATGGCTGGCGTTGATTCAACAGGCCGGCGGAGGATCGGGTTTTAATTTTAGTGATTTAAGGCCAAAAGGTGATTATGTAAAGAGTTCAGGCGGGTTTGCGACCGGGCCGGTAAGTTTTATGAAGGTGTTTGACGCGGCCACCGGCCAGGTGATGCAAGGGGGTTTTCGAATGGGAGCTAATATGGGAATTTTGGATATAGATCATCCGGATATTTTGGAGTTCATTACCTGTAAAACAGAGGAGGGAGAGATAAGTAATTTTAATATTTCTGTTGGAGCCACAGATGAGTTTATGAGAGGCGTAAAACAAAACAAGAAGTTTAATTTAAGAAATCCAAGAAATGGTGAAGTGGTGCAGACAATGGAAGCCAGGCTGCTATTTAACCAGATTGTCAGTTTGGCGTGGCGGACCGGTGATCCGGGGATGATATTTTTAGACACAATTAATAAGAAGAATCCGGTGTTAAAAACATTAGGGCCGTTAAGAGCGACTAATCCATGCGGAGAGCAGCCTTTGCACCCATTTGATGTTTGTAATTTGGGATCGATAAATTTGGCTAAGTTTGTCCACCCTTCGCGCAAGGCTTCGGAGTGGCAAGTAAACTGGAAGAGGTTGGAAGAAGTGACTCGATTCGCCGTCAGGTTTTTAGACAACGGAGTAGATGCCAGCCGGTATCCGATTGCCCAGATCGCTAAGATGGCCAAGGCAAACAGAAGGATTGGACTGGGAGTGATGGGGTTTAGCGATATGCTGTATCAATTGGGGATTGGCTACAACACTGGTCAGGGAGTGAAGATGGCGGAGAGAGTGATGAAGAGGGTGAATGAAACGGCGGTGGCCGAGTCAATTAGGTTGGGTAAAGAAAAAGGCGTTTTTAGCAACATCAAAGGCAGTGAGTATGAAAAGAGGGGAATAAGAAGACGGAATTTGGCGGTGACGACGATTGCACCAACCGGAACGATTAGCATGGTGGCAGATTGTTCGTCAGGAATTGAACCTGTGTTTGCACTTTCTTATGTAAAGAACGTGATTGACGACAATGGTTTAAATTACGTTAATCCGTATTTTAAGCAGGCGTTAGAGACATTAGACTTAAAGGAAATGCAAAAAAAAGATGTTTATCAAAGGGTGGCTAGCACAGGCAGATGTACAGATATTGAGTATTTACCCGACTCAATAAAAAAAATATTTGTGACGGCTTATGATATATCACCGGAGTGGCATGTAAGAATGCAGGCCGGGTTTCAAAAATACACGGAAAATGCCGTGTCCAAAACGATTAACTTTTTGCAAACCGCCACAATGACGGATGTAGAAAAAGCTTATCTTTTGGCTTGGGAATTGGGTTGCAAAGGGATTACTATTTACCGGTCCGGCAGCAGAGAGGGGCAGATATTAGAAAATTCGAAACCAAAAAAACTGATAGTGCAAAGCAAAGTGAGAATTAAGCCCTTAAAGAAGAAACCCCCTTTCGCCAAGCCTGCCAGCCGGCGAGGCAGGGCTTCGGCGGGGCAAGTTTGTCCGGAATGCGGGGGGATGATGGAGATGGTGGAAGGTTGTGCCACTTGCAGAAAATGCGGGTTTTCAAAATGCTCGGTTTAGAGCCTTGACATACTATTAATACTATGGTATGTTTAGTATTATATGAGTCAAATTATCGTAACTAATTTAAGAATGGCAGAGCCGGATTGGTTGCAGATTAAAGCCATGGCCGGTGAGTTAGGCATGAGTGTGAATAAATATATTAATTACTTGATCAGAAAAGTGACGACAAGTAAACAGTTGGGGATTGTTGAGGATACTAAAAAAGCAACGATTTGGGATTTACCTAAATTAGCCCAAGAAAAGAATGTTCCCGGCGAATTAAGCGAGGATGATAAAATCATTTATGCCTGACACGATTTTTATTGATACAGGCTTTTTTAAAGCTTTAGTTGACGGCGAGGACGATTTTAACCGGCAGGCGAAAAAGATTTGGCAGAAATTGGAAGAAGAAAAAACTGATTTAGTGACGAGCAATTATGTAATTGACGAGACATTAACGGTTATCAGAATAAAATGCGGTTTAAAGAAAGCCTTAAAATTTAGAGATTTGTTAGCGGAGAACAGCCAGATATTAAAAATAATCAGAGTGACAGTGGCCGATGAAGCCGGGGCGTGGCAATGGTTTATTAAAAATTGGAGAAAGCTGTCTTTTACCGACTGCGTTTCGTTTGCGGTGATGAAGCGGCTGGGGTTGAGGCGTGTGGTGGCTTTTGACGAACATTTTCAGCGGGCAGGATTTAAGGTGGAGAAGTAATGAAAATTATATTAGCCTCGGATTCGCCGAGAAGAAAACATTTATTGTCAATGACGGGTTTGGAGTTTAAGGCAGTGAGCCATAAGGTTGAGGAAGATAAATACAGCGGGTTGGAGGCAAAAGAGTTAGTGGGGCAGCTGGCAGTAGAAAAGGCAGTGTCGGTTTGGAAAAAAGGAAGTTTAGTGATTGGGTCAGATTTGGTAGTAGCCCTTCGACAAGCTCAGGGTAAACAAATTTTTGGCAAACCTAAAGATGTTAATGAGGCGAGAGAAATGCTGAAGTGGTTAAGCGGCAGGACACACACGGTTTATTGCGGGGTGGCAATAGTGGGGGAGGAAAAAACCCTGATGAGTGTGGCGGAGACTCAAGTGAAGATGAAGCGATACAATCAGGAGATTATTGACAGGTATGTAAAAAAGTTTGAAGTGCTGGATAAAGGCGGAGGCTATGCGATTCAATTTGAATTACCCGGTTATGGCAGTTTGGTGGAAACTTTTAAGGGCGGGATAACCACGATTATCGGTTTACCGCTTCATTATTTGGAAAATTTGTTAAAAGAGTTCGGAGTGAAGCCACGCTCAGTGTGGCGGAAGCGGTGTAAAATAGAAACAGGTTATGAGTATTAAAAAGGGTTTAGTCTATGTATTTACCGGCGACGGGAAGGGTAAGACGAGCGCGGCTTTGGGGATAGCAATGCGGGCGGCGCTGTCAGGAATGAAAGTGGGCTGGGTGAGTTGGTATAAAGAAGATAAGTGGCAGATAAGCGAGAAACTTTTACCTACAAGGAGAGACCTTGAAGGTCGTTTGAAGATGTATTTTGTCGGAGAAGGGTTTTACAAATTACCAACAGATCACGCGACCCCGCAAAGGCATTGCGAAGCCGCGGCTCTAGGGCTTAAACAGGCGGAAAAACTGATAGGCAAAGTGGATGTATTGGTGTTGGATGAAGTCAATAATGCGGTTAGCGACGGCTTGGTGGCTGAAAAACAGTTGTTGGATTTAATTAACCAAAGAGGGAAAACTCACCTGATTATAACCGGCCGCGGGGCTACAAGGACAGTCCTTGAAGTTGCAGATCTGGTGACGGAAATGAAAAAGATCAAGCACCCGTTTGATAAGGGAATAAAGGCGGTTAAGGGGTTGGATTATTGACAATCAATAAAAAACAGTTATACTGGGGTTGATTAATCTGCCTTGCGGCAGATTTTATTTTATAAAGGAGACAAATATGGTTTTTGAGGCATGGTTTGAGAGAAAAGCACAAGCGGAAGCTTATGGGCAAGATATGGAAAAATTAAGACAAACCAGAGATGGATTTTTAAAGATACTGGTTGAAAATGGAGTGGAAAGTACTCATGGTTTGGGGGAAGTAATTTTTGGTGATGATGCGGGTAATACAAGGGGAAGAAAAACGACTACAGTTAAGTTGGCTGCAGTTGGAGAGTGGGCAGAAGAAAACGATATTCAGGTAGAAATATTTGCCATAGTTTCGAAAGACAAATTACGGCAATTAGGGCAGGCAAATAAAAAACCGACTGTTTATGCAAGGTTGACTTTTCCTGATGAGGTGCGTGCATATTTTGTACCTAACAACGTCACTAATAGCCATGCCTACATAGAAGACCGCTTAGGCGATAGAAGTCCTCAAAATAAAACTCTTTGTGTGGGCTTGGCAGAAGTGATGGAATACTTTCAGGCCGGCAAGTTGGCAGTGGTTAGGGAATAATAGAAGCAGGTTTTGTGCTATTATTAACTCATGACAGACCTGCCTTCTGCAAAGCAGAATCAAGACGATCAAAATAAACAGACACCGATAACACCGGGTGTTGGTAAAGAAAGGGAAGGGAAACAGGAAATCACGCCGATGACGGAGTACACCAGAAAGGTGGATTTGGAGCCGGAAGTGGAAGGCTGGCTGGAAAAACTGGAAAAAGAAGACAGCCGGCTGCAGCAGCCGGTGACGGATGACAAGGGGAAAATAATACTGGACGATGCGGCTAAGCAAAAGAAGGGATTTAAGGTAGTTTTACCGTTGACCAAAGATGAGGTGGACAAAGGTTTGCATCATAAGGTGATTGACAGTATTCGCTGGCTGGCGGAGTGGTGCATCAGAATGATTAAAATGTTTGGCAGCAAAGTAGCTTACAGGAAGCAATAATGGATCCAGTTACCATCATCCTTGAACAAGCCAAATACCTGGTTTTGATCGCTTTTATGATCGGAGCCGGGATGGTGGGTATGGCAGGACTGTTATATTTATTGGTCCATTGGTTTAAGTTTAAAGACAGGGAAAAAAGGTCGTTGGAGTTTGTGCTTTTACAGGTGGCTGTGCCCAGGGATAATGAGATTAAGATTGATGTGGCCGAACAGATGTTTGCGGCTTTATCGAGTGTGCAGAAAAGCGGCGGAGCTTTGGGATTTTTAAAACCACAGGAACATATGGCGTTTGAGATTGTCGCTAAAAAAGAAGACATCCGGTTTTATGTATCAGTGCCGGACAGATTAAGAGATTTAGTGGAGAAGCAAATTCATGGGGCGTATCCGGGAGCTGACGTAAAAGAAGTTGACGAGTACAGTGTTTTTACCGATCACGGCAAGGTGGCTTTTGCCAGCCTGAGACTGAGTAATGCCTCGTTTTATCCGATTAAGGTGTATAAAGATCTGCCGGTGGATTCGTTAAGCTCGATTACGGCAGCCTTGGCCAAGATGGGTGACAATGAGGGAGCAATAGTGCAGATACTGGTGTCACCGGCTGATAAAAAATGGCATAAGGCCGGCCGGGCATTTATTTCCAAGACCAAAAAGAGCGAGTCAGATCCGGAAACGGCCAAGTACAATATTGACCCGAAAACCTATGAGGAAATAGAGAACAAGTGCTCCAAACCCGGATTTGAAGCAACGGTTCGGATAGTGGTATCGTCAACCACCAAAGAGTCGGCAGAAGCGCATTTATCTAATATGGTGTCGTCTTTTTCCCAGTTTAATACAGACCATAATCAGTTTAAAAAGGCTAAAACACGGATTAAAAAGCTGTTTATGATTGATTTTATCTACCGTTACCAGCCATTATTTGGAGCCAAGAGCATTTTGTCGGCAGAAGAACTGGCGACAATATACCACTTTCCCAATAAAAGCGTGGAGACACCGCATATTTTTTGGTTAAACGCCAAGCGGGCGCCGGCGCCAGCTTTGATTGCCAAAGAAGGTTTGTATTTAGGCAGAAGTGTTTACCGGGGAGTAGTCAGACCGGTACATATCGGCGAGGACGACAGGTTAAGGCATATTTATATTATCGGGAAGACCGGCGTAGGCAAGTCGGAACTATTGACAGATATGATTATGCAGGATATCAGGGCGGGGAAGGGAGTTTGCTTTATTGATCCTCATGATACGGTAGAAAAGATCATGGAGATGATTCCGCCGGAAAGGGCGGAGGACGTGATTTACTTTAATCCGGGAGACACTGACCGGCCGATGGGTTTAAATATGCTTGAAGCCAGAACCGAAGAAGAAAAGCACTTTGTCACCACCAGCATTGTGGGACTGATGTATAAGCTTTATGATCCGCATAAAACCGGGATTATCGGCCCAAGGTTTGAACATGCCATCAGAAATGCCATGCTGACGGTGATGAGCGAGCCGGGGAATACTTTTGTGGAAGTGGTGCGGTGTTTGACTGATGCCAGGTATGTCCAGGAGTTGTTGCCGAAAGTAACCGATCCGATTATCAGGCGTTACTGGACTGACCAGATTGCCCAAACATCTGATTTTCATAAATCAGAAGTGTTGGACTACATTGTGTCTAAATTCGGCAGATTTGTGACCAATAAGATGATGAGAAATATTATTGGCCAGTCAGAGAGCGCCTTTAATTTCAGAAAAGTGATGGATGAAGGCAAAATTTTACTGATTAACCTGGCTAAAGGCAGGATCGGAGAGGAAAACAGCCAGTTTTTGGGACTGATTTTAGTGCCAAAGATTTTAATCGGAGCCATGAGCCGGCAGGACTTACCGGAGGACCAGAGAAAACCGTTTTATCTGTATGTAGACGAGTTTCAGAATTTTGCCACACCGGATTTTGCCCAGATTTTGTCTGAAGCCAGAAAGTTTGGCTTGGCCTTGACGGTGGCGAATCAGTTTATCGGCCAGATGGAAGAAGAAGTGAAGAATGCTATTTTCGGCAATGTGGGAACACTGGTATCTTTTAGAGTGGGGGTGACAGATGCCAGCTATTTAGAACATGAGTACCAGCCGACTTTTTCAGAAGCGGATTTGATTAATATCGAGAGGTTTAATGCTTATGTAAAGACGATTGTTAATAA
>CAYICL010000003.1:0-48295 GCA_964361885.1 uncultured Pseudomonadales bacterium
GAAAACGTCCTTTACATCCTCGATCTTTATGACAGCGTTGCCCGGATCGAACAGCGCTTTTTAAGCCCGACCGTGGACACCGAAAAACTGACCACCAACTTTATCTCGCCTTTAGCCGCTGACGGCCAAATTACCATCAACGGTTCTGTTGAAATTCACGGTGACGCCAGTATTTCCGGAACTTTAACTGCCAATGAAATCAAATCTTCTACCACTGACAGCTTAAAAGAAAAAATCGCTGATATTATTGCCAGTCTGGATCAGCCTAAGGCCACACCGCCAAAGTCAGCCTCAATGTCAGCCACTCCCGAGGTGTTTGCAGATTTCACCTCGGGAGTGAGTTCACCTTCTGCCTACTTGGATATTGACAGTCTTAATGCTGACTCCGGCTTTTTCTCCGAATACTTGGCTGTCTTAGGTTCAGCCGCCATTACCAGCTTAAATGTTACCAATAGTTTAACCATTAATAACCAGTTGTTACTGACTGCCAACTCGCTTTCAGGTCTGGATAATCAACTTTTCCTCCAACCTTCAGGCACCGGCTCGATCAACTTTCTGGCAGGCTTAATGACTTTGTCTGACGCCGGTCTGGTTACCATCACCGGTAACTTAACTGTCACCGGCACTTTAACCGCTACTTATATCGCTCCTCCATTAGAGCAAGATCTGCAAATTAACATTGCCAGCCAATCGGCTGTGGCAATCTATAATCAAATATCCGGCTCTCAAATAGCTTCAATTGATGCTTCCGGTTCAGCCTCTTTTAACCGATTAAATCTAAAAGCCTCAGGCTCAACCTCGATTCTGGCCGGCGAAAATCACGTGATGATTAACTCCGATGCTCTCACTCAAACTTCCCAAATTATCGTTACCTTTACTTCCGACTACAAACCGGCCTCAAAATACTGGGTGGTTAAAGAACCTGCCAACCAACACTTTACTCTCTTTGTCAACTACCCGGTCAACTCCGACACTTTTCTCGACTGGTTGATTATTAACTAGTCAGTTTAAAAATATTAATTTTAATCATATAATAACTTTAAAGTTCGCATATTAGCTAGTTAGATATAATTCCGAACCCCACCCCTAAGACAAAAATTTTCAAGGGAAGGAATTATTTTAGACTGAGGGTAGATTAAAGTATTATGGGAGAAAAGAAGAACAATAAAAAGGAAAACCCTGAGGAGTTAAATGCTTATGATATAAAAATAAGCCAAATCAATCATAGCGTTTCCAAACTCACAGAGTTCACTTATGAATTGAAAGAATCTATCAACCAATTTAATAAGGCATCTTTGTCACATTCTAACGTCTTGAAGAGACTAACTTGGGCCTTGATTGGACTAACAATCATTCTCGTAGTATTGGCTGGTATACAGGTTTATCTGCTAACAGCGGATAAAAGGGAAATTAAAGATTTTCCCAAATTGCCTTCGGCAACTTCATCCGCGGACGTTATATCCTTACCTCCCCTAACACCTGTTCCACCTGAATATCTATTAACTCCACTCTGTCTTTTTCCTCCCAGACTCCATTACCCTTTAAACTAATTCTGATTATCTCACCACAATCTCCGTCTGGCTGGCACGGCTTAGCTTGATTCACCAACACCTCATCACCGCTGATTGCTATTTGCCCGGAAAAAGGCAAAAGGTAATGTTTCTCCACTCTGCTTGCCTCTACTGCCGGATAATCCACGATTATCTGCCGACCGTTAACCTTGGCTAAGATATACTTATTATCTGCTGATATCTGCACTTTAGCCTTACTCCCTAAAGCCTCATACTTTAGCCCTGACTCACCCTTGATATTGTAAAAATAGCTGCCGGACGAGTCTGAATAAAAAATGGTCTGGTCTGTCAGCCAGCCGAAACTGCTTGGTTCTGTCTCCAATTTTAATTGCTTCACCCCCATCTCTTTATCCTCACCACACTCGGCCGCATACAAGCCCCAGGACGTCTCTTTAGCTTTGCCAAAAAATATGAGCTGCCTGTCTCCCCAAAAATCTGCCATCGGTCGATTATCCGTTTCTTTTACTTCCAGCCTTTCTCCGTCATAAAATATCGCTCCTTCTCCGCAAACTGCCTCATTACTGATATATCTAATCTGCTTGTCTTCAATATATACCAGCATCAAACCATTGTCGGATAACCTAAACTTGTCCGTATCTACCTCATAAACCGGTTCAATCACTGCTGTGGCTGCTTTATCCTTGACTGAATATCTCTCCAAAGCTTTTTTCTCCGGCTTTAAGTAAAAAATATTGCCTTGGTTAATCACAAACTGACGCTTCTTCTCTGTTGATAGATTACTTTTGACTACCAGTTTAAACCTTTCCGGATCATATAAACTTAAGCCTGTTGCTGTCTGTAAAACTAACATTGACTCCGGCTGATATAACCTGACGCCCACCTTGGCTTCAAAACCTTGATTGTTTAAGCTGATCTTCTGCCATTGGCTGGGTAAAAACTCGTCTCTTTCCTCTCCCGTTTTTACTAATTGGTAATAGTTTAGCCAGGAAAAATCATCGGTGGCTGCCTGATCTTCCAGCTCATAATTTACAAACCGGACTTCATAATCACCTTCAGCCAAATCAGTAATTGTCACCAACCCCTGGACATCACTGGGAACTGTTCTTAAACTGGTTTTATCCCCTGTTCTTCTGATCGTAACGGAAATATCTTTAAACACTGTTTCTTGATAATCAAACACCCCGTTGCTGTTCTTATCATCAAAAAACAACCACATCATCTGGCCCGGCTTTGGCTCAATCTTTATCGGTATATAAGCTTCGTTAACCGGTTGGCTGCCTGACTTTTTCGGCCACACTTGTTCCAGAACAGTCACCGTAATCGCTAACAATATTAAGCTGCCAAAACTTACCAGCGCTACCAGTTTAAACTTAGCCTTTTCTTTAACTCCCACCCTTAACCGCGTGAGCCAGCCGGCCTTTTGACTGGCTTCCGTCTCTAATCTCTTCTTATCACTGTCTTCAAAAAACTGTTGTTCTAAATCCTCCTCCATATTTTAATTGTAGTATAATATCACTAACTAATCTATGCGCCGCACTCCGCGTTTACTTATTGCCATTATCTTTATTATCGTCTTGGCCGCCGGGATTACTCTGGCGATCAAAATTGCCAAAGGCTACCGGCCTTCTTTAAAAAACAAGTCCTTAGAAGGCACCGGCTTACTCTCCGCCAACTCCACTCCCCGGGGCGCCAGTGTCTTTATTAACGATAAACTTACCACCGCTACTGACGACACCTTGAACTTACCTCCCGGCGAATACCGGGTCAAAATCGCTCAGGATGGCTACATTTCCTGGGAAAAAACCCTGGTTTTGGTGCCTGAACTGGTGACTCAAACCAACGCCCGCCTCTTTCCTTCTGTACCCGATTTAAAACCCTTAACCTTTTCCGGGGCTTTAAACGCCATCCCTTCGCCGGATGGTCAAAAATTAGTCTTTGGTGTTGACAATGCTACTACTGATACCAAAAATGGTCTGTATGTTGTTGACCTCCAAGATCGGCCCTTTTCTCTCAACTCTGATCCCCGCCAAATCACCCGTAACTCGCAAAAATATGACTTTATTCATGCTCCGCTCACCTGGTCTCCTGACTCTTCCCAAATTTTGGCCACTTTAAATTCCGGCCAGTTGGACGAAACCAATGTTTTAATCAGCAGCTCATCCTTTAACGATATTGCTGATTTAAAAGATGTCACTGCCCGTTTGCCGGTCATTATTAAAGAATGGCAGGATCTTTTAGATAAAAAAGATCATGAAAGAATGATCGTCTTACCGGAATTCATCCAAAAACTGGCCACTCAGTCAGCCAAATTAGCTTACTTTTCTCCGGACGAAGATAAGTTGATGTATACTGCCACTGCTGAAATTACTATCCCGGAAAAACTCATCACTCCTCTACCCTCCAACTCCACTCAAACTGAAACCAGAAACTTAAAACCGGGCAAAATCTATATCTATGATATTGAAGAAGACAAAAACTTTCTTATTGCCGACGCTCCCCAGCCGCCAACTAAACCGGCTCCTGCTAAACCGGCTCCTGTTGATCAATTAAAACAAATTGCCAACCGTTATTCGGCTATTTTTACCCAACCGATCCAGTGGTATCCTGACTCCCGCCACGTTATTATTGTCGAAGCTGACAAAATCATTATCAGTGAATATGACGGCACCAACCGCCAAACTGTTTATGCCGGCCCTTTTGCTCAAAACTTCGCCTTCCCTTGGCCCAACGGCAGCCGCCTGGTTATTCTGGCTTCTCTAAACGGCGGCACTAACCTATCTCCTAATCTCTACTCGATCAACCTGAAGTAATTAACTTAGGTTACTTATGCCGCAAAGTTATACAAAACTCTTTACTTACTGGTTTAGTTTAATAATTTACGATTTAACTGTGGAGTTTTGCCAACGTTGGATAAAAAGCTACAAACTTTCCGAACAAATGACCGGCGCCGCTCGCTCCGGAAAACAAAATATCGTTGAAGGTTCTGAAGACATGTCAACTTCTTTAAAAACCGCCATTAAACTAACTAATATCGCTAAAGGCTCATTAGAAGAGTTACTCTCTGACTACGAGGATTTTTTACGTCAAAGAAATCTGCTAATATGGACTAAAACCGACTCGCGCGTTCTTTTTTGGCGGGCAAAATTCGCCCGTCTCGTAAGAAACTTAAGTAACTTAAGAACCTTAGGTGGCTTACGAGGGCAGCTAACGCTGCCCAAAAATCCTGAAGAAGCCGCCAACCTACTTCTAACCCTTTGCCATCAAGCTTCATTTTTACTTAACAAACAAGTACAATCACTTATCAAAAAACACACCCAAGAAGGCGGATTTACTGAAAAACTTTATCATGCCAGAAAAACATATGCGCATCATTAAAACGACTCAAAAAAATGTCATTAGTGAGACCGTTCAAGTCTTAAAACTTGGCGGTCTGGTCATCTATCCTACCGAAACCTGCTATGGCGCCGGCGTTGACCCCACCAATCAGCCGGCAGTTAATAAACTTTTAGCCTACAAACATAAGCGCGAAGGCCGGCCGATATCTGTGGCCGTGGCTGATGAACCAATGGCCAGCAAATACGTTAAATTAAATCCCACGGCTAAAAATTTATATCAAAAATTCCTGCCCGGACCATTGACCGTTGTTTCCGCCGGCCGTCATCAACTCGCCTCTGGCATCGAGTCAGAACTCGGCACTCTTGGTATCCGGATTCCTGACCACCTGCTGGCTTTGGCAATTGTCAAAAAATTCGGTAAACCAATCACTGCCACCTCTGCCAATGTTTCTTATAAACCCCGGCCTTACTCGATCAAACAACTCTTAAAAAATACTTCCAAAAAACAGCAAAGCTTAATTGATTTAATTATTGACGCCGGCCAGTTACCCAAACGGCCGGTGTCCACCATTGTCGATACCACTCTTGACGACCCGCTAATCATCCGCCAAGGCAAAATTACTCTATCACCCCTATCACACCTCGGGAGTGTGATCAGGGTGATCAGTAAATCGCCGCAGCAAACCATTAAGTTGGCTCAAACCCTTTGTCTTAAATACTGGAAAGACCTGCAGACCAAACCGATTATTTTTCTTCTCATCGGCGAGTTAGGCACTGGCAAAACCCAGTTTTGCAAAGGCATCGGAAAATTCTTACAAATCAAGGCCAATATCAATTCCCCCACGTATACTATTGAAAAAGAATACGACTTTAACCGTTATCAAGTTAAAGGCAGGTTTTTGCACTTAGACACCTGGCGTTTACAAAACATCGAGGAATTTGATCAACTAAACCTTAAAGCCCGCTTCCTGCCTAAAACCGTCATCGCTGTTGAATGGGCTTCAAGAACCTTAAAACCCCTTTTAGATCTGGCTCGTCAAACCCAGACTAAAGTCATTATGGTTAAACTGCAAACCGTTTCCGGATCTTCTGCATCTCTTCGGCAGATAACCGTCTGCTGCTAGCCGCTTTCCGCCAACCTTCCCAGATTTTATCCCAGCTTCCTTTTGTATCCGGCATTAAATGTAAATGGGCATGGGCTACTTCATTGCCGATAGTCACGCTCACCACCATTTCTTTGCCGGAAACAGTTTGCATTTTTTTAACGATTTTCTGGGCCACTTTGTATAAGTCACCAATACCTTCAAGCTCCCAAACCCAACGATAATGTTTTTTAGGAATTACTAAAGTATGGCCATCCACTATCTGGGAAATATCCAAAAAAGCCAACCAATCCTTATCCTCGTAAATTTTATAGCAGGGAATCTCTCCTTTAACAATCTTGCAAAAAATGCAACTGGTCATATATAAAGTATAATACCATATATGAAATCGCCATTAATTTAGCCATCGACACTTCCTGCGACGAAACCTGCGCCAGTGTTTCTTTTGGCCGCCGGATTTTATCCAATGTCATCTCTTCCCAAATCAACATTCACCAAAAATATGGCGGCGTTGTCCCGCACCTGGCCAAACGGGCCCATCAGGAAAAAATCGAGCCTGTCGTTAAAGAGGCAATAAAAAGGTCTGTCCTTAAAGGACTCAAGTTGCGTCAGCAACCTGAAAAGAATTCAAAAAGGACAGACCTTTCTGGAATAAGCGCCATCGCCGTCACCGTCGGTCCGGGCTTGGCTCCGGCCCTTGAAGTTGGTATTAACTTTGCCAAAAATCTTGCCCGCCGGCTCAAACTCCCGTTAATTGCTGTCAATCATATGGAAGGCCACCTCTTATCCTGCCTTGCCTTGCCTCACACTCCCGGAGTGAAATCTTCAAACACTCCGGGAGTGAAATTCCCCGCTCTCGGCCTGCTCGTCTCCGGTGGTCACACCCAGTTGGTTTTAGTCAAATCCATTGGTCTATACCAACTTTTGGGTGAAACTTTGGATGATGCAGCCGGTGAAGCTTTGGATAAGCTTAGTAAAATGTTAAAACTCGGCTATCCCGGCGGCCCGATTATCGAACAACTAGCTAAACAATCCGCCGGCTGGCGGACCAGCACCATCCCCTTACCCGTCCCTTTGCAACATTCCCAAGACTTAAACTTCTCTTTTTCCGGTTTAAAAACCGCGGCTCTTTATACCATTCAAAAAGTTTACAAAGGACGGACCTTTGTAAAAAAACAATTCACTTACGACTTATGCGCTGCTTTCCAAACTGCCATTGCTAAAAGCTTAACTGTCAAACTCCAAAAAGCGATTGAGCAATACCAACCAAAAAGCATTTTGTTAGGCGGCGGGGTGTTTTCCAATTTATATTTCCGTCGCCAAATCCGCTCGGCTGTTAAACCATTTCAACTACCTCTTTATCTTCCCTATTCCAAAAAACTTTTTACTGACAATGCTGCCATGATTGCCGTTCCCGCTTACTTTAAATTTCTTAAAAAAGACTTTGTCAAAAACATTAAGACCCTGGACCGCCAACCAAACCTTAACTTTGATACAATATAGGCAAGTCCCTATAGCTCAACGGATAGAGCCCAGGTTTCCTAAACCTGTAATGAAGGTTCAATTCCTTCTGGGGACACCACTTATCGCTTCACTACCTTGCCAGCTGAGTTTAAGCATTCCGGCACCATATCTTTAGGAAAATCATAACCTTCAATTTTGGCACACTCCGGCTGAGCTTGACCAGCATAAACAGCCACCCAACCAGAAGTAGTTTTCGCCGCCAGCCAGTAAGCACCGCCGACCGCCTCATACTCTTTGATATTACCGGTAGCGTGATTAGCCACGCGCCGGTTAATCGTAACTTCTGCCATGGCTTCGTTCAGATGGGTAAAGCGATAAACTGCTTGTTTAATTAACTCTGTTTCGTCAACAATAACCGCTGGAACCAATGAAGGACTGGGACTGGATCTCGGTACCAACGAAGGCTCAACTGACGATTCCGGGGAAACGCTGGCTAAAGGACTGGGTGAAACAGTCGGCTGCTGCTGCTTCCCAAAATAAAAAGCACCCATTCCCACCAAACTCAAAAGTCCCAAGCAAATAATAATTACCAAAACTTTGGTTTTTTTATCCATCTAGTTTGGGATTATGATACAGTATAATAATAAAGTCAAACAGCGGGGTGTAGCGCAGTTGGTAGCGCGCTACGTTCGGGACGTAGAGGCCGGCGGTTCGAATCCGCCCACCCCGACCAGAAATAATGAAAGAAACCGATTTTATTGTCCAACGAATACCATTAGATAAACCCGGACTATGTGCGCACGCTTTGGTTGTGTCTACCGCTCAGGCATTTGGGATAGATCTTGCTTGTCAGAAAGACATGCATGTTCATGTGGCGGATCCGATATGGGGTACCGAACCGTCCGAAATCACAAAAATGGCCCAAACGATTCTTCCCGATTCACACATTTGCGTCAAAGAAGGTTGGACATTTAGAGAACTGACCGAACTATTCGATAAAGGAAGAATCGTCGTAATACTTGATGTTACGGATATGTTAAGTAGGTTCGATAAAGTCTTGCAAGAGGAAGTTGGAAAAGATAAGGTTGATGGGCATTATGTTATCCTGGCAGGAATACACAACAGAATGGCCGTAATAATCGACCCTTCGGCAGATGAGATTGTTCATGAAGATAATTCGGACGAACAAAATTTTGGTGTAAAAACAACAGATTGCGATAATATTTATCTTCTGCCACCGGCATCATTAGAGAAAATGTGGTGGGATACCAATAAAAACGGAACGATAAATGACCATTGGGCTCTTGTGATGCTTCATCCCGATGATGACCCCAAAAATATCAAATTTAAATAACAATTAATTTGAGCGGGATAAGCATAGCTTGTCCGCGACCAAAACTATCCTTCCAACTCTTCCTTTGAGTAAAGCAAACACTCGCTGGCACTGGTCCACTCAATCACTTCTTCATCTGCGAAAAGTAAGCCCTTTTCCTTATTAGCTGTCTCCTCTGAATCTGAAGCATGAATCAAGTTCAACTGTTGGCTAATGGAAAAATCACCCCTGATACTGCCAGCTTCTGCTTCTCTGCCTGATGTCGTCCCCACTAATTTTCTTGCTACTGCTACCGCATCAATCCCCTGCCATAACATGGCGATAATCGGCGCTGACTTCATAAACTTCTTTAAATCAGTAAAAAAACTCTTGTCTTTATGATGTGAATACCATTCATCCAGGATTTCATCTGTTAATCGCATCATCTTCAACCCCGCCAACTTTAAACCTTTGTGCTCAAACCTCTGGACTATCTCACCCAATAGACCCCTTTGTAATCCGTCCGGTTTTACTAACACCACTGACTGTTTCACTGTCATACTAATAGTTTAGCAAATTGATTTTGATTTTTAAAGGGGCCAACAATAGTTAAATTTAATTGCCGTTCTTGGAAAATTTTTCCTCCCACTCTCTGAATATCATCTATTTCCACCTTGTCAACTCCTTCAAGCATCTCTTGAATCGTCCTCACTTTGCCTTCTAAAAGCAAATCTTCCCCAAACTGCTCGGCCACATCCTGACTATCCTCCAAAGCCAGCGCCAATCTGCCTTTTAAATACTCCTTGGCCAACTTTAACTCTTTATCTTCAACCGGTTTCTGCCCTATTTTTTCATATTCATTTAAAGTTAATTTAATCGACTCGTTAAGTTTTTTAACATCGCAGCCTGCTTGCGTTACCAAATAACCGGTTTCAAAAAAGCTGTCTATGCTGGACCGGACATAATAAGCCAAACCCCTGTTTTCCCTGATCTCGTTCCACAGTCTCGAGCTGGTATTGCCGCCCAGAATCGTGTTTAAAAGCGCCAGAACATACCGGTCTTTATTAGTCCTCTCAAACGTTCTGACTCCTAAGCAAAAGTGCGCCTGTTCGATTTTTTTCTCTATTACTTGTATTTGCGGTTTGTCTTGTTTAAAGCTTAATTTTCCCGGCTGGTCGCTGAATTTAACTTCTCCACTTTTTTCTGACTGAAATATCTTTTCAACTAGACCGGCTGTGCCGGCCGTAGCCGCAGACGAAGGACCGGCTACTGCCAAAACCATGTTTTTCGGTTGATACCATTTATTTAAATGTTTGATAAACTTTGTTCTTGGTATTGATTTAATATTCTCCGCTGTGCCAATTACTGCTTGCCCTAAACAGGTCAGACTATAAACTTGTGATACAAAGGCCTCACTCACCTTGATCATCGGCTCATCCTGACGCATCTTAATTTCTTCTAAAATCACTCCCCGCTCGCGTTCCAGTTCCAACTCAGGCAGCCTGGGTTTAAAAATCAGTTGCTCTAAAAACTCCAAACCTAAGTTTAAATGTTTTTTGGCTACTTTAACCCAAAAACCAGTATTCTCCCATGAAGTAAAAGCATTAAATGCCCCACCCACGCTGTCAATCACTTTATTTACTGCTTGAGCCGTCGGCCACTTTTGAGTCCCTTTAAACACCATGTGTTCCACAAAATGTGACAAACCATTAATTTTCTTTTCTTCGTCCCTGCTTCCCACTCTGACTAATAAAACCGCTGTCACCGACTCAGTTTCCATCGGCACCGTCACCAACGTCAAGCCATTAGCTAATTGATTAACCTTCTGCTTATACTTCATAGCCGTTATTGTAGCTTAATTCCCCAAAACTTTCTTTAATGTTTCCATCCCATTAACCAAAGATATTTTTGCTTGAACAAAATTATTTTCTTTGACTTTTCCTTGACAATCTGCCAAAGCTGTTCTGGCACTAATAGCGGCAATAAGATACGGCCTGACTCTGGGTATAGCTAAATATTCTGCGCTAATCTCCATCAGGATCATCTGCAGAATCTGCCTCTGTAATTCAGTCTGATTTTTAGACGTTCGGAATCCGGTGTGACCACCCACTTTTTGTTCCAATTCATCTACGGCACTTTGTAAAGCCCATCTGGTTATCCCTCTTTCATATTCCAACTGGATCCGGTTATCCGAAAATTTTTCCGCCACCAACCCAACCATTACCTTCCGTCTGACTGCAGCTAAATAGGCTGAACGAATCCTAACTCTTTGCACTAACGGATTCTTTCTGCCTAAAGAATCTTTTTGCGACGCATTAGTTAACATCTCGGCAATCTTTACTTTATGAAATGCCGTGGACTGATCTAGACCGATTTGCCTTAAAAAAGCTTCTGTCTGGATTTCTAAATCCTGTAAACTAATCCTTTGGTTTAACACCGCTCCGACTGCACCTTCGGCAAAATTAATCACTTGATCCGCCTGGAAAGTTTCCGGCGCTGACCCGGAATCGCTAAACTTTTTCAACACTCTAGTTTGTAGTCTTATGGCGGCCTCAATAGTTGCCGATCTCTTCGGCTCTAAAGCGCAGGCGCTTTCACGACGACAAGGAATATTAGCCATATAACCAATCTCAACTCGATCAGGGATAAGCGGATAAAGCAATCGGTAGTTAACTTGTTTAGGGTTATGCAAAGTCCGAATGCCGTTATGTTTGTCAATAGTTTTTGGCTTCCACACAAGCGTACGTAAATAACCTAATTCGTCAATTCTGACACCTAATTTCCTTTCAGTAATTGACGGTAAATCCAGAATCCATAAATCTTTCGAGTTCATAACTAGAACTACCTTGCTTAAATCCCCGCCCTGCCGCCTAAAATATTCTTTCGCCCACTGCCTGCCAGCCTCCTCAACAGTTAATCCACGGATCCCGCCTTTATCTGGAGCAGATAATACTTCTCGTTCTAATTCCATTTTATCGATACACCCAACCTCTCACTATCTCACCGGTTTCTAGTTTCCGCTTATGCGGCTTGACCCTAACTTTATATGGCTCACCCAAAATCCCACAGTGCGGACAATGGTCAGTCACTTCTATCTCCTGCTTTCTTTTACCAAAATCACATAAAACGCAATCCCTTAATATATATACCCCATCACCATCTGGATGATTGTGCACTCTAAAACAAAACTCTTTTAACTCTGTTGTCCCGGGAATCAATAACTCCTTTTGGCTATCTATCATTTCCTCAAAAACTGCTCTTTCTATCTTCATCGCCAGCCTCCTGACCGGTTCTGGATATTCACTTAAATCAACCGCTGACTCATAACTTATTTGCTTCAATAATTCTTCACTAGTCACTTCCCCTACCTGACTGGAAAGGGTTGAACGCCAATCCTTTTTGACTATCAATAATCCCCCATCTAAAGATTCAAATATGGTTATCCCCATCTTCTCAGCTTCCTGTCTTCTTAGCCAAAAAATCTTCATCGCTTCTTTAAAAGTTAGATTTTCTTTCTTTCTTCTGGCTGACCACAATAAATAGTCTCTCTGTTTTCCGCCTTCATTAACTGCCACTGCCGCTTGAACTAAATCGACTCCAGAGTCTCTAAAACACCTTTCTCTCCAGCTTTTATCCAATAACTGATTCTGTTCCTGCTTCACTTCCACAACAAAGATGCTGCCTTTATGCTCCGGCAGTTTTTGACCAATGGCTTTAATATCTGCTTTTAACCATGACGCGTCCAATTCTGTCAATCTAGGAGCTACTAAAACTGCGCCAGCCAGCTTAATCGGTTCCAGTATCCGTCTAAACTCTCCTTTTTCATATATCTGCCAATCTTTAGCAGATATATCCATCCACTCCATCTTGCCTAAACCTCTTCTCCCTTCGGTTAACGAAGGATAGGTAACCAGCAATACCATCCCAGCCGGCATTAACCCCCATGCTTTATGAAGGATTAAATCATTCTGCACTTTCAAGCCGTCCTTGACCCCGACTGATTCTATTACCTTGGCAAACGAATTCATCTCCAACCGATTCTCTTTACTACTAATCGTAAAGCTTGTTTGCCAAGCTCTTTCAAGCGAACCAACATTTGATACCATATCTTATAGTCCTAGTATATCACACTGCTTTTTTGTGTTATATTATTCCTACTGCCCCTAACTTATGAGCTCAATCCTGACTCGCTGGCAGCTTTATCTCTTCTACCTGATTGTCTTTCTTACTCCTGCCAATCTGGCCAAACACTTTATTCTCCCTGCCTCTTATGTTTCCGGCCAGCTGGTTGACTATCTGATTCCCTCTCTTTACCTGACTGATATTCTGATTATTATTCTCTTGTCTGCCTGGCTGCTGGAAATTCTTCAAGGCCGGCCAAAACAACTGGTTTTGATCAAACCAAAGTTTCTGCCTCAACCTTGGTTAATCTTTCTCATCTGCCTCCTTCCCTCTGTCTTTTTCGCCTCATCGCCTTTACCGGCGGTTTACAAATTTCTCAAACTTTTAGAATTGTCCCTTTTCTGCTTCTGGTTTAAATCTCATCTTGATTTAACCAAACATCGCCTGCCGATAATTAATCTTTTGACTGCTTCTGTCCTCTTCCAATCCGCCCTGGCTCTGGCCCAATGGTTCAAACAAGCCTCTGTCTTTGGCTATTGGTTTTTGGGCGAACAGCCTTTTAAAACCTCCACTTTTGGCATTGACAAAATCGTTTGGTTTGACGGTTCTTTAAAAATCCCCCCGCTCGGAACCTTTCCCCATCCTAATGTCTTAGCCGGATTTTTAGTCATATCTTTACTATTTATCCTTCAAGGTCTCTCCCTGAAGGTGTTTTGGAAAACACTGGCAATAGTTTTCGGGATAACCGCCCTGTTTCTGACTTTCTCCCTTTCCGCCTGGCTGGCTTTTTTACTTATTGGCTTGCCTTTAACTATCAACTCGATAATTAAAATTAACCGGACAAAATTCCTGCTGATTTATACCGGAGCCTTATTAATTCTTTTTTCCTTAAGTCTTAACTTTTCCTTTTTAGCTCCGGAGTCTTCCTTCACTCGCCGCTCCCTACTGGCTCAAATGGCTGTCACCATGCTCAAAGTTAACCCTTTAACCGGAGTCGGTTTAAACAACTTTACCGTTACCATGGATAGTTTCGGCTACATCCCGGCCACTACCCGTTTTCTCCAGCCGGTCCATAATATCTTTTTACTTGTCCTGGCCGAAACCGGCCTGATCGGTTTTCTTGGTTTTATCTGGCTGTTGATTACTCCTTATCTTAAATACTTCAAAACCTATCCTAATCAGTCGTCATCCTCCACCCTTTTCCTGCTCTGCCTGTCCAGCTTGCTTTTCTTAGGTCTGTTTGACCATTATCCTTTAACTCTTCAGCCTGGCTTACTCTTGCTTTTTCTTTTCCTTGGTCTCCTGTCTTCCTAACATCCGCCTACATCCGCTCCGGCGTGGCAATCCCCAGTAAACCCAAACCTTTTTTAATTATCTCGGCCGTTGCCTGAGTCAGCCACAGCCTGAACTCTTTTACCTCTTTTTCCGCCTTTAAAATCCGGTGCCGGTTGTAAAACCCATTATACTTTTGAGCCAAATCATATAAGAAATTGGCTACCAGATTTGGCGCCAACTCCGCCGCCGCCTGGCTGACCACCTCTTCATACCGATACAACGTCCGCAGTAATAGGTCTTCCTCTTTTGAATAAGGTCCGACCTTGAGCGCCTTTGGCGCGTCCCGACGAATGTCGGGACTCAAGGTCGGACCTTTACTCAGCACGCTCTTGGCTCTGGCGTATGTATACTGCAGATACGGCCCTGAGTTACCCTCTAAACTAATCGATTCGTCAAAATCAAAAGCCATGTCTTTGGTCCTGCCCACTTTTAAAATACTGTATTTAACTGCTCCCACTCCGATTTTTTCCGCTACTTCGTCAATGGAGGCTGTTTCCACTTCGCTCTCACCTGACCGTTTCATAATTTCTTTAGTTTTTCCCACTGCTTGATCCAGCAAATCATCAATATATACCACCATACCTGTTCTTGAACTCATCCTGCCCTTACCCTTAAGACTCATCCAGCCATAACTCACATGCTGACACTCTTTGATCTTCACTATCCCTAGCTGTTCGCAGACCGCAAACATCTGTTTTAAAGCTAATGACTGCTCCGGTCCGATCACCCAAAAAAGCTTATCCGGTTTAAAGGTCTCCTTTTTTAATTTGGTCAAAGCTAAATCCTGAGTAATATACAAAGCCGTACCGTCTGCTTTAATCACCACCGTGTCCGGAATGCCGTACTTGGTTAAATCCGTGACGATTGCCCCTTCTTTTCCTTTTCTAAACACGCCTTTCTTCAAACCTAGCTCCACCAAGTCCTTCCCTTGCTGATAATGCTCATGCTCATGCCAAACCCTGTCCCATTTATTTCCCAGTCTCTTCAGCGTCAACTCCTGCCCCTGGTAGGAATATTCCAGTACCTTTGCCCATAAAGCCCGGTTCTTCTTGTCTCCGGCTTCCCAATCTATCACCATTTGCCTGACCGCCTTTTCTGTATCAGCTGTTTTACAATCCTCACTGGCCTTAACATATAACTCGTCTACAAATCTATCCGGCCTCATCTTGGCATTTTCCGGAGTCTGCCATTCATCCTGATGGTCATACCAATAATTAAGATCAATCATTTGCTTCTTTTCTTTGTGGCCAAACCTTAAATATCCCCACATTAATTTGGCAATGGCAATTCCCCGGTTATTATCAACACAATCTCTGACCACCTGGCAACCTAAGGCTTCGAAAATATTCGCCAAGGCCATACCGATAATATTGTTGGTTAAATGTCCTAAATGCATGGCTTTATTAGGATTAGGTGACGTGTGTTCCACTAAATATTTTTTCCCCTGATAAGGTTTCTTCTCATCACCAATTAGCACTTGATTAATTTGATTGATAAGAACGTCACTTTTGATTGATATATTAATAAAACCTGCTCCGGCAACACTGATTTTTGAAGCTATTTTTTTCATGCTATCTTCGGCTTTTAACTTAGCTGCAATTGCTTCAGCTGTTTCTCGGGGTGACTGGCTTTTTAACGCCACATTGCAGCTATAATCCCCAAACGCCATGTTCTCCGGATGCTCCACAATAAACTTGGCTTTTTCTAATTTGAGTTCTTTTAAAATCTTCTCTATATTCTTATAAATCTGATGTGATAATTCCATATTCTTATTTATTTTACTCCTTCACCACTCCGGCTCTTAATAAATACTTCTTGGCTTTTTCTATCGGCCAGTCTGCCGGTAATAAATCAGGCGGCAGCATCGGATCTAAAATCAAGGTTTCCAAATAATCCCGATAAACCTTTTTTAAAAACTCCTCCCGTTTCACCGACTCTTTGATCCCAAATCTGGTTACCAACCGGTCAATCACCTGGTTGTACCTGTTGGCAATCGCTTCTATGCCCCAAACCTTTTCCGCTAACTTCTTGGCCTCAACCAGATACTTCTGTTTTGATTCCAGTAAATACACCTTAGAACCCAAATCTTTAAGATCCAAATAGCTTAAAAACTCCTTGCTGTAATCATAAGGGGAAATATAGGTGCTGTTTTGCAAACAGCCAAAATCCATCTTAATTAACTGGCGTCTTAATAAATCCCTTAACCGTCTTTGTTTTTCAGCCACATCAAAAATCACCACCCGCCAAAATCCGTCCCATGCCTGACCTACCTGTTTTAACACCGGTTTTAACATCATCAAATGTTTTCTGCCGGCTCCGGTTAACCGGAAGTTTGGCCGGCCTTCAACCAACACTTGCTGCACATAACCCTCCCGCACCATTCTGGCTACCAAACCCCGGTACTTTTTTCTCGAATAACCCGGCGGTGTCCATAAAAACAGCTTATCTGTCTGATAAGCTCTGGCAAAGTCGCCGCCGATAGCCAACCCCCAAAGTAACCGGTCACGCATCAATATTTTCATATCGTCTAAATTATACTATAGTTAATCTATGAAAATCGTTATTGGCTACCCGCCGATTAAATCTTCAAAAGGCGTTCCGCTTTTATCCCAAAACCGCCAGTTCCAGTGGTTTTCTTCCCCTACTTACGTCTACCCGGTTATTCCTGCCTCAGCCGCCACTTTATTAAAAACCAATGGTTATCAAGTCAGCTGGCTGGACGGTATTGCCGAAAACTGGAGCTATAACCAATGGTTTAACCAATTACAAGCCGAGTCGCCAGACTTGCTCTTTATCGAAACCAAAACTCCGGTGATCAAACAACACTGGCAGATCATCAAACATCTAAAATCTAAAATCCCTGATCTAAAAATCTGTTTGGCCGGTGACCACGTCACTGCCTTACCCAAAGAATCGTCTAAAAACTGCCCGGTTGATTATATTGTTGTTGGCGGCAACTATGATTTATCTTTACTTTCTATAGCAAACAGTATCAACAAAACTAAACAAAAAGTTTACCAAGGACGGACCTTTGTAAATTTACCATTCATCGATCGGCAGTTAACCAAATGGCGTCTCTATGCTTACAAAAACGGCAACTTTAAATTTACCCCGGCTGCTTACACCATGGCCGGCCGCGACTGCTGGTGGCGTCAAAACGGCGGCTGTACTTTTTGCTCCTGGACCACCCTTTTCCCCAAATTTATGGTCCGCACTCCAAAAAATCTTTTAGACGAAATCGACCAGCTCATCAAATTAGGCATTAAAGAAGTCTTTGACGATACCGGAACTTTCATGACCGGTAACTGGTTAAAACAGTTCTGCCAAGGCATGATCAAGCGTGGCTATAATAAAAAAATCGTTTTTGGCTGCAACATGCGCTTTGGAGTTTTAACTCAAAAAGACTATTACTTAATGGCCAAAGCCAATTTTAGATTCCTTCTTTTTGGTTTAGAATCAGCCAGTCAAACCACCCTCGACCGCCTAAACAAAGGCATTAAAATCAATCAAGTTGAACCAGAATTAAAAATTATTAAATCTGCCGGCGGCCGACTTGAACCTCATGTTACTTGTATGGTCGGCTATCCCTGGGAAAGTTTAGCCGACGCTCAAAATACCGTTAACTTTACCAAAAATCTCTTTAAAAAAGGCTTAATCAGCTCACTCCAAGCCACCATTGTCATCCCCTATCCCGGCACCAAACTCTTTGCCCAAGCCAAGAAAAACCATTGGCTCAAAACTTTGGACTGGAATAAATATGACATGCGCCAACCAATCCTTAAATCCCCTATCCCCGATAAAAAACTGATGCAGCTCACCCGGAATATTTACCTTAGCTGTTTCACTCCTCAATTTATTTTCAAAAAATTGCTCTCGATCCGCTCTTTGGCTGACATTAAATTTTTATTTAGATCGGTCCGAAAATTCGTCGGCCAGCTGCTGGATTTTTCATGAACCACTCAATCGCCACGATCATTAACTACTGCTCTAATGATTACCGCTTTCTGCGTTTTAATATCCTGCAGATTAAAAAGTTCAGCCAGCAAATCATTGTTCCCTATTGTGACCATTTTTACGACGGCTCCCCGGAAAATAAGGCCGTCATTCAAACCACAATTAAGGTCAATCCCCAAGCACGATTTATTGAATTTCCCTACAACCCCCAAGCCACTCGCAGTCTTTGGCGCGGTTGGCAATTTCTCCTCCGCTATCTTGGCCGCGGCCGCGTCTTTGGCCCGCAGTACTGGATCTGCTTCGCCCGTCAACTTGGTTATCAGACAATTAAACCGCCGGTTGAATATGTTTTGTTTTTGGATGCTGATGAAATTATCAACGGCCGAAAATTTCTAGACTGGCTTAACACCAACCAATATAAAAAATTTAACGCTCTTAAACCAGCTAATTATTGGTACTGGCGCTCCCCTCGTTATCAAGCCACGGTTTGGGAGGATTCGCCTTTGCTGGCTAAATATTCCTGCCTGAAAAAGGCTGTTTTTATGGACCATGATGAAAGAAATGCCACTTATCACTCCCTGCCTTTCCCGAAAACCAGAATGGTTTTAGGTCTGGACCAAAAACCGATGATTCATCACTACGCTTGGGCCAAACCGAAAGCTAATTTATTAAAAAAAGTGGCCTGCTGGGGCCACACCAAAGATAGAAACTGGACTAAACTTATCCAAACAGAGTTTTCCCATCCCTTTAATGACACTGACTTTATCTACAAGAGACAGTATAAAATCGTTAAGCCTTTCTTAAAACCAGCCGCTTAAAATCCTCGCCGATTTGGGCCTGTAAATACAGTTTTTGGATCCACCAAGGGGCAACGTGTCTGTTTTTAATAAAACCCGGCGCCGTTAAAATTCCTGTCAAGTAGCCAAGGCTAGCATAAATTAATGCCCGCCAATTTTTTCTTCTGAACGGCTGCAATAAAATCCAGATCATGTCCCGAATAAAAATTAATGGCATGATCAACCAGGAAAAATGTTTAACATTCAGCCAGACTTTATTTCTGGTAATTAAAAAAACCTGTTCTTTGCGGAAATGATGGCTCTTGTAATAATGATCGAGAAGCAGTTCTTTCTTGCTGGCAAAATATTGCTGCCAGCCGGCTTGTAAAAACCTAATGGTAAAGTCTTCTTCGAAGTTCCAGCAAAAAAATTTGTCTTCAAAATAACCAACCATGGCAAAGACTTTCCGTTTAAATATCCCCGAGCCGGAAAACGACCGAAAAGTTTTGCTTAAATCAACCCCGCTGTTATCGGTGTAACGCTTTAAAACCCGGTCGTAAACCGCCGCTGATACAACCCCGACCGATTTAGGCAACTGATTAAATAATTTAATCACCTTAGCCAAAGTCTCTCGGTAAACCGCACTATCATCATCAATAATCATGATGTATTTGCCTTTTGTATTCACAATCCCGACGTTAAAACCCAACAACCCGGAATTAAAAGGCATCTTAATTACCTTAATTCGTTTATCCGGAAACGCCTTGGTTATCTTTTGGTCAAAACCTGGCTCACCGCTGTTATCCACCACGACTGTTTCCCAGTTCCGGCAATCAGAATTAAGAATCGACCGCAAACACCGCCATAAATCCCGCTGCCGCCCGGGTGCAGTTACCACGACCAAACTGATTAACGGCTGATTAACCATAACCCTCCTAATCTTAACCATCGATTAATACTGGTAAAATTTTTCATTACCGTCAACCGCCGGTTTCTTTGGTAATAAAATCGGACTGTTTTGGAAGCCACATTTTGCTTAAAACTTAAACTCCCTTTGTGAAAAATTACCGCACTCATCACCCCAATTGCCCGACCGCCATGCTTTTTCGCCCTAAGCTGTAAATCCACATCTTCATAAAAAAACTTAAACCTTTCGTCAAATCCGCCTAAGTGAAAAAACCACTTTCTGTTTACCATTAAACAGGTCCCGTTGGCATAATCGCCTTTGATTAATCCTTGGTAATTATCTTGCCTCCCCCGGCCGATAGCCATCCCCAGTCCGGGCCAGATATATTTGCCGATCACGCAGTCTATCTTATCCGTGGAATAAATTTTTATCTTTGGCTGCAGGGTTAGTTTTCTATTATTCCCGGCCGCTTTCACTAATTCTGTCAACCATTTTTTTTCCACCACCGTATCCGCGTTTAAAAAAACCAACCACTCACCCTTAGCTTTTCTCGCCCCCAAATTACTGCCGCCGGTAAAAAACAGGTTAGTTCTTGACCGGACTAAATTCACCCGCTTATCTTGCCGATAGCGTTGTAAAAATTGCCAGCTATCATCATTAGAACCGTTTTCCACCACCACCACTTCCAAATCCTTAAAATTTGACTGCAAAACCGAATCCAGACAAGCGCCCAGATACTGCCTGCCGTTATAATTAACAATCACGACGGATACTTTCATAATTTTTTGCCTAAAATAGCCAACCCTGCGCCGACGGCGAGAAACTCTGCCTTGGCCGGCCGAGCGGAAAACTTAATTCTCAATTTATTTAAGTATAAATATCGATGCCACTGCTTGATAGTTTTTTTGTCCAAATAATAATACCCCTCCACTAACTGCAGCTGATGCTGTTGCAACCGCTTTTTCCAACCGGTTAGATTCAGCAAATTATAGTGATTGTATTTATGATTAAACCATTGAGCGTATAACTTACCCCAACCTAAGTATTCTCCCAATTTATGGCTGGGCATGGTCGCCATCAATAACCCGGCCGGTTTTAACACCCTCCTGACTTCACTTAAAACCCTGTCAATATCTTTAATATGTTCCAGCACCGAGTTGGCAAACACCAAATCCACTGTCTTACTTTTTAAAGGTATCTTGGCCGCATCCCCTAAAATTACTTGGCGGTACATCCCGCTCTGCTCCGCTTTTTTAACCATTTCCCGGTCATTATCCAAACCCCATTCCAGCTGTTTGCCAAACACTTCTTGAGCAATCTCACCCTCACCGCAGCCTAAATCCAAAATTTTTCCTTTCAAGAATTTACTCCATCTTTGCTTTAATAAACTCACTTCTATTCCCCGCCATAAATTAGTCGCCTGATCAAATTTCATTAAAACGGCCTCCCTGAAATATATGCTAACCCCTTACCAACATACCAACTTAAACGCTTCT
Organism: uncultured Pseudomonadales bacterium; assembly: GCA_964361885.1. Classification (GTDB taxonomy): domain Bacteria; phylum Patescibacteriota; class Microgenomatia; order UBA1400; family CG1-02-47-37; genus CAYICL01. Next base: position 21,337 of record CAYICL010000003.1, read on the forward strand.
TGACTAAAACCTGATTTATCCAGCCTTCGTCTCCTTTTGGTTGGCGTTTCGGCCAATACCGCACCAACCAAAACCACGCCCGCTCGATTGCCCATGCCTGCCGGAAGCGACCGGTGAATAAAAATAAAATCTCTAAACCTAGCCAACTTAAACTAACCCAAAACAACATCCGTAAGCGCCGGCTTTGCGCATTTTTAATTATCGTCATCAATTGATTGCGGCAAGCTAAATAAACCTGTCCTGCTGCCGGAACCTTGGGGATTGGTTTGGCTTTGGTGCCGTAGGCATGATAAGCCTGACCCATCCACAAAAACCGTACCTCGTACCCGGCCTGCCAAATCCGCCAAAATAAATCCGGTTCTTCCCAGTAATAGACATAGTCTTCGTCAAAGCCGCCGACTTTTTCAAAAACATTTTTTCTCACGATCATCGCGGCGCCTTTGCCGGAAAAAATCTTATCAGCTTTGTCAAATTGCCCTCGGTCTTCTGCTTCCCTGGCTCGCTCCGCTAAAAATCCATTACCGGTTATCAAATCTCCGGCACTATCAAACTTATTTGTCCCCATTCTTAATAACTTCAACTGTCCGGCGCCGACTTTCGGATGTTTGTCCATAAATTTGACTGCTTGATCCAGCCAGCCTTTGGTTACAGTAACGTCATTATCTAAAAATACTAAGTATTTACCCTTGGCTTTCCTGGCCCCATAATTACGCGCCCAACAGGGATTGCCCGGCTCATTAATACCGTTATCCACTCTAATAATCTCCATCCATTCTTCTTTGGCTGCCGCTGGAAACAACCAACCCGGCCGGTTATTGGCTACAATCACTGATGCTTTTATCATATTTTTCTATAAACCACTCCATAATTAATCGCTAAACTTTTAGTTTTAATGAATCTGTCTAACCCAACTGCGATTAAATTTATTATCATAATCACCGGCGAAAACACGATGATATACAGCCAGTAACTCCATAACCATTTTTCTAATCCAATCCGTAAAGGCAAAGTAATTAAAAGATAAGCCAATGCCTGGAAAATGCCTCCCTGAACTGCTAATTTTTCGACTTTAAACCCAACCGACTCGCCCAAATACTTCAACCCATACTCGGTAAACCGCCAATAATCATCCGGTGCCATGTGAATTTGGTAGATAAAATTTGTGGTTAAAAATACCTTGCCCCTAGGCTTTAACAACCGTTTAAACTCCCTAAACGCCGCTTCCGGCTGTTTTAAATGCTCCAGCACCTGAATACAAAGAATATAGTCAAACTTAGCCGGAACTTTGGTTATTTCTCCCACATAGTCAATCGTCTTATTGGTATTTTGTTTTATATCCTGGCTTTGGTAATTCAACTGCTGCCAATACTGTTTGTACCGACATTCGCCTGCCCCTACATCCAACAGTTTTTTCCCTTTTTTGTCATACTGTTTAGCCAGTTTAATCACCCACCAATCAATTTGGAAATAAAAATTCATCAATAAAAACTTTAATATTAGGGGGCTTGTCCGCCTTTGGCGAAACCATTTCTTTCTGAATTTTAAATAATTCTTTATTCTCTCCCCCCAGTTTTTCCGCTTGATAAACGCCCCGCTTCTGGACACATGATGTTCTACTTTCACTTGACTACTCCACACCAACCTGTATCCCAATTGTTTCACTTTCATGGCTAAGTCTAACTCACACCACTCGCTCGTCCCTTTATATCCCAAATCAAATCCCCCGACTCTTTCCACCAACTTCCGCCTTAAACTCATGTTGCAGGCCTCAAGATAATCGACGTTATGCAATCCTTTTAACTTCAAACACTCCTTAAAATTGGAACCTGGCGACCACCAGCCGATTTTGGTGATTTTGCCAATTGCCAACGGTTGACTATCCAGTATTAATTTCACCCATAACTTCGCCGCTAAATTTTTCTTACCATACCACCAAAACACCAACCGATTTTTTAGTAAATTTTCCGGCACCAACGTTGGCCCGCTAACTCCACCCACATCCGAATTATCAGTAAAAATCTTAACTAAATTCTCGGCCCAATTTTTATCCGCCACCACGTCATCATCAATCCAGGCTACTATCTCGCCTTTGGCTCTGCGCCAACCCAAATCTCTGGCTTTGACTAACGGTGATTCTTTAACAATAACTATCTCCAAATCCTTAAAACTCTGCTGCTGTAAACTTGTCCGGACTTGTTTTAAACTTTCCGGCCGGCCGCTGGTGCAAATAATTACTGATAGTTTCATCTCTTTAGTATACTATAGAGGTATGATTCAAATTAAAGTCGGCGGTAAACTGATTGCTTTAATTATCAAAGCTAAAACTCAACCCAAGATAAATCAGTTTATAACTGATCCTCACAATCCTCTCCAGCTGGGCTTTCTCCGATTTTCTAAAAATCGCCAAGTAAAGCCCCACCAACACCGCGCTCTTGATAAAACCACTCACCAAAATCAGGAATTTATTTATGTTGTCTCCGGCCAAATTCTGGCTGAATTTTTTTACAAAGGACGGACCTTTGTAAAACATCTGCTTAATCCCGGAGATTGCTTATTGCAACTACAAGGCGGCCATGGGTTTACCATGCTTAAACCCACCAAGCTCATTACCATTAAGCAAGGTCCTTACTCCAGCCGCCAGCGCGAAAAAATCGAAATATAGTCTTCGGCTATCTTATCCCAGCTAAACTGTTTGAGCCACTGCTCTGGTCGATACCGCTTTTTTGATAAAGCTAATTTTAATTTTTCCACGTACTCTTCTCCCCAAACATCTTTGACATAAATCCCATAATCACCCAATATTTCTCTTCTTAACTCATCATCCGTCGCTACTACCGGCAAACCTGAAGCCAGCGCCTCTAAATAGACAATGCCAAACGCTTCGGTCGAATCGCTGACTAAAGTAAACACATCCGCTGCTCGATAGACCGCCGGCATCGCTTCATGTTTAAATTTTTTCCCTCCTCCGGCCCACAACAAATTTACCGCTCCGAAGCCCTGCCTTGCCGGCAGGCAGGCTTGGCGAAGGGCGGCTACCGCCCTTCTAGTCGCTTCCACCCGTTTATATTTATCTTCCGAAGCAACGCATAAAATTATTGGCCCCTTCAATTTTAGGTCCAATTTCCCACCCTCAGGCTTAAACCGTTGTAAATTTACTCCGTTAGGAATCACTTCAATCCTGACTCCCCGGCCGTAAAACTTTTTCGCCCAGCGCCGATTTCTTTCGCTTAAAGCCACAAACACATCCGGCCGCATCAGTAAATTCCACCCGTCGCACCAACCTAAACCCGCCTGTCCGCTAATCACCAGTTTGGCACCGGTTTGCCAGCAAAACAAACGGCATAATAAACTCTGCCAGCCGCCGTTAAATGGCATGATTATATCCGGTCGCCACGGCTTTAATTTTTCCAGCGCCTGCCGCGTTTCCCACCGCATTGTCCGGTGATACTTGTCAATCATCAAAGTCTTTAACCAAGGACGGACCTTTGTAAAAGATTGCCAGTCGACTGAATTGACACTAATTACTTTTACCTGGTGCTGCTTTTGCCAGCGCCGACTCAGTTCTTTCACTACCGTCTCTACCCCCCGATCAATTCGGCCACTGGTAAACGATAAAACCGCAATTTTCATAAAAATTTTAATAAATAGTTTTTATAATTAAGTTTTGTAACCAATAGACCTTACGCAAAAGTTTAAATATTTGATTAACTCCCTGGCTGATAATTTTAGCCACCGGTTTCGGAACCAGCCGATAGCAATAAAAAAGTCTAATCAGCGCGTTTCGACAGCTATATTTTTTAGCCAACTCAATTTCTTCCTGCCATAATTCCGGCCGATTATCCTCAAAATATCTGGCAATCGCTAAAGCCGCATGCTGATAACTTAAACGCAAATTCCTTTTTTTTATCATTAATTGGTTCATCAGCTCTCTTTTTAGCTTGATTCTTGGCAATTTACCTGATTCAATCGCTTTAAAAATCCGTAAAAACATGGCTTCCAGCGTATAGTGCTTGATGGCTTTCAAGTAACCCGCTTGGGCGACTGCCTGCCTCTTTTTTTCATGATGTAAATAATATTTTATCTTGGCCATGGCTTCGGGAATGGTCTTAAAGACTTCAATTTCCCGGCCGATTTTAAACAACTTCTCCAAACCGAAAGCCGGTTGGGTTAATAAAAAACCGCCGGACAAACACACCTCAAACATTCTGGTTCTTAGCTGCCTGCTATCATTAGTAAAGTTTAGGTTTATCTTGCTGGAATTGTAAATATTAACCATCTCATCGGTGCTGATATAGCCTTGTTTATTCCAACCTGAACCAAAAGTGGCCACTTCAATACCTGATTTAGCCAACTCTTGGACCAGTTGCTGTCTTGGGCCGTAACTCGTACCGACAAACGAAACCGGATATTTAAACAATAAATTTTTCCTTTGATAAATTTGCCTGGAAGCACAACAAGGTTCAAATAACGCCGGAATCCCTAAGGCTTGATACTGTTTTAACGACTGATAACTGTCAACAGTCACCGCATAATCCAAATATGCTAGCCAATATCTTGGATAATAATCAAACATCGTTAAATCGTCAAAAAAAATCCCGATTCGCTTAACTCCCAACTCTGCCGCCTGAATTAATACTGCTTCGCTGATTTCGAAATCGCTATCCGCTGTCCAAATTAAATATTTTGGTCGATAGCAATACATTTTTTCTATTATCAATTGATTAGTCTTCTGATAACCCACTTTTAAATAACTGGCCCGTAAATCCAGCTTAATCACCGGCGAACAAACTGTTTTTAAGGCCTGTCCCCATCTTTCTCCTAACGGAAAACGGCAGGCTAAATGAACATTGGGATATAGATTTAATCTATTTTGCTGATGGTCGCCGACGGTTAGAAAAAGCGCCGAACGATTATTTTTTTTCATAAAACATATTTCTTATTAGGCTTAAACCATAAACCCACACCAAACTAAAACACATTACCGGATGCCAAAACCAGGCCCAATCCGGTTTTTTAAAAAACCCTCGTAAGGCCGTCCACACCGGCCCTGCCAAACTCAAGCTGTAAATTACCAAAAATCCCAGCCTCAATCCGTCCTGATAATTTCTCACCCATTTGTACCGCCTCATCTTCATCTGCCGTAAATACAGCTGATTCATATAATGAAACCGTTTCTTAATAAAAGGCCAAAACTTCTCGCCGGTATCATGAATAATTTTATTTTTAACTACAACAAACTGGTTCATTCCTAAACTTACCAGATCATAAAATACGTCAATATGGGAAAAATATTTTCCCCCCACTTGCGCTTTTACCAGCTTTTTCCGCCACACCAGCACGCCGTTATCCCCTAATGTCGGCATATTATTGAGATTAAATTTCACTAAAAAATACTTATTTCTGTCTATCGCTTCACCGCTTAATTGCCACCGACTGGAACCGTAACCTTGCCTATCGGCTTTTCCTAGCCACCAAGCGACCGGATCATTCACCCCCATTAAGCTAAAATACCGGTTTAAACTCGTATCCTCTTGGCTGTAAGCATATTGCCAGGGATAAGCAGCAATGGCTGACGGCTCTTTCAACAAACTGTTCACCATGGTTTTTAACCATTGCTTATCGGGTAAAATATTGTCACTGGCCATTAACAACACTAATTCACCCTTAGCTTGCTTCAAAGCTATGGCTTTGGCTGTTTCCGGACTGCCTGATCTTTCCGGAATTACTTTACCTTTATATTGGCTGATTACCTGTCTGGTGCCGTCAATTGAGCCACCGTCAGCTGCCAATATTTCTATCTTTCCCTGGTCATAATCCTGATCCCGGATGCTTTGTAAACAGGCCCTGATCGTCCTGAAACTGTTAAAGGTAGGCATGACTATACTGATAGATTTCATATTGTTTTATTTTGGCGACCAGACGATTACCGAGTAACCGTCGATAAATAAACTGCCGATATAAGTTCTTTGCGCCCGGTGAATAATAATTTTACCCTGTTTCTCCAGTTGTTTTAAATAAATCAGGTAACCAGCTACATAATTTCTTTTTTTAGCATACTCTATCGATAAATAATCCAATAAATTATCTTTGTCCAGCAACTCATTAATCGGCTCAATATTCACGCAAAGTTTAATTTTATTTTTCAGCCAATATTGGACTATTGGTTTAAACCTTTTTCCCAATTGTTCCACAGCAGCCACGGTTAAAACATTGCTGTTGGGCCTTAATTTAAACTGTTTATTTGGTTTAAATAAATCAAATCCTGCTACTTTAAAACCCAGCTTTCTAATAATTTTTTGCGAACTCCTGGCCCAGTCCAATCCCCAAATTTCGGCCCCCTGATTAACCTCCCGAGCCCGTAACAAATTATGGCCGGTGCCGCAGCCGAATTCATAAATTATCGCGGCTGATTTAAAATATTTTTCCAACAGCCAATAGGTAATCAAAGCCAAACTGTGATATTCAAAGTTTTTACTTAAAGGTTTAATAAAATCTTGTTTGAAACGAATCATCGGATGCTTGCCGAAATAATGCGGGATCACTGCTTCAACCGGTTTTTTTGTCCTTAAATCAACTAAATTTTCTTTCCAGCCTTTCTCCCATCTTTTCAATCTCTGTGGTCCGGCTCGAGGTAAATCTGTTTCTAATATCTCTCTAATAACAGCCAATAAATATTGTTCTTTTTCTGTCTCACTTATCGGTCGGTAAATTAAACCCAGCTGATAAATTTTTCTTTGCAACCACAGACTTAACTTTTCCTGAAACACTTCAGTAAAATCTTTAGTTTTTAACCTCATAACTGTTTTCGCCAATTAATTGTCCGCTTCAAACCTTCATCAAGAGAAACAAACTTGGTTTTTGAAAACTCCTTTTTAATTTTAGTTAAATCCATCCTTACCTCCTGAGGCGCTCCTGACACTGCCGCCGACTTTTTAGGCATTACCACCTCTGCTTTTAACTCTTTGCCAATCTTTTTAGCCAAACCAGCTATGCTGATCCGCGACTCGCCGCCGACATTATAAATCATCTCTCTGCCCCTTAATAAAATCTGCCACATTGCTTCTATGGCATCAGTCACATAACCATAGGTTCTTTTAGCCCTGCCTTGATCCAATAAACGAATTTCTCCTTTTAAACCTTTGGCAATCAATTGATTCAAAACCCGTTTGTCATTTCTTCTTGTTCCCGGACCATAAACCAGCGATAATCTGACTATTTTTGCCTTTATCCCTTTTTGGTTAAAAGCATAACAAATAGCTTCACCGCCCCGCTTAGCCTCAATATAGCAAGCCCGAATATGGTCAGTATTAGTCGTCCCGATTTGATTCTCTTTAAATGGCGGATGGGTTAAACCGCTATACACCTCACTGGAGCTAATAAATAAAAACTTGCCTTTAGGTTTAAGTTTGTCAAACAATAAAAAAGTGGTTAAAGTATTCAGTTTCAGGGTTTTCACCGGCTCAGCCAAAAACCGTCCCGGCTGGCCATAGCCGGCCGCATGAATAATAAAATCTGCCTTAGGCAATGATTGGCAAAAATTTATTTTAGTCAAATCTCCCCTCATTATTTTAACGCCTTCAAAATCAGCCAGTTTTAACCAATAGGCCTTGGGCCTAGACTGAATTATCGCGACTACCTTCACGCCTTTTATTTGTCTTAAACACGCCAGAAAATATGTTCCTATCAATCCGGAAGCGCCGGCGATCATCACTGTCTTGCCTCTTAATCGGCTTAAATTAACTTGGCTTACAATTTGTTTCGAATCCTGTTCAATCATTAATTAATCTCCTCAATCGTCGATTAATATTTTCCGCTGTCAAACCCAATTTTTTATCCTGTTGATCTCTGGTTCCGTAATCAGTGATAAACTGACGGGGCACTCCCAGATCGTCAATGCTAATCGGTTTGGGGAAAAACGTCCTGGTTATTTCTGCTGTCAACCCGCCTTCATAATAAGGTTCACATATCATAATCTTATTAGATAAAGTCTGCTGCTTCAAAGTCTTGGCATCAAAGGGCGCCACTGTCGTGTAATAAAGAACCGATACATCTAGCCCCTGACTGGCTTCCAACACCCAATCCAACATTGGACCTACCGCCAACACAGTGGCTTTTTTACCCTTCTTAATTACTTTAGCTTTGCCAAAATTAACCTCAACATTTTTCCGATTACTTCTTTCACTTAAACGAAAATAGCTTGGCCGGCCGTCAGCATAGCCTTGTTTAAACAGCCTATCAAACTCCAGGGGGGTTCCCGGAATCACGATTTCCATTCCCGGAATCTGTTTAAGTATGCCGATATCTGCCGGGCAATGATGAGTACAGCCTAAACCCATGTAATCGTAAGAACCGCCGACCGAGATAAAATTACCTCCTAATTTTTGATAGCCAAAATCAATCTTTAACTGCTCCAAGGCCCGCTCCGCTATAAACGGGGCAATCGTATAAAACACCGGAATTAAACCGGTTTTAGCCAAACCGGCGGCCAAACTGACGGTGGCCTGCTCTAAGATGCCGATGTTAAAAACCCTGTCCGGATAATCTTTAAATGCCTGCCTGAACCCCCAGACTCCGATATCTCCCAAAAGCAGCACCAAGCGCTTGTCTTTGGCTAAAATTTTTTCAATTGTCGTGACTAACTGTTGCCTCATGTTAAAAAATTTTCGTCTTTAATCTATCTCCATAATAACAAATTAAGGTAAAATATTTATTAGCATAAAACCGATCCATCGCTTTTAACCGCCCCTGGGGCAATTCCCGGAAATTAATTATTGTTTGCGGCTTTCTTTCTCCCTTAATCATGGCTAAAACCAACTGCCAGAACCTTTTGGCCGAATAGTCATGACTGCATGTCTGCCAGCCGTTTCTGGCAACTGCTTCTCTTTCCCTATCATGAACCAAATAGTATCTGATTTTTTCCAGCAAATCTTTTTTAGAAAAAAATGGCACATAATCAACTCCGGGAATAAATAACTTCGCCGTCTCCGGGCCGGCCTCTTCCAGTAGCATTGCCCCACAACCGGTAATCTCAAAACTCCTGGCTGGCATCACCGGCAACCAACCGGACCGGCTAAAATTTAAGCTTATTTTTGATCTTTGTAAAATCCCGGCATACTGCTTTACCGTTAAATGATCAGCCCTTTCCCCGCCTCCGGTGAACACTTTAACTCCCTTAGCTTTTAGATAGTTAATCATTTTGACTCTCTCCGGCTTTAATGAGCCGACAAAACTCACCTTTATGTCTCTTTTAATCTTTGGGTTAAAAAAAACTGCTCTATCCTTAGGTACCCAAAAATAAACATAAGGTTTATTGGTTTTAATCCCGTGTAAGGCAACGCTGGTAGCAGTATAAATATAAAAATCCATTATGGAGACGAATTTTTGAGATAGTTTCACCTGTTCCGGTGATTGCAAATCTCCCCAAATCGAAAAAATCGACAACTTGAATTGCTGTTTCAAACTGGTTAAAGTCTGCCATTTAGGCAAGTGATCACTGCTTCCCGGCAATCCGTCCAGCACCAAACAAACAGCATTTGGTCTAAATTTTTGACACACTCGCAATAATCCCTGATCCGCTCCCTGTCCGTAGCACCTAACATAATCATCAAAATGAAACGTATCTACTTGAGCTAAATTGGTTGTTTTTAATGACTGCCATAAATTGGTTTCCCACTCGGAAATCCCCAATGCCGGATTAGCTTCGCACCATTTATTTAAGACAAATAATATTTTCAGCTTAACTCCTTTAACATTAACTTCATTTCTTGCCGGTTTGGTGCCCGATGATGCCAGGCAGGATTGTTTTCCATCTCTTTGACTCCATAACCTTTAATGGTTTCTGCTATTATCGCCAATGGTTTATTAGACTGCTTTTTCAATGCTTTATATATCTCCTGATGATTATGACCATTAATTTTTTTTACTTCCCAACCGAAACTTTTGAATTTTTTCCCTAAATTCCCTAAAGCTAAAGCTCGGTCAGTGGAATGATTATAGTCCACCACGCAAACCAAATTATTTAAGCGGTGATGCGCTCCCAGCATTACCGCCTCCCAGATTGAACCTTCGTTAGCTTCGCCGTCGCCAATCAAGCAATAAACTTTATTTGGCTTTTTCTGAATCTTTAAACCCAAAGCCATGCCCACAGCCATGGGTAAGCCATGCCCCAGTGACCCTGTCGAAGCTTCCACTCCGGGGATTTGATTGCAATCAGGGTGACCGCCTAAATGACTTTTAAACGAGGCAAAATCATGAAGCCAGGTTTTAGGAAAAAGTCCTTTTTCCGCCAATACTGCATATAATCCTAAACTGGCATGACCTTTGCTTAAAACAAAATAATCTTTTTTTAACACCCGATCGTATAACACCCACAAAATATCTAAAACAGAAAAAGCGCTGGCCACATGCCCTTCCTGTGCTTGGTAAGCCGCCCGGATAATCTCTTTTTTTAACCGATTAATAATTTTTGTCATAACTTAGTTATCATACACTGGGATCCGGGCATTTTAATTAATGTTTCCTGTTTATTCTGAAAATATTCATCAAAAGCCTTAGCCACTCCTTTAGCAGGACCAAAATAATCATGAGAAACAATCACTCCTCCGCGATTCATTCGCGGGTAAAAAAATTCTAAACAGTCTTTAGTGCTTTTGTATGTATCAGCATCTAAATGAACCAAAGAAAATTTTCTATTTTTTACACAATCGGCAGTCTTTGGAAACACCCCTTTATAATAATAAACGTTTTTATATTTTTTTAAATATTCCTTCACTTCAAAAAAAGATGCCGAATATAATCCTTTATATAAAAAACCCGGGTCTATCCGGTGATCAACTGACGGCAACCCTTTAAAAGTGTCAAACAAGTGAAGCGGCCTTGCGCCTTTTGCTAAACAAATTATTTTTGCCGACCTTCCTTTATATACACCGACTTCTGCTAAATCGCCTTTGATTTTCCCAATTGCTTTTACCAATAAAAACAAACGACAGGCTTCGCCAAATCCTAATAAACAATTTTTTCTCATGACCTTTTCTCTTTATACTTTTTTATAATAGTCCCTGCATTCCCAACAGCTTTTATCCTGCCTTTTTCCAATACCATCACTCTCTGGCAGTATTTTTTGATTAAATTTAAGTTATGGCTCACGATTATAATCGTCTTCCCTTGTAATCTCATCTGTCTCAATAATTCAAACACCTGCTCCTGAAACTGTCTGTCCACCACTGATAAAACTTCATCAATCACTAAAATATCAAAATCCACCTGCAGGGCCACTGCCAACCCTAAACGGATAAACATGCCGCTGGAATAATACTTGGCCGGAGTGTCGATAAACTGGCTAATCCCGGAAAACTCCACCATCTGATTAAACTTCTGCCTGATTTCCCTGCGTTTCATTCCCAAAATCACTCCGTTTAAAAAAATATTTTCCCTGCCGGTTAATTCCGAATTAAAACCCGCCCCCAGCTCCAACAATGAACTTAATTTTCCCCGGATTAAAATTTCTCCACTGGTTGGATCGGTAATCCGGGACAACAGTTTTAAGATCGTGGACTTGCCGGCACCGTTCGGGCCGATAATGCCGAAAATCTCCCCTTTTTTAACCTGAAAATTTATCCCCTTAAGCGCCCAAAAACTTTTCTTCAGCCGGCTGTTAAATATTAAATTAACTATCGAATCGCGCAAAGTCAGATAAGACTCTTTTTCGCCGATTTTGTATCGCTTGCCTAAATTGGTTACTTTAATCGCTAAATTCCGATTCATCTTAATCATATTAAAGTTTATCGGCAAAATACCGCTCCACTGATTTAAAATAAATTAAGCCGGTCCCAAATATCAGGCAGCTCGCGCCCACACTATAAACCACTAATCCCCAATCAATCGCTGACCCTAAAATCAGATTTCTGTGTAACTCAATCAAACCACTCATCGGGTTAAGTTTTAATATAAATCTATATTTCCCGACCGTGCTTAACGGATAAATTACCGGTGTTATAAAAATCATCAGCTGGATAAAAAACGGCAAAGCGTAGCGGATATCCCGGTACTTAATATTCAAACTGGACAGCCACAAACCAATGCCAGAAGCCAAAATCCAGGTCAAACCCCACACCAACGGCAGCAATATCCAAGTTAATCTTATCGCTAGCTGATAATAAATTGCCAGTCCGAAAATTACCAAGCCGGCAATTAAATAATCCAAACCCGGCGTTAATGTGCTGGTGAGTGGAATAAATACCCGTGGCAGATAAATCTTGCTGATCAGATAAACATTATCAATCATGCTGGTGCTGGCACCGCTGATGGCAGACGTAAAATAGGTCCACAAAATTAAACCTGAATAAGCAAAGACAGGGTAAGGCGTGTCTCCGGCCAAAACCCCGCTTATGCGGCTGAAAAAAATTGTAAACACAATCATGGTGAAAAGCGGCTGGATTATTGCCCATAATCCGCCGATTACCGTCTGCTTATACCTCACCTTAATATCCCGCTCAATCAATATCCATAGCAACTCTCGATACTCCCACAACTCTTTAAAATTAACTACTCCTAAACCTTTCGTTGGTTTAATTCGGGTAATCTTATCCATAATAGTATATTATTATACTTTAGATGTCTCAAAATAAACTAATCTCTGTTATTATTCCTTGTTTCCAGCAGGCAGCTACGATTGTCAAAGACCTGAAACGGATTCAATCGGTCTTAAGCCGGATTCGTTACCCTTTTGAAATGATCGTCGTGGTTGACGGCCGGCTCGATCGAACTTTTCAAAAAGCCAAAACCCTTAGTTCTCCTCAACTCAAAGTCTATCTTATCAAAACTCACCAGGGTAAAGGTTATACTGTTCGCTTTGGTATGAGCAAAGCCAAAGGCGATTACATTGCTTTTTTAGATGCCGGCATGGAAATCGACCCTAACGGCATTTCCATGCTGCTTGAACATTTGGAGTGGTATAACGCCGATATTATTGTCGGCTCTAAACGCCACCTGGCTTCAGTAGTCCGATATCCTTGGGACAGAAAAATTTTAAGCCTCGGCTATTATTGGCTTGTCCGGCTGCTTTTTGGCGTAAAAATCAAAGACACCCAACCGGGCATTAAAATCTTTAAGCGCCGGGTCTTGGAAAAAATCCTGCCTAAACTGGTGGTGAAAAACTATGCCTTTGATATTGAAATGCTGTCCGTGGCCCGCCGGAAAGGCTTCAAGCGCATTTACGAAGCCCCGATCAAACTTAAATACCGGTTCGGCTCAGTCACTAATGCCGCAACGTTAAACACCATCTGGCACATGCTTTATGACACCATCGCCGTCTTCTACCGCCTTAAAATTCTTAAATATTACGATTAATGAAGTTCTCCGTTATCATCCCTTGTAAAACTAAGGCCGACCTCTGCCCCGAACTGATTCCGGCTTTAAAATCTCAAACTTTCAAAGACTTTGAAACTATCATTGTTATTGACCGTCTTTGCGCAGGCTTGCCGGCTGCAAAACGCGATTGGGGGGCAAACCGCAGTCATGGCCAAATTTTGGCTTTTATTGACTCTGATGCCTACCCTGACCAACACTGGCTGGAAAACGCCAATGCTCACTTTAAATCTCCTGTTACCGCGGCTGTTTGCGGTCCTGGCCTAACTCCTCCCACTGACTCTCAAACCCAACAGCTTTCCGGTTTAGTTTGGTCGACCTGGCTCGGTGCCGGCGGCGCCGGTACTTTTAGAAACCTAAAAGCTAAACCCCGTCTGGTTGATGACTATCCCAGTTTTAACCTTCTGGTTTTAAAAAAAGACTTTAACCAAGTTAACGGTTTTAACACCCGTTACTGGCCCGGCGAAGACACCAAGCTCTGCCATGACTTAGTCTATATCTTAAAAAAACAAATTCTTTATCATCCCCAAATCATGGTTTATCACCACCGCCGGCCGGTTTTTATCTCTCATCTTAAACAAATCTCCGCTTACGGTCTTCACCGCGGGTTTTTTGTTAAAATCCTACCCAAAACTTCTTTAAAACCCGGCTATTTTATTCCCCTGCTTTTTCTCTTTGGTTTAATCATCTTGCCTTCTTTAACTCTTCCTCCTTACCTGCTTCTCCTTATCATTACCGGCCTGATTCACCGCTCTTTACTTTTAATCCCGGCTATCTTTCTGACTCACCTGACTTACGCCGTGATGTTTTTAAAAGGCTTACTCACTCCCTACCTCAAAAACTAAGTTTACAAAGGACGGACCCTTGTAAACTATGTATAATACAAATATGCCTGCCAAAAATATTATCAAAACCTATATTCAAAACGGTTATTATCACCTTTATAATCGCGGAGTCAACAAACGAAACATCTTTAAAAATCAGCAAGATTACGGTGTTTTTCTTGGCTACTTGAAACAATATCTCTCCCCAAATGATAAAAATCCTTGTTTAAGAAACATCACTGTTAAAAACAAAGTTTATAAAATTCTGACTCCCCCATGTAAAAACTATCATCATGATATCAAACTCCTGGCTTACTGTTTAATGCCTAATCATTTTCATTTATTAATTAAACAATTTTCCGAAAGAGGCATTGCCTCACTGATGAAATCTCTCGGCACCCGCTACACCATGTACTTTAACAAACGTTACCAACGCACCGGTCCTTTATTCCAAAGCCGTTATAAGGCCGTTTTAATTGATAACGAAAACCAGCTGCTTCATCTCTCCCGCTATATTCATCTTAATCCCCTACCCAAAAACCCAACTCAACCCTCTAGTTATCCTAATTATCTTGGTCTAAACCATGCCACTTGGATTCAGCCCCAAGAAATCCTTACTTTCTTTAAAACCGCCCGCAAAACCAATCTGAATGATATTAGTTCATATCAAAGTTTTATTGAAGACTATTCTGAACCGCCTAAAACATTTTTAGAAAACCTTACCCTTGATTAGATTGTTTACAAAGGACGGACCCTTGTAAACTATAACTCCTGCTCGACCCGCTTCACCGCCTCGATTAACTTTTGATCCTCGGGGACAATTCCTAATGCCTTTTTAAACTCCGCCAATGCCGTTTGTTTATCACCTTTTTGATAATAAATTGATCCTAACTGCTGATGTGACTGCCATAAACTCGGCTTAAACTTTAAAGCTTTCGTGTACCACTCTATTGCTTCGTCTAATTTTCCTTCCTGAAAATAAGTATTGGCTAAATTATGCATGGCATCCGCATAATTCTGGTTCAAACTAATTGCCTGCATAAAATGCCACTCTGCCTGCTTTAAATCCCCTCTTCTGCCATACAAATCCCCCAGATTGTTATGGTTTTGAGGGCTGGTTGGCGATGTCCGTTCTGCCGACAGCCATAAAACATCCTGATTTTGCCAATTACTATTCCTCACCAAAGTCCTGATTATTAACAAACATACCAATAAAGTAATTACCGCCCAGCCAGCTTCTGTCTGCTTTGGTCTTTGGCTGAAACTAACCAACCCCCAAGCTGTCAAAACAAAAACGCCGATCGCCCCAAAATACACATACCTCTCTGCCACAATCCAGGCCACACCCAAAGGGAGTAATGTCGGGCTTAAACCGATCACCAGCCAGGCTAAGAAAAACCCGGCTATGCCAAACTTGGCCTTACCTTTAAACCCCAGCCATAACAGCCCAGCGCTGACCAGAAAATAGATTATTGTTATTCCGGCCATCAGCCAGAATATTTCTTGAGTAATATTTAACTCCGAGTGGTACAAAGTCAACTTATCCGGCCAAAAAATTAATGAAAGATAATTAGCGATGGCTACCGGAATCTGAATCAATGGGTTAATCTTGGATCCGCCGCCGCCGGTGAACTCGGCTTCTAAATAACTTAATCTCGCTCCCACTTTTAAAAGATTAATCGCCAGCCATAAGCCGCTTAAGCCAATGTATGGAACCAGATCTCCCCACCGTCCCCGTTTCTTCTCAATTACCAACCGGTAAACGAGTAAAATTCCCGGCAGTATTACCGCTTTTTCCGAATACTGTAAGGCTCCTAAGAAAAGTAAAATAGATGTTCCGTACTTCCACCAGCTGTCTTTGGCTTTAATGTAGAAAATTAAGCTCCAGATTAACAAAGCCGTATACCAGCTGTAACCTCCGCCCGATATCCAGGTAACTGACTCAATCATGATCGGATGCACTGCCACCAATACCGCTGCCACAGTCCCCACTGTCCGGTTAATTAGCCACCCCCCTAAAATCATTACTCCCACCGCCGTCATCAAATGCACCAAGATATTCACCAGTCTGAATGGCCAGGGTACAATCCCAAACCCATTGGCAATAATAAAATATATCAGTCTGTTTAAAACAATCGTCGGGTTTTTCACTACCCAGTCAAACTTAACAATCTCCGGATTATTGACAATCCCGTAAATGTCATCGGATACAAACGCATTGTCCAAAGTCCCTAAGTAGGCTATCCCTACTAAACCTGCCAATAAGCCTAATCTCCATTTATTTTGCTTAATCCAATCCATATTTTTTATTTTACACCATTCAGCCACCAACTTTTACCGTCACTTTCTATTTGAATCGTTCCTTTTTCATCTGTCCTTAACACTTCTGCGCCAATTGCTTCCAGTCTCTTTAAAACCTCCGGTGTCGGATGTCCAAATTGATTCTTCCCCACCGAAATCACTGCCGCTTTTGGTCTGATTGTCTTTAAAAAACTTTCGCCGGAGCTGTATTTGCTGCCATGATGCCCGACCTTTAAAATTTCTACCGGTTCCCACTTGTTCCTCATTAAACTCTCTTCTTTTTCTCCGCTGTCACTGGTTAACAACCATTTAAAATTATTAAACCTGCCTTTTAGCACGGTGGCGATCTTATTAGTGTCTTTGATAAAACTGGCTGCTCCTAGAACTTGAGTTTCCGGCCAAATTGCTTCCAGCTCCACCGGCCCAAACCTCAATTTGTCTCCGCTGGTCAACTCTTTTGTCTTAATGCCCTGACTTGCCACCAACTCCTTCAACTGCCAATATTCCGGAGTGTCATTAACTATATTGCTGGCCAAAAACTTTTCCACCCTGTATCTTCGAAATACCTCAATCAACCCGGTCATATGATCGGCCTGCGGATGCGTCAACACCACTACCTCCAGCTTTCTGTCCCAAAAAGCCAGGTTTTTACCTAAACAATACAAGACTGAATTGTCCGGCCCGCCATCGATTAAAACTTGATAAGTTTTATAACTAACAATAATTGCATCTCCTTGCCCGACATTGCAAAATGTTAATCTTAAATTATTGTCCGGCCACTGGCCCATTAAAAAAATTACTAAACCGATAGTCAAACTCAAAACCAAATTAATTTTTTTCATAATCTGGAAAACTCTTCAATCACTCTGACCATCACTGTCAAAGGCACATAGGTAAGCCAGCCAACCCACTGGCCCAAACCAGCACTAACCAATCCTACCCCCGCCAAAATCGCTCCCAATCCCATAATTATTGGCACCATCCACAGTATCAAACTATTAACTAATATGCTAAACCAACTCACCTGGCCAAAATTAATAAAAATAACCGGCCAAACCATCAACTGGGCTGCTGTTGTTTGACTAATATCTTTCCCAATCAACCACACCCTGCCAAACACTTTCTCCAGCCTCGGCGCTACTATTAATAGTCCTAAAGTTGCCAAAAACGACAGCTGAAAACCAATATCAAAAATAAACATCGGTTCTACTATTAACATCACTGCTACCGCTGCTGTTAAAAGCCTGACTCCGTCCGCTTTCCTGCCAAGCATTTGACCCAAATATCCTAAGCTGCCCATAATGGCTGCCCGGACTATGGCCGGTTCGGCTCCGGCCATGACCGTATAACCAATCACAAATAAAATTCCCAAGCTAATAGCGGTTCTTCGTTTAAATATCCCGGCTAAATAGGCCACCGTTGTCCCAATCACCACTGTTACGTTGTAGCCTGAAGCCACCACAATATGCAAAGTGCCGGTTCTTTGCAAAGCTTGCCAAAACTTGCTTGGTAGGTTTCTTTTGACTCCCAACACTATTCCCGCCAGTAAGCTGGCCTCCGGTTCAGGCAAACTAGTGTTATAAACCAACTCAATCCGTTGCTTTAACCTTAAAACTGCCTCTTTCCAATCAAAGCCTATAAACTGCCACCTATCGGCCTCCATTAAACTAATGTCCGGATACATCAAACTAAATTGACTATACCATCTGTTTACTACTTTCCTCTGGAGAGTGCCAGAAATAGTCAATTTTTGACCATATTCATACTCCGGATACTGTTTGGCTATGACCCGAATCCGACCCATATTCAGTCTTTGTGACCTACCCTGTAGTAAAGGTTCTGAAGATACTCTTCCCACCAGCTTAATTTCCCTACCTTCTAATTGTCCAAGTTTTGCCTCAGCCTGAAATGAATTAAAAAATCTAGCAACAAATATTATTAACCATATCAAGAGCACTATGACCGGCTTCATTTGTTATAAGATCATATTAATAAACCGCTACCTTTTCCTTAATCGCTTCATACACATTACTTTTCACCGCTTTTTTTGTCAGCAACTCCTCCACTGACCCATACGGCCGGTTTGAAATAATCTTTTCTGCCGTGGCCGGCCCCACTCCCCAAAGCGTATCCAGCTCGGCGCTTGACGCGGTATTGATGTTTACAAAGGACGGACCTTTGTAAACATTTTGAGAAGGTCCGTCCTTATTGGATTCTTCTTGACTCGGAATATATACCTTCTGGCCGTCAACAATTTTGGCAGCCAAATTTAAGTTTTTATTCAACCATTCCCTGTCTGCTTTTTCTCCTAAGCCGCCGGCGACGACTAAGGCATCATTCATTCTGGCTCCAAGGCTTAACTTATACAATCCGGGCTTCATCACTGCTCCGGCTACATCCACATACACATACACCTCTTTTTCCTGCTCTACGATCTCTACCCCTCTATCAGTCGCTTTATTGCTGATCAATATTGCTGAAAACACTCCGACAATCAATAACAGTATTCCCGCCAATCCCACGGTCAACCAATATGGTTTGGCTTTCAATTCCTTTATCCTCATACCACCAGATTCACCAGTTTTCCCGGCACAAACACCTCTTTGACTACTTTTTTCCCTGCCAAATAAACCTTCACCTTTTCGCTTAACTTAGCCATTGCCAGGACTTTTTCCTTATCACCGGCTTGTTCCCGATCCAACACCAGCCTGTCTCTAAGCTTAGCATTCACTTGAATTACCACTGTTACCGTCTCGCCCTTGGCAAACTCTTTATCATATTCCGGCCAAGCTTGCTGATGCACCGAAAACTTACCTCCAAGCTTCTGCCACAACTCCTCGCTTATATACGGTGCCATCGGCGCCAATAGCAAAATCAAAGTCTTAACTGCCTCTGAAAACACCTCCGAGGTGTGAACTTCTTTCACCTCGGAGGTGAATAATCTCTCCAACTCATTAACATACTCCATTAAAGCCGCAATCCCCACATTAAACCTAAACTCTTTCATTGCCTGAGTGACTCGCTTAACTGTCTGGTGTTGCAACCGACGCAAGCCTTCAAGGTCCGTCCTTGTAGGCTTATTGTTTACAAAGGACGGACCTTTGTAAACCAACTTCCACACCCGGTTTAGAAACCGCCTCATTCCTTTCATGCCTGTGTCTTGAAAATCACCGCCCTGATCATACGGCCCGATAAACATTAGATACATCCGCAAAGCATCCACTCCGTACTTATCTATATACTCATCCGGATTGACAATATTGCCTTTACTCTTACTCATCTTGGCTCCGTCTTTAATAATCAAGCCGTGCCCATACAAAAACGGAAACGGCTCATCTCCCAAACTCTTAGGAATATAGCCAAAATCCTGCAAAGCCATCCAGATAAATCGGGAATACATCAGGTGCAGCACAGCATGTTCTGCTCCGCCGATATAAGCGTCAACCGGCAGCCACTTCTTGGTAACTTCCGGATCAAAAGGCAAATTAGACACTCCCGAGGTGGCAGATTTTTTCACCTCGGGAGTGTGATTGACCGACGGATAGCGCAGGAAATACCACGAACTGTCCAAAAATGTGTCGCTCACATCTGTTTCCCGTTTCGCTTTGCCTTTGCATGAAGGGCATTTGGTATATAACCAATCATCTCCGGCCTTCTGAAGCGGCGACTTGCCGTCTCCAGTCGGTTTAAAATCTTTGACGTACGGCAGTTTCACCGGCAGATTCTTTTCTTTTTCTGCTTGCCATTTACATTTCTCGCAATAAATCATCGGAATCGGCGGCCCCCAGTACCGCTGCCGGCTGATACACCAATCCCTTAACCGGTAATTTATCTTTTTCCTCACTCCGCCTAATTTTGCCAACTGTTTAAAAACTTCATCTTGATTTTTCAAAACATCTACTACCAATAACTTATGTTTCTTGGCAAAAGCCATATCTCTCTCGTCATGAGCCGGCACCCCCATCACCGCTCCGGTACCATAATCTTTCAGCACAAAATCGGCTATCCAAATCGGCATTAACTTGCCTGTTAATGGATGAGTCACTTTGTAACCAGTATCCACTCCCGTTTTACTTTTCTCTCCTTCTTTTCTCTGTTGCTCAGTTTTATCTAAAGCTTTTTTTACATAATTCATCACTGCTTTATTTGTGGTCAAACTGCTCACCAAAGGATGTTCCGGGGCTAAACATAAAAAAGTGGCTCCAAAAATCGTGTCCAGTCTGGTAGTAAAGGTGGTAACTTTTTTATCCATGCCTTTAACTTGCCAGTCAACTTCGACTCCCTTGCTCCGGCCGATCCAGTTTCTCTGAACCGTCTTGATCTTCTCCGGCCAATCAATCTTGTCAATATTGTCTAAAAGTCTTTGAGCATACTTAGTTATCTTAAAAAACCACTGGAAAGTTTCTTTTTTTTCCGTCACGGTTTTACACCGCTCGCATAATCCGGCTTCTACCTGTTCATCGGCCAGCACCGTTTTGCATGACGGACACCAGTTAACCAAAGATTTCTTCCTATAAGCCAATCCTTTCTCAAACATCTTAATAAACAACCACTGGGTCCATTTATAGTATTCCGGATCATAAGTTTCTAACCGGTTCTCCCAGGAAAACCGGTTGCCGATCCGTGATAATTGTTCGTAAAAATGTTTCTCGCTAATCTTGGCTTGATCTGCCGGATGCTTAGCGATCTGAATCGCATAGTTTTCCGAGTGAATCCCAAACCCGTCCAACCCGATCGGCTCAAACACCTGATAGCCATTCATCGCCTTGTACCTGCCGTAAAAGTCTGCCCCGGTAAAAGCATACATATTGCCCACATGTAAACCCTCTGCCGACGGATACGGAAACATCATCAGGTTGTAAAATTTCTTCTTGGGGTTTTTCAAATCCACTTGATATATCTTGGCTTTCTGCCACTTTTTTTCCCACTTGGTCTCAATAGTTTTGGAATTATAATCCATAATCAGTTATCATATCAAAAAAAATCACCTTCTGCTATAATATTTTTATGTCACTGCCCGTTTTGCTTCACTCCATCTTGCTTATCCTAACCGCTATCTTTCCTTTCTTTTGGACCAGCAATCCTGACCTGTCCAACTATTCTCTCCAACTCTCGGCTCTGTTGCTGGCTGTCTTTCTTTTTCACAACCTGATCGCTAAAAGAAAACCACTTACCAATCTATTCATAAAGTATCAATATATAACAAACAGTATCATTATTACTTTACTGGTTTTACTCCTTATCTTGGATACAGGCGGACTTAACTCACCTTTGTTCTTTATAGCCGACTTTCTCCTGTTCGGTTTAAGCCTTTTCTTCCATCCCATGCAGGGTTTTGTCCTTGGCTTAGCACTCTCCTTCCTATTTCTGCTAAACTCTAATCTTACCAGCATCAATACTCTTACCAACGTTATTTCCCTCTTATTAATGACTCCTTTAGCTCGCTTTTTTGGCACTCAATATGCTAAACTGCTTGAAGCTCAAGACCAAATAAAAATCTTAAGTTATCAATCTAAACACTTACGATCCACTGTCTCCAAAGAAGAAACTACTACCCTTCTATGGCTTTCTCTAGAATTCCGTAACAAAATGTATCAAGCTCTTGACCTGGTTTCTCAACTCTCTTCTAATCTGTCTTTTCTCCCTTATCACCAAAAAGAGCAGTTAATAAAACTCTATCAAGACCTCAAGGCTTTATTCCAGTCCGGCCAAGAACTCGAGAAAAGAATTGACCGGTTAACCGAAAATGAACTATAAATTTCTAATTGTTCTAATTACCCTAATTATTCTAATACCCTTTTCGCCTGCTCTGGCCGTTAACATGAACTCAGACGCTTACAAGCTTCAATTTACCAATCTAAACATGACTTCCGGCTCTAAATCATCTGAAAACTTTCAGATCCTGGACACTTTGGGCCAATTCGCCCCGGGCGAATACGCTTCTTCCGGCTTTTATGTCAAAGCCGGTTTCCCTTACATCAAAACCATTATTCCTTTTTCTTTTTCCATTTCCGATTTATCCATTGATTTTGGCACCCTTTCTCCTTCCGCCTTTGCCACATTAACCAACACCCTGACTGTCTCTTTTGGCGCCGCCGGCGGTTACTCGGTTGTGGCTCACGAAGACCATCCGCTTAAACTTCAAACCGGTTCCATCACTATTCCTGACACTACCTGCGACACCGCTTGCGATGAAACCACGGCCGCGGTCTGGATCAATACCACTAACTACGGCTTTGGCTACAATATGTCCGGCCATGACGTCCCCGCCGCCTTTGTTAACAACACTTACTTTAAACAGTTCGCTAATAACTCTATTGAAGAACCCGATCAAATCGTCATGTCTTCTGCCAACGTCGGCATCGGCCGTACCGCCACTGTCACTTACAAAATTAACATCAGCACTACCCAAGCTGCCGGCGATTACGAAAACTCGATTGTTTTCATCGCCACCCCCACTTATTAAACTATGATTAACAGATGTAAATTACTCACCACTATCGTATGTATATCTTTATATCTGTCATTTTACACGCCGGTTCAAGCTCAAACCGTTTCTCTTTCCATTTGGCCGCCCATCCTGGACGTTATTATTAAACCCGGAAAAGCCGTTACCCAAGTTTTTCGTTTCACCAACAACGGCGACAATACCACCATCACTGCTTCAATTGTCCCTTTTGAACCAGCCGATAATTTCGGCCATGTTAAACTCTCCTCCACTCCTTCTCCTGCTACCGCTTACTTTTCCTTGCAAAATGCCGACCTGAATCTACCGGCTACTTTTGCCTTAAAAGCCGGTGAAAGCCAGGAGTTGGTTTTAAAAATCCGGGTGCCGGATACTGCTCCGGAAGCCGACCACTATCTAACCTTTCTGTTCGATTCCTCAAACTTGGGGCTTATCGCCGGCACCGGCACCAAAACTCAAGGCTCTATCGGCGCCAATGTCTTGCTGACTGTTTCTAAAACCGGTCAACCCGTCAGGCTGGCCAAAATTGACTCTTTCACTCTTTCTCCTTGCCTGTTCAATCTCTCTCCTTGTTTGCTTGACTCATTTGACCAGCCTCAATTTAAGTTTCTGGTTAAAAACACCGGCCGCAACCGCTTTAAAGCAGTCGGTCAAATTGATATTCGCAACACCTTTAATAAAAAAATTGCCACCCTTGGCTTTCGTCAAGACAATGTTTTAGCCAACTCCAGCCGATACCTCACCTCCGACACCACCTGGAACCCGGTTTTTCCCGTGGGCCGCTATCAAGCCACTGCCGCTATCACCCCGGAAGATTCCACCAACACCGTCTCCCAAACACTCACTTTTCTAATTCTGCCTTACAAAGCCCTGCTGATTTTAGGCTTATTCTGGTTTTTTTTCTATCTTATAAAAAAACTTAAAAACTAACCCATTGACAAGTTTAATCATTTAAAGATACTATGTATAAATAATATATCTTTCATGTTTAGATTAAAAAAGTTGGTTGCCAAAATAGCTCTGGCTTCTATCCTGGCTTTTTCCGGCCAAACTCTTTTTCTAATACACCCCCAAGAATTAGACTCCGCCAACCTAACCGCTGTGGCTGACACTCTTTCCACATCCAGACTTTCCTATTACGGTAGTTTGGGAGTCGGTCACACTGCCGGGGTTACCTTGATAAAAATATCCACCTCTGGCATGCCCTCAACCTCTACCGCTAATTTATTCACCGGCGAATCGGTTTTAATCGGTGACACTACCACTGCCAGCACCTATACGGTTGATGATATTTACGATACTGATGAATTCACTATTACTGCCGGTCTTGGCGCCGGTGATAATGATTCCGGCGACTTGGTGATTGCCACCCGCTCTGCCACCCACACTGTCACTTTTACTACTGCTTCGGCTATTGCTAATGGCGCTATCCGGATCCTAATTCCTTCCGGCACCAATGGCAACAATGACGGTATTCCTAACCATGACGGTTTTGACTTTGGCTTCACTACTCCCAGTTTAACCGGCCCCAGCGGCGGCGGGGTCACCTCTTGGGAAACCGCCACTGCCACCGCTTCCGCCGGCACTTGGTGTACGGCCGGCAACCACTGTTTTGAGGCCCGCTACAACGGCACTAATAACGTTAATGCCGCTTTGACTTTCACTATCGGCGGGGCTAACAAACTGATTAACCCTGCCCCTGGTGCCGGCCATACTGCCGGTACGGCCGATACTTACACCGTCACTATCCAGCAGTTGGGCCCGATGACCAGCCAATATCCGGTGATTGATTCCACGACGGTAAAAATCGCCGTGATCGAATCGGTCCGGGTCACGGCCACGGTTGACCCCACCATTACCTTTACCGTTGCCAGCGTCGGCGTCGGCGTTACCGCCTGCCTACAGACGCTGGATATCACTTCCACTGCCACCACGATACCTTACGGCACACTGGATTTAGCTTCTTTTAACGACGCTGCCCAACAATTAAGCGCTGTTACCAATGCCGCCGGCGGCTACGCGGTCACTATCATCTCCGATGACCAACTCTCTGTTGGCGGTGATCATGCGGTCGAGATCGAAAATACTGACTGCGACAATGAAAACTGTACTGATACTGTCAGCGGTAGATGGTCTTCCGAAAACGATATCTCCGGCTTTGGTTTTTCTCTTCACAATATCGATGCCAATACTGCTCCTTTCTGGTATAGCACCACCACCGGCAACTGCAGCGGCGGCTCTTTCTGTGCCAGAATGATTCCTTCTACCGCTACCGCCAGCGAAACGCCGGATGACAGCGACACTGCTTTGCAAATCATGTCCCGCTCCACCATCCCCTCGACTACTGAAGATCTGTATGTTTGTTATCGCCTGGTAGCTGATACCACTCAAACCGCCGGCGACTATGAAAATAACGTTACCTATACGGCTACGGCTACTTTTTAACTTATGAAATCCCTCCTGCCCATCATCGTCCTCGCTCTAGCTTCCACTCTACCATCTGCTCCGCCGGCCGCTGGCCCGGACATTGTCTCCACCACCGCTTCGCCGCCCCGGCTGGAACTGGAAGCTTTACCCGGTACTACCCTTCAGGAAACCTTAAAAATCACTAATGCCTCACCCACCGAACAAGCTTATCAGGTTAAATTTACCGACTTTATCGTCAAAGATAATCAGGGCACTCCGGTAGCCGTGACTGAAAAAGTTTCCGGCCGCTGGAGTTTAGCCTCCTGGCTGACGGTTAAACCCGACAAACTGCTTTTAACCCCTAGCCAAACCGCCACTGTTAATCTGCTTATCTCTGTCCCCAAGGACGCGCTCCCCGGCGGCCATTATGCTATCGTCACCTACTCACCCTTAGCCGGCGGCACTTTGGGCCAAGCCAAGCAAGGTGTTGGCGGCGGTTCAGCGGTTGAACCCAAAGTCGGTACTTTAATCTACTTTAATGTTATCGGCGATGTTACCGAAGCCGCCAACCTGAAAGAATTCAAAGTTGATAAAAAATTTGCTTATTACGGCCCGATTAATTTATTTGCCGAAATCGAAAACTTGGGCGATGTCCATATCCGGCCCCAAGGCACCGTTAGTGTTGCCAACCTGCTGGGTGATGTCATCTTCTCCCAAAGCCTGGAAGAAAAAAACATCTTCCCTTTTGCTTCCCGCACCTATGATTTAACCGTTCCCGGTAAATGGCGCTTAGGCCGCTATGCTGCCAAGCTTGAAGCTACTGCCGGCTCTTCCCAACTGCCCCTTCATGGCTTAATCTACTTCTGGATCGTCCCGGTTAAAGAATTAAGCCTGATCGCCGGAGCCTTAATCATCATCATCCTGATAATTATCCTGAAAAAAAGACAGCCCAAGCCACCGACAGAATTACCCCAGGAAACCCCTACCTTAACTCCGCCAACTGCTTAAAACAGCCCCCACTCTTTGGCTAACTGCTTGAGATGACTTAAAAACTGCAATATTTCCCTAGGTGTTATCCTATCTCCACCTCCCAGGTGAATCTACTTAACCAAACCTGAAGTGGAAGTTACCAAGAATGAAAGTCTTTCGGTCACGGCATTTGAAAAGCTGACTTACTCACACCATCATCTGTACCTAAATAAACTTTCGTTCCTCTTTGATCGGTATTTCGACGGAAAACTCCTGGTAAACTAAACACATCTGTTCCTTCTGGCAATACTACTTCCTGGCCAAAAGGGTTAAAAATAGTCAACGGTCGCATATCATCAATTACTTTATCAACTGCCCTTTGGCGTTTCGGATCATCATTTGATAACTCATCTAAAAGTAGAGGAAAACCCAATCCCCATAAATATCGGGTTTGGTCTAAATTCAAATTTACTGTTAACAATTTTTCAGAAAAGATATCAGTTATAGCAGATGTGTCTGATCTATTTAGAGCAAAATACAACCATTGACGCGTTCCTGGATATTGCAGATGCAGTGATTCAAAACTGAAATAATAACAATTTGTTCTCGATATATGTCCATGCCCGCC
>CAYICL010000004.1:0-4015 GCA_964361885.1 uncultured Pseudomonadales bacterium
ATTTTAATTGCCATTGGCTTCATCATAAATCATTTAACTTTCAAGTGCCTTTGATTACTGCCAGCGGAATTAGCTTAGCCACTTTTTTAGCTAAACCTGCTTCTTCTAATGTTTCAATGACTGAATCAATATCTTTGTAAGCCCCTGGCGCTTCATCTCTTATGGTTCTGAATGGCCGGTTATACACTACCTTAATCATTTGCTGGTCAAAAACTTCTTTGGAAATATCTCTTTTAGCTTGCGTCCGGCTCATCAATCGACCAGCGCCATGATTAACTGAAAAATAAGTTTCTTCTGCCTTTGGCAACCCCACCAGGACATAAGAACTCGTACCCATACTGCCGGGAATAATCACCGGATGACCGGTTTTGTGATAGGATTGGGGATTTTGGGGATGCCCGGCAGGTAAAGCTCGAGTGGCTCCTTTTCTATGCACCAATACCTCTTTACCTCGATGCACCTCCCATTTAGCAATATTATGCGCCACATCATAGACAGTTTCTATTTGAATTTTCTTATCTACCTTTTTCTCAAAAAATTTACTTATTGTTTGCCTTAATTGATGAGCCATCAACTGTCTGTTAGCAAAAGCAAAATTGACTGCTGCGGCCATGGCTTTAAAATAAGCCTGGCCTTCTTCAGATTCTATCGGCAGAGAGGCTAAATTTCTGGTAGGCGCTTTAATCCCGTATCGACTTTCTATTTGATAAAAACGCTTGGTGTAGTCAAGGCAAGTCTGATGCCCCAAAGCTCTTGAACCGGAATGAATCATTACGCAAATTTGCCCTTGATGTAATCCGAAAGCCTGAGCCAGTGATGAGTCATATATTTTTTCCACCTTTTGTATCTCAATAAAATGATTGCCAGATCCTAAAGTCCCCAGTTGGTTAACCGCTCTTTTTAAAGCCCATTCTGACAAAGCCTCCCAGTCGGCTCCTTTCAGTTTGCCATTTTCTTCAGTATGCTCAATATCTTCTTGAGTGGCATAACCGGCTTTAAGTAAATGTTGCGATCCATGTTTAACCACTTCTTTTAACTCGATTCTTGGCAAAACCTGTTTTCTTCTACTGCCCAGACCTACTGGAATTACTCTTTCAATGGCTCGGGATAAAATAATCAAGTTATGCCTTGACCATAGACTTTCATCATAGTCAAGGTTGGTTTTCAATAGCCTTACTCCGCAATTAATATCCATGCCTACCCCTCCAACCGAAATCAAGCCCTCGGTAGCCATGACTCCGCCTACAGGAATACCATAGCCTTCATGCACATCAGGCATGGCAATTACTGGTGACAGCAACCTGGGCAGACTGGCAGATTGAATTAACTGCTCCAATGACTTATCTTGTTGTAGGGCCGACAGCATTTCTTCTTTAGAGTAAACTATGGCCTCAACCTGCATGTCCGGCATTGGCTCTACCTGATATTTATTCACCCCAATTTTTCTTAAGTCTATCTTCATTTATTTATATTATATCAACCTTTGTGGATGCTATAATATATCCTATGTTTATCAGTCCAACTTACGGTAAAAGAAAACAATTAGAGCTCGTTGATGATATTGCCCGGTTTATTGAGTCTAACCCGGAGGCTAAATACCGTTTGATTATCGGTTCTGACTCTCATTTACGCGGCCATAACGGTCAGTCTAAACTTAAGCTGGTTACTGCTATGGTGATTCACCGGGTCGGTTTTGGCGGTAAGTATTTCTGGCAGGGAAAACTTATCGATAAAACCCATTCTTTAAGAGACAAGATCTATGCCGAAACCCTGTTATCTCTTGAGGTGGCTCAACAGTTTCTTCCCAAACTTAACTCCCGGCTTAACGGTCACGGTAATTATGAGTTGGAAATTCATATTGATGTTGGCCGGGCTGGTGAAACTCGCGATATGATTAAAGAAGTCGTCGGTATGGTTGCCGGCAATGGCTTTACCGCTAAAACCAAACCAGACGCCTACGGCGCTTCAAAAGTTGCCGATAAACATACATGAACATATAAATTACCCAAGTGAAAATGAGGTCTTTGGCGCCATTGCTAAAGCTCGTGAAAACTATGCCGGAGCTAAAATAGTTTTGGTTCGCGATTACAACACCACCATCAAGCGGTTTCCCACCAATCTGGAAGCTGGTAAATAGTGTAAAATATCTTTATGAAACTTTTAGTTACCGGTGGCGCCGGTTTTATCGGCTCAAACTTTATTTGCTATTGGCTTAAAAATCATCCGGATGATCAGATTGTTAACTTGGACAAACTCAACTATGCCGGTAATTTGGCTAACTTAAAATCAATCCAGGATAATCCTAACTATTCCTTCATCAAAGCCGATATCTGCGACCCGGCCGCTGTTGATCAGGCTATGGCCGGCATTGACATGGTCGTTCATTTTGCCGCTGAATCCCATGTTGACCGCTCCATCATGGCTCCGGCTGTTTTTGTCATGACTAATGTGGTTGGCACCCAAGTCCTTTTAGACGCGGCCGTCAAACACAAAATAAAGCATTTTCATCATATCTCAACTGATGAAGTCTTCGGCGCTTTAGCTTTAGGCACTAAAGACAAATTCTCCGAAACCACTCCTTTTAAACCTAACAGTCCTTACTCTGCTTCTAAGGCAGGTTCTGATCATTTAGTTCGGGCTTATCATCAAACTTATGGTTTGCCGACTACCATTACGAACACTTCCAATAACTACGGCCCGTTCCAGTTTCCGGAAAAACTCATTCCTTTAACTATCACTAACTTGATTGAAGGTAAAAAAGTTCCGGTTTATGGTGACGGTTTAAACGTCCGTGACTGGCTTTATGTGACTGATCATTGCCGGGCTATTGATCTGGTTTTAGCTAAAGGTAAACCAGGTGAGACTTACTGTATTGGCGGCCTGACTGATGATGTTTCTAACCTGGAGCTAGTGAAAAAAATTATCAAAATCATGGGTAAAAACGAGTCTCAGATTGAGTTGGTTAAAGACCGGCCCGGTCATGACCGGCGCTATGCGATTGACTGGACTAAAGCCAAAAAAGACTTAGGTTACCGGCCTGAACATGATCTGGACACTTATTTAAAAACTACCGTTGATTGGTATCTGAATAATAAAGACTGGTGGCAGCAAATCAAAACAGGTGATTATCAAAAATATTACGCTCAGTGGTATGGCCGCTAAACCGACGGTTTTTGGCACTGGTCTATCCGGTATGGTTGGCTCAAGGCTGGTAGAGCTTTTTCAGGATCAGTTTGACTTTGTTAATCTGGATCTCGCCACCGGCGTCGATATTACCGCCATCGACCAGGTTGAAGCTAAACTGTCTCAATCGTCACCCAGTACCGTTATCCATCTGGCTGCCTTTACCGATGTTTCCAAGGCCTATGAACAAAACCACGACAAAAGCGGCTTGGTCTATAAAGTTAATACTTTAGGCACC
The DNA here is from genome assembly GCA_964361885.1 of uncultured Pseudomonadales bacterium. Classification (GTDB taxonomy): domain Bacteria; phylum Patescibacteriota; class Microgenomatia; order UBA1400; family CG1-02-47-37; genus CAYICL01. Next base: position 3,422 of record CAYICL010000004.1, read on the forward strand.
AGAAATATCGCCACAATTTGTAAAAAATTCAATCATTATCTCATTCATATCTCCACCGACTTTATTTTCAACGGCCAAAATCCGCCGGCAAACGGCTATACCGAAACAGACACGCCTCATCCGATCGAGTGGTATGGCCAAACCAAACTCTGGGCAGAAGAAGAGGTCGCTGGTTCAGGCTGTGACTATGTTATTGCCCGTATTGCCTATCCTTTCCGGGCTTTCTTCCCCCCCAAGCTCGATCTTGTCAGAAACATGCTTGCCAAACTAAAAGCCAACTCTCTTTACCCCATGTTTACTGATCAAATTATCACCCCCACTTTTACTGATGATATTTGCCGGGCCTTAAAGCTATTTATCGATAAAAAAACTCAAGGTATTTATCATCTGGTTGGCAGCACTTCGCTTTCACCCTTTGATTTAGCCAAAAAAGTCGCTCAAGTTTTTAATCTTCAGGCCGATATCCAACCGGCTAGCTTTAAAGCCTATATGCAAAAAGATCCCCGCCCCCGCCAGCAGTACTTAAAAATCAGTAACGCCAAGTTATGTCAGGATTTTGGTATAAAGATGAAGACAGTTGACGAAGCCTTAAAA
>CAYICL010000004.1:4115-45424 GCA_964361885.1 uncultured Pseudomonadales bacterium
GTTACGCCAGAAAGCGGCAGTGGTGTCAAACCTCGCCAATAAAGAGATTCAGGATTTGATCGACGATTTAATTTTAACCGTTCAAGAGATTGATGGCGTTGGCATTGCCGCGCCGCAGGTTTATCAGTCTAAGCGGCTTTTTATTCTTGCCTCACATCCTAACCCGCGCTACCCCAAAGCGCCAAAAATGACTCCAATGACAGTCATTAACCCAAAGATGGTTTCTCATTCCAGTAAGACGACCAAAGACTGGGAGGGTTGTTTGAGTATTCCCGGAATTCGCGCCTTGGTGCCGCGCTACCAGTCAATTGCGGTCGAGTTTACTACCAAGCAGGGCAAAGTGGTTAAACGGCAGTTTAAAGACTTTGTCGCCAGAATTTTCCAGCATGAATATGATCATTTGGAAGGCACTGTCTTTTTAGACCGTGTGGAGACCACGAAAGACATCATCACCGAGAAAGAATACCAAAAACTAATTGCCAGAAAGCACGAATTATTGTTATAATACCAGTATATGCAGACAAAAATTCTTAACTATCGGGTAATTGTGACACCGGACAAACAGACGGGCACAGGAAAGGCCGGATTTACCGCTCTTTGTCCCACCTTGGGCGTAGCCGATGACGGCAATACGGTTGAAGAATCTTTAACCAATCTTAAAGATGCTATTAAGGTTTATGTTGATAGTTTGATTGAAGATAACGAACCGGTGCCAACTGATCAGCCGGAACGTGACATTGTAACGACAACGCAAATTATTACTTCACAAAATTTCCAGCTTGCTTAAAAGTTTTAATGCCTAAACTGCCACAGATTAAACCGAAAAAAATAGAAAAAGTATTGTTAAAAATCGGTTTTATTCCTCGCTCGGGTAAAGGCAGTCATATTGTTTTCAAGCACGCCGATGGCAGAAGAACAGTCATACCAGTTCACAATTATCCGGTTAGAACGGGGACACTAAGGGCAATTTTGAAACAAATAGACTTGCCGGTTAAAGAATTTTTGAAATTGTTGTAATTAAGTCCGGCCTTCTTTTTTTAGTTTTTTTCAGCGCTTCTTTTTCCCGCCAGTTTTTTATTTCCGCGTGGTTGCCGGAAAGAAGAATTTTTGGCACCTTCATGTTTTTATACACTTCCGGTCGGGTGTATTGGGGGTATTCGAGACCAGCGGCCGCGGAGGCAAATGATTCTTCTTTGAGCGACGCCTCTTTGCCGACGACTCCGGGGATGAGGCGGACGACGCTGTCGACAATCACCATGGCCGGCATCTCGCCGCCGGTCAAAACATAATCGCCGATCGAGATTTCTTCGTTGACCAGGGAGCGGATCCGCTCGTCAAAACCCTCATAATGGCCGCAGGTTAAAATTAAGTGTTTTTGTTTGGCTAATTTTTGTGCCAGTGATTGGTTAAAAGTTTTGCCTTGCGGTGTTAATAGGATAATTCTAGAATCTAAGATCTTAGATCTAAGATCTGAAATGGCTCGATCGATAATATCCACTTTCATTACCATTCCCGGTCCGCCGCCAAACGGTTTATCATCAACTGTGTGATGTTTATCCTTAGTCCACTGCCTTAAATTATGAATCTTAATCTGCACCAATTTCTTTTTTTTGGCTCTGGCGATTATGCTTGATTCAAACGCACTTTTAAACAACTCTGGGAAAATGGTAATGATATCTATTTTCATATGAGGTAATTGTACTATATTATCAATCAAAATTGCTGCTTGAAATTTTGTTAACTACGGTGTACTTTATGGGAGTGAAAAAAGGCTATGTTTTTTTGATAATTATTGCCGCCATTCTTTGGAGCCTTGATGGATTATTGCGCCGCTCTCTTTACCTTATCCCTCCCATTACCGTTGTTTTTTTAGAGCACATTTTCAGATTACTCATTCTTTTGCCTTTTGCCCGCCGGTTCCTGCCTGAATACAAAAAATTGACCCGTCGGGACTGGCTGATTATCATTGCCATCGGTGTGGTTAGCGGTGCCATCGCCACCACTATGTATACGGCCGCTTTAGCCCAGGTTAATAATATTAGTTATTCAGTTGTGGCCTTGCTTCAGCAAACTCAGCCGGTCTTTGTTGTTTTATTAGCCTTTTTCCTCTTAAAAGAAAAAATCACTCCCCGTTATTTAGCCTTTGCTGTTATTGCTTTAATCTCTGCCTACTTTTTAACCTTTCCTCAATACAAACCGACCTTTGTCCACGGCAGCGGAGAATTGATAGCCGCTATTCTGGCTGTTGGAGCCGCTTTTTCCTGGGGAGCCGGTACGGTTTTAAGTAAACTGATTTTAGCCAAGATAAGTTATGTCGCTTTAGTTATTGTCAGGTTTGCCGTTGTTATTCCGGTTACTTTAATCATGATGTTGTTTAGCGGTCAGACCTATCCTTTTTTTGCCATTACCTCAACTCAATGGTTTAACCTTCTTATTATCGCCTTTTTTTCCGGTTCCGTGGGTTTTGTCATTTACTACAAAGGCTTACAGCATACCGAAGCCAAAGTAGCCACTTTTGCCGAGTTTGCCTGGCCTTTATCAGCTGCCCTTATCGGTTACTTCTTTTTACACGAACACTTGAGCTTAGTTCAAATCCTGGCCGGCGCCATCCTTCTTTTGGATATTTTAACACTGTCTTTGACTGCCAAAGAGCAATAACTAATTTTTCTATCTGTGAAACATCTCCAACATTCAATTACCATTAGTGGCACGGTTATTCCAGGTGAAAAAATTGGCCGGAAAATTAATTTTCCCACCGCCAATCTATCTTTAACCAAAAAACCTTCAATTAAGCCTGGAGTCTATATCGCTCTTTGTTATTTAAACACAAAATCATATCTTGGTTTAGCCTACTATGGAAAAAGATATATCTTTAACCAATCCCAAAACAGTTTTGAAGTCTATTTATTTGATTTAAATCAAAATATATATGGCCGGGTTTTAAAAGTTAAGCTGACCCATTGGCTCCGTCCGCCCCTAAAGTTAACCAGCCTGAAAAAACTTCAAACTCAGCTTGAAAAAGATCAAGCCGGTTTAAATCAAGCCGTGGTTTTAGTCGATAAAAGCGATCAACTTTTAGGTTTAGAAACTAAAGTTAAAGCCCATCAGGGTGGGGGCAAATTGCACCGGGCTATATCTGTTTTTCTTTTTAACTCCAAAGAAGAACTGTTAATTCAGAAACGTAGCCGGTTTAAAACCCTCTGGCCTCTGGTTTGGGCCAATACTTGCTGTTCCCATCCTCAAATAGGTGAGTCATATCAAAAAGCGGCGAAGCGTCGGCTCTATCAGGAGTTTGGGATTAAAGCCAAGTTGCGGCTTCATCATCAATTTATCTATCAGGCAAAATATCGTCACCTTGGATCAGAATATGAGCATGATGCTGTTTTTTTAGGTGTTTCCAATCAACCGCCCAAACCGGATAAGCAAGAAATCAAGGCTTGGCAATATATTTCTTTAAAAACATTAAGAGCCGATATTAAAGCTCACCCGGACCAATATGGTCCCTGGTTAAAATTAATCGTGAAAAAGATCCGCTCATCTGATATATTTAACTCATGAAAGTTTGTGTTTTAGGAACTGGTTATGTTGGCTTAGTCACTTCAGCGGTTTTTAGCCATCTTGGACACCAAGTCATCGGTTTGGATATTGATCAAGCCAAAATCAACCGCTTAAAAAAAGGCCAGGTGACAATTTACGAACCCGGCTTAGAAGACTTATTTAATAAATATTTATCCTCAGGCCGTTTAACCTTTACTACTAGTTATCCTGATGCTGTCAAAGCGGCCGAATTAATCTTCATCTGTGTCGGCACCCCGTCTAAAAAAGACGGCAGTTATGATTCAAAATATGTCTATGCCGCGGCTAAATCTATCGCTAAAAACCTGAAACAGTATGCGGTTATTGTCATTAAAAGTACCGTGCCGCCCTCAACTACCGCTGAGGTTAGAAAAATTATTGCCAGCCACACTAAAGTTCCTTTTGACCTGGCTTCTATGCCTGAATTTTTACGCGAAGGTTCAGCTGTCAATGATGCCCTCCATCCGTCAAGAATCATCTTGGGTGTAGCTTCAGTCAAGGCTGAAAGATTATTGCGTCAAGCTCATAAAAAATTACCAGCTCCGGTTTTAGTCACTGATCCGGCTTCAGCTCAAATGATCAAATATGCCTCCAATGCCATGCTGGCTACCCGCATTTCTTTTATTAATGCCATAGCTATTTTATGCGATAAAGTCGGCGCTGATATCCAAGCCGTTTCTGCCGGTTTAGGCCTGGATCCGCGCATTGGTCAGAGTTTTTTATCTGCCGGTTTAGGCTACGGCGGTTCATGTTTTCCCAAAGACACCTGGGCCTTAATCTCTTTTGCTAAAAGTTTAGGTTATGATTTTGACTTCTTAAAACAAGTCGATCAAGTTAACAATGATCAAATCGACTATTTTATTGCCAAAATCAAATCAGCCTACCCGGACGGTCTTAAGGGCAAAATTTTAACCGTTTTAGGTTTGGCTTTTAAGCCTAATACCGACGATCTTCGGGAAGCCCGGTCTCTGGTTTTAATTCATCAGCTGCAGCAAATGGGAGCGATTATTCATGTTTATGATCCGGTGGCCATGCCTAATGCTAAAAAAATTCTTCATCAGGTCAAATTTTTCTCCGATCCGTATTTAGCCTTAATTAATTCTGACGGTTTGGTTTTAGTTACAGAATGGCAGGAGTTTAAAGACTTAAACTTTAGCCAGTTAAAAACTGTAATGGCCGCCCCTAATGTTTTTGACGGTCGCAATTGCTTGCCTTTAAAAACCTTAAAAAAACTGGGTTTTAACTATTTTGCTATTGGCCGATCATGAACCAACTGGCTTTAATCACCGGTATTACCGGTCAAGACGGCTCCTATTTAGCCGAATATTTATTGAAAAAAAAATATCAAGTCGTCGGTCTGGTCAGTCCCAGGCACAACATTGGTTTTCAAAATATTGATCATTTCAAAGACAAGCTGATTTTAGAACCAGGTGATTTAGTGCAAAAAGATTCGTTGTTAAAAATTATCAAGCGCTTCCGTCCGGCCGAAATCTATAATCTGGCCGGTTTGACATTTGGTCCTATCGCCTGGGAAAAACCAACCCTGGCTTTTGATATCAACACTTTAGGTACCTCCAGGCTTCTGGAAATTATCAGAGACTACTCCCCCGAGACAAAATTTTATCAAGCCACTTCAGCCAAAATCTTTGGTAATCCGCAAATCTCGCCTCAAACCGAATCAACTCCCATAAAACCGATTGACCCTTATGGTGTTTCCAAAGCTTGCAGTCATTATTTAACCCAAAACTTCAGAGCCCATTTTGGTTTGTTTGCCGTCTCCGGGATTTTGTACAATCACGAATCCGAACGCCGCGGTCAGGAATTCGTTACACGCAAAATTACTTCAACCGCCTGCCGGATCAAACTGGGATTGACGGATAAATTAGTCTTAGGCCGGCTGGAGGCCAAACAGGACTGGGGTTATGCTCCTGATTATGTTAAGGCTATGTGGTTAATGCTTCAGCAAACCAAACCGGATGATTATATTATTGCCAGCGGCCGGCTTCATTCTGTCCGTGATGTTTGTCAAATTGCTTTTTCCTATTTGGGTCTTGATTACCAAAAATATGTCAAAGTTGATAAGAAATTCTATCGAAAAACCGAGGCTAAAGCTTTATTCGGCAATCCAACCAAAGCCAGCCAAGATTTGGGCTGGAAACCTCAAGTTAACTTTAAAAATATGATTATCAAAATGGTAAAAAATGATTTACAATTACTTAAACAGTAATTAACCACCTCCGAGGTGTCTACTTTTTCACCTCGGAGGTGAAATCAGCAGGTAAAATATATGCAAAAGAAAGCTTTTATCACCGGTATTACCGGTCAAGACGGCTCCTATTTAGCCGAGTTTTTGTTAAAGAAAAATTACCAGGTTTTTGGTTTAACCAGACGCACCAGCACTTCTAATTATGACCGGATTAAAGACATTGTTGATCAGATTACTCTGGTTTCCGGTGATCTTTTGGATCAGCATTCTTTAAGTCATGCCATCAAAGAAATTCAGCCGGATGAAGTTTATAATCTGGCTGCCCAATCTTTTGTCCCTGCTTCCTGGACTCAGCCGGTTTTAACCGGCGAGTTTACCGCTTTGGGCGTCACCCGTGTTTTAGAGGCTCTTCGGATTGCCAAACCTGATGCTAAATTTTACCAAGCCTCATCATCGGAAATGTTTGGCAAAGTCCGGCAAACCCCTCAAAACGAAACCACTCCTTTTTACCCCAGAAGTCCTTATGGCGTGGCTAAAGTCTATGGTTATTGGATCACCGTCAACTACCGTGAATCGTACAATATGTTTGCCGCCTCCGGCATTCTTTTTAATCACGAATCCGAACGCCGCGGGTTAGAATTCGTCACCCGCAAGATCTCCCATGCTGTTGCCAGGATTAAGCTTGGTAAACAATCTAAACTTAGCTTAGGTAATCTGGAATCAAAACGCGACTGGGGTTATGCTCCTGATTATGTTGAAGCCATATGGATGATACTTCAGCAGGACAAACCTCAGGACTTTGTTGTCGGTACCGGCAAAACCTGGTCGGTCAAGCAATGTGCCGAAATTGCTTTTGCTGCGGTCGGGCTTAACTGGCAAGACTATGTGGAAATCGATCAAGCTCTAATCCGGCCGGCAGAAGTTGATCTTTTGCGGGCCGATGCCTCTAAAGCTAAAAAAGTTTTAGGTTGGCAACCCAAAACCAGTTTTGAAACCATGATGCGAATCATGGTTGAAGCTGATATCAAAAGGGAAAAATCTCTATCTTTATGAGAGTGACCATTATTATTCCCACCTATAACGAAAAAGACAATATCGGTCAAACTATTGACGGCCTGGAACAGGTTTTTAAAGATATTCCTTCAAACCACCAAATGGAAATCTTGGTCATTGACGACAACTCTCCGGACGGTACGGCAGATATAGTCAAAGCTAAAGCCGCTCATTACGCTAACATTAAACTTTTACCCAATAAGGAGAAAAAAGGCTTGGGTGCGGCTTATATTAAAGCCATGAAATACGCCATGGAAAAACTTAATAGCGATGCTGTTTTTGAATACGACGCTGACGGTTCCCACCAGCCAAAATACATTCCGGCCATGGTTGAACTTTTGGCTGCCAAAGCCGATGTAGTCATCGGCTCCCGCTATGTCCCTGGCGGCGGCATGCCGGCAAACTGGGGGATTCATCGTAAATTTTTATCATACTTTGGTAATTTAATTGCCCGGGTAGTTCTGTTTACTCCTCAATACAAAGATATGACCACCGGCTACCGGGGCACCAAAACCAAGTTTTTAAAACTAATTGACCTTGATAATTTAATCTCCAAACAGTTTGCCTACAAAATCCAGCTTTACTATGAACTGCATCGGGTCGGAGCTAAGATTGTCGAATACCCAATTGACTTTGTCGACCGCTCCCAAGGTAAAAGCAAGTTTCCCCGAAACAATATCATTGACTCCTTAAGAGTGGTTTTTTCCCTTCGCTTAAGGGATAGCCGTAAATTCATCCAAGTCGCTGTCGTCGGCTTTATTGGCTCAATTGTCCAATTTATCATCTTCAACCTCTTGCGCTTATCCTTCTCTCCAGAGTATGCCAATGTTTTTGCCGTTGAAGCGGCCGTGATTTCCAACTTTAGCTTAAACAACCTTTGGACCTTCAAAGCTAACCGCATCCCGGTGAGACAAGCTAAAAAACTAATCATTAAATTCCTCCAGTTTAACTTGGCCTCAATGGGTTCAATCATTATTCAGTTTCTGGTTTTAAAGATTGGCGTCAACCTGTTTGGTCGGTCATTTTTAATCGAAAACAGCCTGGTTGCCATCGGTATTTTACTCGGTCTTGTCTGGAACTACCTGATGTATACCAGGTGGATATGGAAGAAAAAGTAAATAATGGTTAAAAAACTTACTAAACTTTTACAGCGGCACTGGTTTATTATCCTGCTTACTTTAATTGGTGCAGCTTTAAGACTCTACCGGATTGAAGCGAGTCTTCAATTTTTAGGCGATCAGGGTCGGGACGCGATCGTGATAAGAAATTTGCTCGTCAATCAAGACTTGCCTTTTATCGGCCCGATTACTTCAGTTGGCGGTTTTTACCTTGGGCCTTTGTATTATTATTTAATGGCTCCTTTCCTTTGGCTTAGTCGTTATAATCCGGTTGGTCCGGCTATTGCCACTGCCTTTATTGGCATTGTCACTATTCCGGCTTTATATTTGGTTGCTAAAACTATGTTGTCATTAAGAGCTGCACAACTGGCCGCTCTTTTATATACTTTTGCCGCTATTCCTATCAGCGCCACCCGCTCAGCCTGGAACCCCAACCCCATGCCTTTGGCCGCCCTGGGAATAGTTTTTGGTTTTTATATGAGTTTAACTACCAAAAAGCCCGGTTGGCTCTACTTGGCGGCTCTTTCCTTAGGAACGGCCCTGCAGCTTCATTACATGATTGTCTTTTTAGGCCCTTTTATTCTTTATCAGCTGATCTTAGTCTGGCGGCAAAAAAAACTTCGTCAATTTTTACCGGTCTGGCTGACTATTATTCTTCTTATGATGTTACCCCTGATCTTATTTGAGTTTAAAAACCATTGGTTAAATTTTAAAGGCTTAATTGAGTTTTTAACTAAAAACAAATACAACCACTTAAGCCTGTTACAAATAATTAAAGACATGCGCGGCCGGAGCGAACAAGTCATTGGTATGATTCTGGGTTTTAAAATCTACACCAACTTTATCCGCACCTGGATTACCCGGCTGGTATTAATTGCGGTTGTTTTTCTTTTAGCCAAAAAACCCAAACCGGGAGTGGTGATCATTAGTCTTTGGGTTTTATCCGGCATTGTCACTTTGGCAGTTTATCAAGCCAATATTTACCCTCATTACTTAGGTTTTCTTTTTCCCGCTGTTTTTATGCTTGCCGGTCAACTTCTGTCGTCTTTAAAAGGCAAACTCATGCCGCTTGCTCTTGCTTTTATAATCATTTTTTTAATCTATAATCTGACTTCGATAAAAAACCTAATTTTTCAAAACGGCAACCTTAAATCAGTTCAAACCACCGCTAAATTTATTTTAAAAGATATTGAAACTAATCATTATCAAAACTATAACTTGGTTTTATTAGACGATACCCGTGATTATAAAGCCTACGGTTTCAGGTACTATTTGGAAGTTTACGGCGGCCAGCCTTTAGGTATTGCTGCTTATCCTGACACGGATATTCTTTATATCGTTTCGCCCTACCGTCAAACCGATGTTTTATCTGAACAGATTTGGGAGATTAATTCCTTAAAACCGGCTCAACTGACTCAAACTTGGGAGTTTTCCGCTTCTGAGAATATTTATAAAATAGAAAGATTATGAACTTTGCTTTAACTGTTATTATCCCGGCCTACAATGAGATGGAAAACTTCCAAGCCTGCAAATTAAACCAAATAACCGATTATTTAACCCAAAAAAAATTACCCTGGGAAATAATTGTTATTGATGATGGTTCTACCGATGGCTCCAACTTATTGATAAAAAACTGGGTTTTAGGGAAACCCGGTTGGCGCTTTATTCAAAATCATCATCAAGGGAAAGCCGCGACCATCCAAACCGGAATTTCTCTGGCTAAAAACAAATTCACCTTATTTACCGACTTTGATCAAGCCACCCCGATTAGTGAAGTAGAAAAACTTTTGCCTTTTATTAAAAAAAATTACCCAATCGTCATCGGTTCAAGAGAAATTAAAGGTGCCTTGCGTCAAAAAGAACCCTCGTATCGCCATTTGATGGGAAAAGTTTTTAATTTTTTAGTTCAGCTGGTGGCTGTTCGGGGTATTCACGACACTCAATGCGGTTTTAAAATCTTTAACACCAAGATTGCTCAACAATTATTTCGCTCTTTAAAAGTTTATCGGCCTAAACCGGAAAAATATGCTTTTACCGGCGCTTTTGATGTTGAACTCTTGTTTATTGCCAATAAACAAAGAATTAAAATTGCCGAAGTCCCTATTTCTTGGTCTCACGAGGCTACCACTAGAGTCAATCCCTGGCGCGATTCTATCAGAATGTTTTGGCATGTATTAAAAATTAGGCTTACCGACCTTGCCGGTGGTTACCGCTGAGCTATGCTTTTCTTTACTTTTATTTGGTTTTTACTTTGTCTTTTTTCTTTTACTCAGCAGGATTTAAACTTAACCCTTTACAATTTTCCGTTTTGGAATAATCTTCGCCAAACACTCCAGAACTTGGGTTATTATTATCGTCCTTTAAATACCCTGATTTTTTTAGTTTTAGCGTTTCTTTTATCATTTTTCTATCTAAGACTAATCCGGCTGAAACAATCTCCCGTCCGATTTTGGCCGCTGGTTATAATTTTATTAGCTTTGCCGGTTTACCCCATATTTTCTTATGACATTTTTAACTATCTTTTTAATGCCAAAATGGTTCTTATCTATCAGGTTAATCCCCATATCCAAACCGCGATTCAGTTTGCCGCTGACCCCATGCTTCGTTTTATGCACAATGTTCATACTCCTGCCCCATATGCTTACGGTTGGACAGCCGCTTCCTTACTGCCGGGTTTGGCTTGGTTAACCCAAAATTTCACCTTGTCGCTCTGGTCAATGAAGTTATTTGTGGCGATATTTTGGTTAGGTCAGTTATTTATTCTAAAAAAATTAATTAACCGCCTTTTTCCAAAAGATTATTGGCGTTGGTGGCTGTTTGCCCTTAATCCTTTGGTATTAATGGAAACTTTAATCGTCGGCCACAATGATGTGATGATGATGTTTTTAGCCCTTATCAGCTTTAACTATTTACTCAAATCCAAAAAAATCCTCGACAAATCCTGGCTGGTTAGCATTTTCTTTCTTTTTCTTTCAGCCAGTATTAAATATGCTACTGTTGTCCTCCTCCCTCTCTACTTTTTCAACCTTCAAGGTCTCTCCCTGAAGGTGAAAAAGATTGATATACCAAGCCTCATGTCCATATTGCTTTTAGCTGTCATGTTCGCCCGACCCGGGCAGCTGCACTCCTGGTATTTAATCTGGCCTTTAAGTTTTGCGGTTTTAAGTAAAAGTAAAACTATCGTTTCACTTTTTATTGCTCTATCGATCGGCGCCTTATTCCGCTACGCTCCCTATCTTTACTTTGGCCACTGGGATCCGCCGGTTTATTTACTCCGCAATCTGATTTGGATTGGGTCACTGCTTTTAACTCCCTTGATTAAAAAAGTGTTATAATTCAGTTTCTGGCCTGCCTGAAAAATATGCCAGGTTCTGCAGAAATAAGAATTATTAGACGACCGGATCTTCAAAAATTTATTAAGCCGATTGAAAGGCCGCGGGAACGATTTTTGCAAGCATTTGAAGCTACCGAAAACTGTATTGCTTTGGCGCGCCAAATGCATCCGGAAGATTCTCAAGGAGATTGGGGTCAGTGGAATTATCACAGGGGCTTTGGTCAGGGAACTTTATATGTTCCTTTAAAAAACAACGGCCTTTTGACTGTTTCTTTATCCTGTGGAGGAGAAATTGGACAAGACGATATTAATAAAGCTGGATTTGTTAGTTGTTATGCTTATTGGAAAACAGAAAAATTTAGCTACGGCTTGATTGTTTTGCCCGGAGGACAATGGTATGAAAGCAGAAACCATCCCCGCGAAGCAGTTTTAAGAAAATTCTTTTTTTACCAACAGTCTTTAGGCGGTTTACTGTCTTTAGAAGAATTTGGTTCAAGTCAAACAGGTTGGTTTGCCGCAAATATAGCCGGCCTAAGAGATCTTAAACTTCAATTTGGTGCGGAAGAAATCCCTTGTGCTTTAGATGAAACATTATTTGCTGAACTTTTAAAAGAAAGACAGAAGTTTGGTCTAGTTCAGGAAGCTGAAGTAGAACGGGTTGTGCGGTAAGGGTATTTTAGGTGATAAAATATTAGCTATGGGAATTTTGTTTGTTATTGCCTTGTTTTTAGCCATCCGCTTAATTAACCTGACCTTATTGCCCATCTTTGCCGATGAGGCCATTTATATCCGCTGGGCGCAGTTGATTTGGCAAAAAACTTATTACTTTTTTATTCCTTTATCCGATGGCAAAACACCGCTGTTTATGTGGCTTTTGGCCCCTTTGCTTAAGTTGGGCGCCGATCCTCTATTAACCGGCCGTCTTTTATCGGTTATCTCCGGCTTGGCCACTTTAATTGGCGTGTATTTTCTCGTCAAAACTCTATTTGATAAAAAAACAGCTTTGGTGGCGGCAATTTTAGTAATTTTCCAGCCATTTTTACTGTTTTATGACCGCCTCAGCATTGTTGATAGCCTTTTAACTGCTTTGACTGTTTGGTCATTTTATGTCACTTATCTGTTATTAACTAAGCCATCGATAAAATTAGGCATAATTTTAGGTTTGTTAGCCGGGGCGGTCTTGCTGACCAAACCATCAGGTCTGTTATTTTTGCTTCTTAATACGCTTTTACTATTTCTTTTCCCTTTGAAGAAAATAAAAACCCTCGTCAAACCCGGTGTAGTGGCCGCTGTCATATCTTTGGGATTATATAATCTTTTGCGTTTGTCCGACGCTTTTCATTTAATTAACTCCCGCAGCAGCGATTACTTAAGAAGCAGTCAGGAAATTATCCACGGTTTTACGCAATATTTCTTCCCCACTTTTAAAGTTTTCTTTTCTTGGCTGGTTAATTATCTCTCCTGGCCTGCCTTATTAATGCTTGCTGTCAGCTTGTTTTTGGCGGTGACTAAGCCTGCCAAAAAAATCCTCATCTTTTTTATCTGGATAATTATTCCTTTTTTGATTCAGGTCAGTATCGGTAAAATTATCTATCCCCGCTACCTGCTGCCGATTATTCCGCTTGTAGCCATCATCCTTAGCTGGGGCGCAATTCAGCTTTGGCAAAAAAATAAACTGATCAGTCTATTTCTGGTCGCGGTGATTTTTACCACTTGGCTGCGTTTTGACTGGTGGTTATTAACCAATCCGGCTCTGGCTCCCCTTGATCCCTGGGAGAGAAGCCAGTATCTTCAGCAATGGTCGGCCGGTTATGGCTTAAAAGAAATCAAAGACTATTTAAATAATCTTCCTAAAGATAAACTAATTTTAGTGGCCACCGAAGGTTCTTTTGGCACCTTGCCGGACGGTTTACAAATATTTTTTAATCAATCGGATCACATTCAAATCTTAGGTGTCGGTTTTCCGGATAAAACCGTTATTCCGGCAATGGAACAGGCATTACTATCCGGTCAATCGGTTTATTTAGTTGTCAATGCCCATCGTTATAATTTATCTGCCTCCAATCGGCTAACCTTAATTAGTGAATATCCCAGGCCGGGAGGGGAAAAACTGGTTTTCTATGAAGTTCATTAAAAAACATTGGTTAATCATCTTGTCAATAATAATTATTCTGCCGACAATTTGGCCTTTATTTCGATCTGATTTTTTTCGCATGCACGACTGGACCCATGTCGCCCGCTTGGTTGAATTGGATGTGGCCTTAAAAGCCGGCCAAATACCTCCCCGCTGGGCGCCTGATTTTGGCTGGGGCTACGGCATGCCTTTATTTCATTATTATTCTCCCTTGCCTTACTATTTGGCCGAACTGCTTTATTTAATAAAATTACCGGCTGTTTGGGCTATCAAAGCCGTTTTTGCTCTTAACTTTATCGCCGGTTTTTACTTTATGTATTTGTGGGCTAAAACTTTTTGGGGAAAACTTGGTGGTTTGCTGGCCGCCACCGGTTTTCTCTATTTGCCTTATCGGGCAGTTGATTTTTATGTCAGAGGCACTTTAGGCGAGTTGACCGCTATGACCTTTTTGCCTCTTTTATTTTACGCGACTCACCGGATGGTTAATAGTAGTAAACCCAAGTTTATATTTCTAACCGCTTTATCTCTAGCTGGAATCTTTCTTTCCCATAGTCCGATTGCCTTATTTTCCATATTCTTTATTAGTTTGTACTTTCTGTTTCATCTAAAGTCTTGGTATAAATTCCTTTTTACCGGTTTGTTGGCTTTCGGGCTGTCTGCCTTTTTTATCTTGCCGGCTTTTTTGGAAAAGGATTTTACGATTGTATCTAAAATTGGCACAGGCTTCTTTCATTACTCGTTTCACTTTATTTACTTGCGCCAGCTTTTTACCCGTTACTGGGGATATGGCGGTTCAATTTTAGGACTTGAAGATAATATCTCTTTTCAACTTGGTTGGCCTCAAGTTATTTTAGCCGCCTTAGCTGGTTTGGTTTGGTTAGTCGCTTTTAAGCACAATAAAAAAGCGATTATAGCGGAATTAACTTATATTGCTATCGCTTTTTCTTCAGCTGTTTTTTTAATGACTTTTCACTCAAAATTAATTTGGGATAAGCTGACGGTTTTACAAATAACTCAATTTCCTTGGCGGTTATTAACCTTTGCCGCTACTTTTACTGCTTTTGCCTCTGGTTCGCTTGCCTGGCTTATTACCAACAAAAAACCGTTAAGCTTAATTGTTGGCTTGTTGATTTTTTTAACGATTGGCCTTAATTTTACCTACTTCCGTCCGGAAAAATTTTCTTCCAGTGAAACCTTTTATTATACCGATCGAAACAAAATAAAATCTGAAACCAGTGACGCTTTATTTGATTATTTGCCGGTAACTGCCATTCGTCCCGAACATCCCAGTGATCAGCTGTTTAACTTCGATAAACTGGATTTTACCGCTCAAGGACCGGGAGATTATATTGTTAACCAATACTATTTTCCCGGTTGGCAGGCTAAAATTGATAACCAACCGGTTAAAATTGAACCGGATTCACAATTGGGTCGGATTAAAATTGACTTACCGTCGGGGGAGCATCGGGTAGAGATTAAACTGGGTAAAACCGATATTCAACGCTGGTCAGACATTATTAGTCTTTTTAGTTGGTTAGTTTTATTAATTTACTTGATTAAACATGCCTCAAGATCTAATTGAAATCGAACCGGAATTAAGTGCCGAAACTATTAGTCAGCGGGCTGTTTCCGGTGTTTTGGTGTTGACTTTGCGGAAATTTGCCTTAAGGGCAATCAGTTATTTAGGCGGTATTTTCCTGGCCCGGCTGCTGGCTCCGGAAATTTTTGGCATTTTTGCCATTATCAGTTTTATTATTAACTTTTTCGCCTTTTTCTCCGATGTTGGTTTGGGTGCCGCTTTAATTCAAAAAAAAGATAAATTAAACCCAAAAGATTTAGCCGTTACCTTTACTCTTCAGCAAATTTTAGTCGTTGCCGTGGTCTTGGCAATCTATTTGTCTGCTCCGTTTTTTTCTGCTAAATATCATTTGGGCCAGCAAGGAACTTGGTTAATCCGCATTTTTTCTTTATCATTGTTTTTAACTTCATTAAAAACCATCCCTTCAATCCTCCTGGAAAGGAAATTAAAATTTAATCTTTTAATCTGGCCTGAAGTTATCGAAGTCATCTCTTTCCAAATATTAGCCGTCGGCCTGGCCTGGCTTGGTTTTGGGGTTTGGAGTTTTATTATTGGTTTACTCATCAGAAGTTTTTTGGGTGTTGCCGCCCTTTATCTTATCTCTCCCTGGCGTCCTCGTTTGGCTTGGGATCTGCAGATTGCTAAAAGACTGGTGTCTTTTGGTATTCCTTTTCAGCTTAATGGTTTTATTGCCACCATCAAAGATGCCGTCATGCCTATTTTTGTCGGCGCTGTTTCCGGAGCCGCCGCCGTTGGTTATCTTAACTGGGCTTACACTTTTTCCAAGCTGCCGATTTTATTCATGAGCGATATCTTCCGGGTGACTTTTCCTACTTATTCCCGGATTCAACATGACAAAGACATGCTTAAGACAGCCATCGAAAAAACCATCCGTTTTACCAATTTATTTCTTTTTCCGGCTGTTTTTTTACTGGCGGCTACCGCCAAGCCGATTATTTCAATTATTTTTACCGACAAATGGCTGCCGGCTTTACCGGCTTTCTATATTCATCTTTTTGGTATCTTGGTCGTTGGTATTGCCAATACCTTTATGGACACTTTTTGGGCTCTGGGCCAAACCAGGATTGCCGTTAAACTGTTAATCATTTATACCATTCTTAACTGGGCTGCCAGCGTGCCTTTGGTTTACCGCTTTGGTTTCACCGGCGCGATGATCGGCTCAGTCATTGTTTTATTCGTTAGTCTGCCTTTAAGTTGGTATTTCATGAGAAAGATAGTTAAAGTTAAAGTTATCGGTAATATCCTGCCGGCTTTTATCGCCTCATTTTTAAGCGGTTTAGTCACTTTCCCAATCGCCAATCTGTTTGCCACCAGCCTTATGGGCTTACTTTTAGTTTTATTTACCGGTGGCTTAATTTATTTAATACTTTTACTTAGCTTTGAGAGAAATAAACTTCTGGTTGATATTCGCTGGTTAATAAAAAAAATAGCTATCTAGCGTTATAATACATGGTTATGCCTAAAACCACGTTAAAAAAAATCTGTACCGTTGTCTTGGAATATCAAAATCCCAAGCTGACTTTACAAACGATTCAGTCTCTGAAAAAAGCCGTTCTCCCTCAAGGTTTTATCAATAAAATTGTGGTTATTGACAACTCTCCGGTTCCTGACGGAACTCTGGAAAAATACTGTCAAGACAATCAGGATATTAAATTAATCACTTCCTTGCAAAACACCGGTTTTGCCAAAGGCAACAACCAAGGAATAAAGTACGGCTTAAAGCGGGGTTTCCAATATTTTTTACTGATAAATAATGATGTTAAGGTCCATCGCCAATTTTTATTTTACTTAATCTCTGGTATTAAGGCCGGTGCCGACATGGTTGTCCCCAAAATTTATTTTGCCAAAGGTTACGAATTTCACCAGAACCGTTATCAACCTGATGAACTCGGTAAAGTTATCTGGTATGCCGGAGCTGAATTCGATTGGGACAATGTTTACTCTAAGCATATTGGTATAGATCAAGTTGATACAGGCCAGTTTAATCTTAGTCACGAAATTGAGTTTGCCAATTTTTGCTGCATTCTGATTAAAAAAGAAGTTTTTAAGGCCATTGGGTTTTTAGACGAGCAATATTTTCTCTACTGGGAAGATGGTGATTTTTCTGTTCGGGCTTTAAAGGCAGGTTTTAAAATTCTCTTTGAGCCCAGGGCCGTTATTTGGCATAAAAACTCCAGTAGTTCCGGTGCCGGGTCTAAACTTCACGATTACTATCTGACTCGAAACCGCTTGCTCTTTGGTTTTAAGTATGCCTCTTTCAGAACCAAGCTGGCTTTAATTAAAGAAAGTTTCAGGAAGTTATTAACCGGCCGCCCCGGCGAAAAACAAGGTATAATTGATTTTTACTTGCACCGTTTAGGTAAAGGCAGAACCGTATGAAATTAAGCGTTGTTATTTTGACCCATAATAGCAGTGATGTTATCCGGGGTTGTTTAAACTCGATTAAAACTGCTGACGAAATTATTATTATTGATGATTATTCAAGCGATTCAACTTTATCTTTAGCTAAGCTTTTTCAGCCAACAATTATTCAAAACAAATTATCCGGTTTTTCCCACCAGAGGAATTTAGGCCTTAAACAAGTCAAGTCAGACTGGGTGCTGTTTCTTGACTCTGACGAGAGAGTGCCCAATCAACTTTTTAACGAGATTAAAACCGTCATGAAAGACCCTTCTTATTCTGCTTACCGGATGAAACGGTTGAATTATTTTTTTGGCCAAGCCGTTAAGCATGGCGGTTATTGGCCCGACTGGCAAACCAGGCTTTTTAAGGTTAAAGATTTTCAGCGCTTTATTGGTGAGATTCACGAAACCCCTCAATTCTCCGGGAAATTAGGCAACCTTGATCATCACTTAATCCACTTTTCTCATAAAAACTTAATCGAGGGCTTACAAAAAAGTCTTAAATGGACTCAAAAAGAAGCTTTTGAATTCGTTAAAACCAACCACCCTCAAATTACCTGGTGGCGGATGGCTAAAGTTATGCTTTGGGAATTCTGTTTTAGATATTTTAAAAAGAAAGCTTTTCTTGATGGTTATATCGGTTTTACCGAAAGCTTGATCCAGGCAATCAACCGTTTTTTTGTTTATCAGCAAATCTGGGAACTGCAGCAAAAGCCGTCTTTAAAGGAACAATATCTTAAACTTGATAAGACTAATCAATGAAAATCGGTCTTTATAGCCCTTTTTTAACCGAAAATATTGGCGGCGGCGAACGCTATTTATTAACCGTCGCCGAGTGTTTATTACCCAATCACCAGGTTGATTTAATTTTGCCCTATATTCCTACTGGCATCAAAGAAAAGTTCAAACGCATTTTTAATTTAAAGCTTGATGCCTTGAACTTGGTTCTTGGTCCTTTTACTCCAAAACATTCGAGTCTAGAGCGAACCAAATTTACCCAAAAATATGATGTTTTTTATTATATGACCGATGGAAGTTTTTTTATCCCTCATGCCAAATTAAACGTGGTCCATTTTATGATTCCTTTTAATCGTCGTCCGGCTTTTTTTGAAAGACTAAAACTCAAAACTTGGCCGGTTAAAACCGTCAACTCTTTTTTTACCAAAGCTGCCCTTGAACGCAATTGGAAGATTAAAATAGATTATGTTCATTGGGGTGCGGTTAACAGGAAAGATTTTAAACCGTGGCTGAAAAAAAATATTATTCTTAACGTCGGCCGGTTTTTCAGCCCATTAGGCGACAAACACTGTAAACGGCAGGATATATTAGTCAAAACTTTTAAGTTAATGTGTGACCGGGGTTTAACCGGCTGGCATTTAGTTTTGAACGGATCAATCGACCAGGGCAAAGACAACTTTGATTATTTAAACAAAGTTAAGCGCTTAGCCAGGGGCTATCCGGTTATTTTCCATAATCAAGGCAGTTTTAAAACTCTTCAAAAAGATTATGGCCAAGCCAAAATTTACTGGCATGCCACCGGTTATGGTTTAGATGAAACAACTAATCCTCAGGCCATGGAACACTTAGGTATCTCTACGGTTGAAGCCATGTCTGCCGGAGCCGTCCCCATCGTGATTAATCAGGGCGGTCAGCCGGAAATCGTCACCGATTCAGTTGACGGTTTGCTTTGGTCCAGCCAAAAAGAATTGATTCAAAAAACCCAAGCAGTAATTAATCATCAGCCGCTTTGGCAAAAGCTGTCTTCCCGGGCAATGATTAGGGCCAATGATTTCTCCAAAGCCAAATTCTGTCAGCAAACAAAAACAATATTTCACTTATGAAAACCGTTTCGGTAATTATTCCTAACTACACAAAATACCCGCTGATAACCCACTTGCCTCAAGTTATCAAAGCCTGTCCTCAAGCAGAAATCATCGTGGTTGATGATGCCTCACCGGACGATACCGTGGCCGTTCTCAGGCGAGATTTTCCTCAGGTTAAAGTCATCGTTAATCCAACCAATCAGCGTTTTGCTGTTTCCTGTAATCTTGGCGTTAAAGCCGCCCAAGGCGATATCGTAATCCTGATTAATTCTGACGTCGCCCCTAAACCAGGCTTTTTAACCTCCTTAATTAAACATTTTGATGATCCTCAGGTTTTTTGCGTTGGCTGTCTAGAGATCCAGACCGTTAATGGTAAACAAGAATATTCCGGTAGAAATCAATGTCAGTTTAAAAGGGGATTTGTGATTCATTCCAAGGCGCCTATTACCGATTTAAAAAAAACCACGCCTAACTGTTGGGGTTCTGGCGGCTCAATGGCTCTTGATCGAACCAAGTATTTAAGTTTAGGCGGCATGGATCCTTTATACAAGCCAGCCTATTGGGAAGATATTGATCTGTCTTGGCGGGCTCGGGAAAAACATGGCTATAAAATCCTATTTGAGCCTAAATCCCAGGTTTGGCATAATCATGAAACTACGAATCTATCCGTTTTTGGCAAAAAGAAAATGGAAACAATGGCTTTAAGAAACCAATTTCTGTTTGTCTGGAAAAATATCCGTGGTCGTCGATTGATTGAACATTTCCTTTGGCTGCCGTACCATCTGGTTTTAACTACAATCAGGACAAAAGGTGTATTTATAATCGCTTTTTTTGAAGCTTTATGGCAATGGATAAAAAAATAATTTTGTCGGTTTTCTTGGTCGGTTTTGCTTTACGGTTGTTATTGCCCATGGAACGAGTGTTTAATTTTGACCAGGATCAGATTGCCCTAAACGCGATGAATATTGTTAATGGCGACTGGACGGTTTTGGGCCCGCAGACTTCCAATATGAGTTTTTTTACCGGGCCGCTGATTTATTATTGGGCGGCTGTCTTTTATGGTTTGACCGGCGGGCATCCTCTAGCCAACGCCCTCACGGCGATTTCCATTTACGCTTTTAACTTTTTCTTAATTTGGTATTTTTTCAAATCACTGTTTCAGGGAAAATTAGTCGATCTTTATCTGGCGATTTATGCGCTGTCCCCATACCTCGTACAACTAAATAGAATTACTTGGAATCCGAATTTTTCTTTTTTAAGCGGCAGTTTGGTGTTAGCAGCGTTATTAAAACCTAGTTATAGAAGTATTTGGTTAGGCATGTTTTTAGCTTATCAGTCCAGTTTTTCCGGTTTTGTCATGCTCGCGGCGCTGATTTTATATTGGCTTTGGCAAAGGCGAAACTTGGCACTGATTTTAGTTGGCTTTTTTGGTATGGCTGTTTCAATGCTGCCGTTATTGATTTTTGATTTGAAGCATAATTTTATGAATTTTTCGAGCCTAGGCAGTTTTATCTACCAGGCAGTATTTGGAATCAGTTTCGGATTTTTGTTAAGAATTAAAACGGTGTTAATGATCAACTTCGAGAATTTTACTAAATTATATACCGGTTATTTTTTCCCGAGCTTGGTGTTGGTACTATTAGGAATAACTATTTTGGCTCTGTGGTTAAAACAATCGCGGTCTTTATTTTCTCCGCTTCAAAAAAAGATCTTATTGCTGTGGATGGCAGTTTTTCCTCTATCAGCCTTGTTTTACGGCGACGGTTTACCCGAATATTATTTTCTGATGCAGCTGCCGGCCTTAGTTTTTATTCTGGCGGATCTTTTAGCTAGGGTAAAAAAACAACTGATTTTAGTTTATCTGTTTATGACAATTGTTTCTTTAGGGGTGGTTTTTGATAAAAATAACGGTTATTTGTTAAGCGATAAGTATAACGCCGCCAAGTACATTCAAAGTCAATCAGCCGGCAAACCGATACAAATGGTTTTTGACATGGATTACCGGGAACGATTCGGTTGGGATTACTTATTCCAATATTTTCAGCTCGAGTTAGTGTCCTACGGCCAACAAGTTCATCTGATTTATCCGGTTTTGCCATCGACTCGGTTTTCCGGTCGCTTTGGCAACCTTGGCGTTTTTAGCCAGAATTTTATAGAGTATAATAAAATTGATTTATGAAAGCTTTAATTTTAGCCGCCGGTTTTGGGGTCAGGTTAAGGGAAATTATCCATGGCCGGCCCAAACATTTAGCCCCTATCAACGGCCAACCTTTTTTACGCTACCTGATTAGGCTTTTAAAAAAACGCGGCATTAAGGAAATCGTTATTGCCGTCGGTTATTTGGCCAATTACATTATTGATGAATTTACCCGGGATAATGAAGGTTTAACTATCAAATTTTCCGAAGATCAACGGCCTTTGGGTACTGCCGGCAGCATAAAAAAAGCCGCCGAATACCTGAAAGACGATTTTATTATCGTCAACGGAGATACTTATCTGGATATTGACTACTTTAAACTTATGGCTGACCACAAAAGATCTAAAAGCTTATTAACGATTGTTGGTACCACTAAACATAAAGATAAAGGCGGCATAATTTTAGCTAAAAATAAAACAGTTACCGACTTCATTATTGATTCTCCTGCCACCGCTCCTATTCACAGCTATAGAAATGCCGGTGTTTATGCTGCCTCACCGCAAATTTTCTCTTTTATTCCCAGTTTTACCAAAATTTCGCTTGAAAAAGATATTATCCCTTTGTTATTAAGCAAGCATCAGCCAATCAGTCTTTTCCCAGTTAACCAGGCTTTTATCGACATTGGCTCACCTCAGAGTTTTATGGAGGCTGCCAAAAAATTAACCTAAATTTTATGGACACAAAAACCAGAATTCAAAATCAATTAAAAGACAGCGTTAAAGTTTATGAGCAAATGATTGCCACCTGTTGGTCCTCAATTCAGGCAGCGGCTTTGGCTCTGATAGAAACCTATTACAAACAAGGCGGCACTGTGTTTACTTGCGGTAACGGCGGTTCGGCTGCCGACGCCCAGCATATTAGTGATGAATTAATGTGTATGTTAAGGAGCCATCACCATTTTGAGTATCGATTTCCGCTATCGGCTCACGCCTTAACTACAGACTCTTCAGTCATTACCGCTATTTCTAACGATTTAGGCTTTGAATATATTTTTTCCCGTCAACTGGAAGCTCTGGCTCAAACTAAAGACTTGCTTATCGGTCTATCCACTTCCGGCAACTCACTCAACGTGGTTAAAGCCTTTGAGTTGACCAAAAAACGCGGTATCAAGTCCATTGCTTTTACCGGTCAATCTTCATCAAAAAACGGTGGCCGGATTGCTGCCTTGGCAGATATTGTTATCAATATTCCTGCCACTGACGTGGGTATTATCCAGCAGGGACACGTGGCTGCCTTTCATTCGATGTGTGATGTTATGGAAGAAATTCTTTTTGGCTCTAAAGGTTTAAAGATAACCAAACTTGTCCGATGACCATAATCTCTAAAGCTCCTTGTCGAATCAGTTTAGTTGGCGGCGGTACAGATGTTAACCCTTTTGCCTATAAATATGGCGGTAAAGTTTTAAACTTGGCTATTAGTCTTTACCATACTGTCAGCTTAACCCCTTTCACCAATTCTAAAGTTCACCTTAAAGCCCTGGGAGAAAAAAGACAGATTGATAATCTGGTTGAAACCCTTGCCTACGGCCAAGATCCCAAGTTTGATTTAATCAGGGCGATAATTAATCATTTTCGCCCCAAAATTCCTTCCGGTTTTTCTTTGCAAGTCTCAAGTCCTAAAGCCAATGCTTTGGGTTTAGGTCGGTCCGGTTCGGCTGGCGTGGCGATAATTGCCGCTTTTAATGCCTGGTTGCAAACTAATTTAACTCCTTTAGAAATGGGTTTATTAGCCAGCCGCTTAGAAGTGGCTGAACTTGGCTGGCCGGGTGGAAAACAGGATTCGTTAGCCGCGGTCTTTGGCGGGATTAATTTGATGGTTTTCGGTCCGGGTGATCAAGTTAAAGTTAAACCCATAAAGTTGCCGGCTCAAACCATTACCGCTTTAAAGCAAAGGACTTTTATGATTTTTGTCGGTGGTGACCGGCATTCTTCAACCCAACAAAAACAATTAGTTAAAGGTATGTCTGATAAGGCTAAGCTTAAAGCCCTATTTGCTTTAAAAAATGCCGTTCTGCCGGGAATTACCGCTTTAAAACAAGCCAATTGGTCAGATTTAGGTCAAATCCTTCATCAAGGCTGGAAAGACAAGAAAAAATCTAATCCTAGCGTGACCAATGAAACAATCGATAAATTTTATCGCCTAGCCAGGCAAAACAATGCTTATGGTGGTAAGATCTCCGGTTCAGGCGGCGCCGGCAATATGTTTTTTCTAATCCCGCCGGAGAAAAAATCAACTGCTATTAAAGCTCTTGTCAGTGCCGGCGCTAAACTGGTTAATTTTAAATTTGATTTTAAAGGAGTCACTATTAAAACCACTCTATGATCTCAGCCGACCACTTTTATCTTCAGCCAGGATTTACGCCTCAAAAAAAATTTGCGGTTTTCTTGGATCGTGACGGAATTATTAATCAAGAAAAACACCTGGTTCACCAAAAAAAAGATTTTATTTTAATTCCTGGGGTAGCCACTGCCATTAAAAAGTTAAACCGGAAAAACATTCCGGTTATTGTCATTCATAATGCCGCCGCAATCTACCGGGGTATCTCTACACCGGAAAAAGTTGACCAGCTTAATCGCTATATGCTTCTTTTGCTTAAAAAACAACAGGCTCAGGTTAATGCCGTTTTATTTTGTGGCCACCATCCTTCTGCTTTTGCCGCCGATTTTCTTAAAGATTGTAATTGGCATAAGCCCAAACCCGGCATGCTTCAAACCGCGGCTAAGAAACTAAATCTTAGCCTAACTCAATCTTTTGTTATTGGTGATCAGGCTCGGGATATTTTAGCCGGCCAAGCCGCTGGAGCCACTTCAATTTTAGTCACTACCGGCCATGCCGGCAAAGATGTTGTTTATCAGGGTACACCGGATAAAACCTTTGCTCATCTTGAATCGGCGATTAACTGGATTATTAAATTAAAAAAGCTTAAATGAAAGTTTTTATTCTCTCAGCCGGTCTGGGCATCAGATTAAAACCCTTAACCAATGATCGGCCTAAAGTCATGGTGCCAATTGGCGGCCAGCCGGTTTTAGAGCACTTGATTAACCTTTGCTCTTTTCACGGATTTAAAGACATTATTATCAACCTTCATCACTTACCTGAAGTTATTACTAATTATTTTCAAGATGGAAACAAATTTGGTGTTCACATTAATTACTCGCGTGAAATAGATAAAATTTTGGGTGGTGCCGGGGCAATAAAGCACGCTTCGGCTTTACTGGGAAACGAGCCTTTTTTTCTTCTAAATGGTGATGTCATGACAAACGTCAATCTGAAAGCAATGGTTAAATTTCATCAAGATAAAGGTGGTTTAGCTAGTTTTTTAGTCCATCAGACTGATCATCCGTTAGATTCTGATTTAGTTGAGTTTGATGATCAGCAGTTAATTAAAAGATTTTTCCGGCCTCAAATGGGAGATGAATTTAAACCAATTGCTAAAACCGGTACTCACATCTTTAATCCGGAAATTCTAAATTTTATTCCCGAAGGTTTGGAATACTCTTTAGAAAAACAACTCCTCCCTAATCTTTTAACTAAAGGCAAAAAGCTTTACGCCTATTACTCTAATTGTTATTCTAAAGACATGGGTACATTAGCAAGACTTAAACAAGTTGAAAAGGATTACCAGAATGGTCAAATTACTTTTTAAAAACATTTGGCTGTTTTTACCTTGCCATAATGAAGCCGACAATCTAAAACCTCTGGTTGAAGAAATCTTAAACTTAAAAATCCCTAATCTTCATCTGGCTGTTATTGATGATAATTCCACTGATAATACCGGTCATATTGCCGATCAGTTGAAGCAAACCTATCCTCAACTAATCGATGTTCTCCATCGTCAGCCTCCCCGGGGCCGGGCTAGAGCCGGCAAAGACGCCTTTTTATTTTGCCTTCAAAAAAAAGCCGACATCATTATTGAAATGGATGCCGATTTTTCTCATGACCCTCAATATATTCCTCAGATGCTTGAAGCTTTATCTAAAACCGACATCGACGTTGTCTTAGGTTCCCGTTTTTTACCCGGTGGTAGCGATGCTGACAGATCTTCTTTCCGTACTTTAGTCAGCCGCTTGTCAGGCATTATTTTCCGGTTAATTTTAGGCATTCACCTGACAGACATGGGCTCAGGCTTTAAGGCTTACAAACGTCAAGCCTTAGCTTCGATTGACCCCCAAAATCTGTTTTCCCAAAAAGGCTTGGCCATTTCCATGGAATCAATTTTCCGGGTTTTGAAAAACGGCTTTAAAGTCAAAGAAACCCCGATTGTTTTTAAAGACCGCCGCGCCGGCGTCTCTAAACTTTCCTGGAAAGACTTTTTTGAACCGATTTTTATTTGTTTAAAATTAGTTTGTGTCTTAGGGAGATTTCATGAAAACTAAATGGTTATTAATTTTAATCATTATCGTGGCCGCGGTTTTGCGTTTATATCATCTTAATTCTAATCCGTCATCGCTTAATTGGGACGAAGCCGCCATCGGTTGGAATGCCAAAACCATTTTCCATACTCGCCGCGATGAATATGGGACTCGTTTGCCTTTAAGTTTTAAATCTTTTGGAGACTATAAAGCCCCTGTTTATATTTATTTAACCGCCCCGATTGTCGGTCTCTTCGGTACGAATCCTATCAGTGTTAGATTAGTGTCAGTCTTGGCAGGTATCGCCAGTGTTTTATTGATTTATTTATTAATCAAGCAATTACCGATTACCGATTACCGATTACCGATTACTGCCAGCTTATTGCTGGCAATTTCTCCTTGGCATGTGCTTTTATCCCGGCCGGCCTTTGAGCCAAACCTGGCTTTATTTTTTATCTTGCTGGGAACTTATTTATTTTTAAAATCTTTGGTAAAACCTAAGTATTTAATTCTTAGCGTTTTAAGCTTTACTTTATCTATCTATACCTATCAAAGTCCTAAAATCTTTGTGCCGGTTTTTTTACTGGGCTTGGCAGTCATTTTCCGTCAACAGCTTTTTTCTTTAAAGCTTAAAAAATGGCTAATTGTTTCAGTGGTTCTTAGCTTGTTTTTATTAACGCCTTTAGTTAAAGAAATGGTTTTAAAAAATAGCGCTTCTCGTTTTCAGGGTACTTCTATTTTTTATAACCAACAAGGCGAAAAACAACCGTATAAATTTTCTTTAATTACCCAAATA
This sequence comes from uncultured Pseudomonadales bacterium, assembly GCA_964361885.1. GTDB lineage: Bacteria > Patescibacteriota > Microgenomatia > UBA1400 > CG1-02-47-37 > CAYICL01. The sequence continues at coordinate 30,707 of CAYICL010000004.1, forward strand.
TTTAAAAACTATATTATTCATTACTCTCCGTCATATTTGTTTTTTGGCAGTAATTTTATGCCACGGCTTCAGCTTAAAACCGTCGGCCCGCTTTTATTAATTGAAGCGCCATTTTTAGCCATTGGTCTGATTTATTTATTGAAAAATAAGCGCAAAATCTGGGCTCAATTTCTTCTTTGGTGGTTAATTATTGGCCCGCTTCCGGCCATGATTGGCAGGGAAGTGCCTCACCCGATCCGTTCCTATAATCTGCTTCCGGCTTTAGTTGTCATTACCGCTCTAGGCATAACCAAAACCAAATTCTTATTTAAACCTACAATTAAAATTTTATTGATTATTTTATTCAGCCTTAATACCGTCTATTTTATTTATCACTATTTTGTTACTTATCCGGTTTATTCCGCCCCGGACTGGCAGTACGGTTATAAGCAGGCGGTTATTTTTGCCAAAGAAAATGAAGACAGTGTGGAGAAAATCCTAATTTCCTCGCATTATGGTCAACCGTATATTTTCACTCTGTTTTATCAGGACCGCGACTCGCAGGCTGTTTTTTGGGGAGCCTTGAGCAAATATCTTTTTCGGGATCTAAAATGGCCTGAAGATGAAAAATTAACCAGCACTTTACTTATCGGTTCACCTCAAGAGATTCCCATAAACACACCTGGTATAATTAAGGAAATTCTTTTTCCTGATGGTCAAGTGGCCTTTAGAATTGTTAAAACCTTATGACCAGCCGCCGTTTTTTTATTATTGCTTTTTTATTATTCTTAATCAGCCGGATTTATATTTTAAAATTCCCTCCGCCTTTTTATTCTGATGTTTTTCATGACTACCGCCGTTATGCTGAAATGTGGCAGAGCGGTATCATTCCTTATTTTAAGCATCTCTATGAATACCCGCCGGCTACGATTCCCTTACTTTATCTACCCCAGGTGCTTAATCGCATGAATATCGGCCATTACTATGAAAACTATCGCCTCCAAATATTTTTCTTAGACACCTTAATCTTTATTTTTATTCTTAAGACAATCAGTCAACTCCGGGTTAAAACTTTATCAAAATATTTAGCCTTAGGTTTTTATCTGATTGGTTCAATGATTGCCAAAGACTTTTTTTACGAGGGGATTGACTTGGTTTTTACCGGCAGTTTGGCTTTAACCCTGATTTTTTTCAATCGCCGGCTCCTTTTTTGGTTTTTATTTTGGTTATCAACCTCGCTTAAATTATTAACTGCCCCTTTGGCGGCGCCTTACTTTTTTATGAAAAAATTATCCTTTTTTAAGGAATTAAAAACCGCCATTTTAGGTTTCCTTTTGGTCTGGGGTTTGCCTTTAGTAATTTTCCGCTCTTCCCTGTCGGTCATGTTTTTCTTCCACAATCAACGGGGATTAAAATACGCTTCTTTCCCTTCGTTTATTGTCGAAACTATAAATTATTTTACCCAGACGGAAGTTAGACTAAATCTGCCCCCTGATTTTCAATTAACAGGACCTGTTTCTGACGTGGCTACCAAGATAGTCGGTATTGTTTTTCCACTTAGTATTTTAATGGTGATTGGTTACGCTTTGTATATTATTTTTATCAGGAAAAATTATAATAATTACATCTTTAGTCTTAAGCTGGCTTTGATTTATATTTTTACTATTTTTCTAACCGCCAAAATCTTTTCCCAGCCTTTCCACATTTGGTTTCTGCCTTTGATTGCTCTTTTTCCTTTCCAGTCAATAAAAAAGCAGTTAATCTTTATGCTTCTGGGAATTTGGCTATTAATTATCGATACCACTCCTTGGATTAGAGTCAACGAATCTTTGATGATTCTTAATCCGCTGCCCTTGAAGTTTTTTACCTATTCTTTGCGTTTTTTACCAATGTTTATTCTTTTAGGTTTATCTTATAAACTGCCCAACAAATGACTAAACGTCTATCTTTAATCATTCTCGGGATAATTTTATTCCTGGCGGCCTTTTTACGCTTTTATCGAATAAGTTCCAATCCGCCCTCTCTTTACTGGGAAGAAGCCGCTTTGGGCTACGACGCTTACTCAATTTTAAAAACCGGCAAAGACTGGCATGGTAATTCCTGGCCCTTAGTGGCTTTTGAATCATTTGGCGACTACAAACCCAGCCTTTATTTTTATGCCGCTGTTCCCAGTATCGCTTTATTCGGCTTAAATGAATTTGCGGTCCGTTTTCCGTCTGCCTTTTTCGGAACATTAACGGTTTTATTAGTTTATTTTTTAATTAAAGAGCGGCGAGTGGCTTTAGTTGCCGCCTTGCTACTAGCGATTTCTCCGTGGCATCTGCAGTTTTCCCGGGCTGGCTTTGAAGCTAATTTAGGTTTATTTTTTACCTGTTTAGGAGCTTGGCTGCTGTTCAAAATCCTAGAGAAACCAAAATATTCAGCGCTTTTCCTGTCCGCCTCTGGCGGAAGTTTTGCCGCTTCAATGTATGCTTATCATGCTAACCGGGTATTTATACCTTTATTTTTAATTACCCTGCTGCTTATTTACAGACAAAGAAAAATTTTTTTGACAGGCCTGTTGGTGGCCTTACTAGCCTTGCCGATTTTTCTTAAGCTTAATTCTCCGGAGATTAAACAGCGTTTTGCCGAAACCAGCGCTTTTGCTACCCTTGACCCGATTATCAAATCCAATCAGTTGATTCAAGCCGATGGCGGGGGAATAATCGCTCGGCTGATTCATCATCGTTTCTGGCAGTACGCGGACATTTTCTTCAAATCTTATTCCAGTCATTTTAACTTTAACTATTTATTTTTATCCGGCGACACCAATCCCCGCCACTCGATTCAGACGGTTGGCTGTCTATATTTAATTCAACTGCCTTTTTTAATTTATGGCATCCTCATCGCTCTTAAAAGACGACAACCGCAGGATTTAAGTTTATTGGCGTGGTTATTGTTGGCACCTGTGCCTGCCGGCTTAACCTTAGCCACCCCTCATGCTTTAAGAAGCTTGCCCATGCTTATTCCTTTAACTATTTTTACGGCTTTAGGTGTAGTTCGTTTCCGGCGTTTATTTATTTTTTTGGTTTCTTTAATTTTATTGGTTGAAACAAGCCGTTATTTGTTTATTTATCATTACCGTTATCCCTTCCAATTTGCTTCTTTCTGGCAGTCTGGATACAAAGAAATGGTTGAGTATGTGGCTGCCAATCAGGATAAATACAGTAACATTTATATCACTCGAAGCTTAGGCAGGCCTTCAATTTATTACTGGTTTTACACCCAAACTGATCCGAAATCAGTCCAGGCTCTCAATCAGACAGTTAACAAAGATCAGGGTGAATATTTGGAATTTGGCAAGATTAAATTTCAGGATAATAACTATTTGCCGAACAGCTTGATTGTTTCCTATGAATCCGGGAGATTTAAGTTTTATGAAAACTAAACATGGTTTGAGTTTGTTGATTTTTGTTAGTTTAACGGTTTTTGTCACTTGGCCATTAATTTTACATCCGGTCAGTTTGACAGTGGCGGCCAAGGATGAATTTCATTTAAGTTATTTAATGAACTGGAATATTTACAGTTTCACTCCTAAGCTAAACAATATTTTTCAAGTTCCCTTCTTTCATCCACTGAAAGACACCCTAGCTTTTTCCGACCCTTTATTTACTAGTTCATTTTTAGCCTTACCTTTAGTTAAGATTTTTCAACAGCCGTTTCTAGCTTATAGTTTTAATGTGTTTCTTGCCTTTATTTTGAATGGTTTTTTTACTTATCTAGCGGTTTACCAGTTGTCCAAAAACTGGTCGGCGGGTTTAATCAGTGGGATTTTATTTTCTTTTTCCGTTGGCCGGATTGACACTTTGGAACATTTGCAGGTTTTAATAATGTATTGGCTGCCGTTAGGAATTTATTGCTTCTTAAAATTTACCAGTTCCCGCAAAAATTATTGGGCATTGTTGTTAGTGATTTGTTGGTTGCTGCAAATCTTCAATACGGTCTTCTTGGGGTACGTTTATATTTTTGCTTTAAGCATTTTTACTTTAATTTATTTCTGGCAAAAACAAATTACTAAAAAAATGCTTTTGGTTTTAATTAAATATTTTATTTTAGCCTTAGTTATAGTGGCAATTATTTTTCAACCTTATTTCCGGGTTGCCAGGACTTGGCAAGCCGGTCGTTCCATAAATGATGTTTTTGCCGGCTCATCTTATTTTCTGGAATATTTTTATCCGACGCAAAATTCCCGTTTGGCTGATCTGGCCGAAAAAATTATTATTAAACATCCTTGGCCTTCCTATTTAGGCGCGATTGTTTCAATTTTGGGATTATTAACTATTGTTAAATTATGGCGCCTACCGCAAGCTTGGGCGCCCCTCAGTATTTTTTTCACCGGATTAGTAATGAGTTTTGGGCCTTATTTTCAACTCATCAAGCAAAAATTATCTCTACCCCTGCCTTTACCTTACTGGTTTGCCTATTACCTTATTCCTGGTTTTAAAAGCATGCGGACACCGCAACGTTGGTCACATTTAGCTTTATTAGGTTTAGCCTTATTAATAGGTTTGGGCTTGAGCCGCTGGTTTAAAAAACTAAAACCAAAATTGGTTGCTTTATTGTCAGTCTTCATTATTACTTTAGTAATTGGGGAGATCCGCTTGCCGTTATTTACTAAAGCAGTTCCGACTAAATCAGAAATTCCTCCGGTTTATCACTGGTTATTGCGGCAGCCGGGACAAGTAGTTCTGGAGTTGCCGATTCAAACTTGGGTAATGCCTTTAAGCGGTTTGGAAATTACCCGTCTGCATTATCATTCGTTTTTATTAGCAGCCAATCACACTTTTATTAACGGTTACTCCAGTTTTGAGCCACCGGCCTATACTAAAGAAATTTCTATTTTCCGGACCCTTCTTCCTGATGAAGCGATTAATTGGTTAAAAATCCAGAAAATTAATTTACTGATTGTCCATAAAATGGAAATGCAGGAACTCTATCAGAAAGACCAAGAAGCCTTGCCTTTAAAGTTAACTCTTGAAACAATAGAGACCAAAGGGTGCTTTATTAGAGTTTATGATGATGAAGATACATCAGTTTATCAAATCTGAAAAGTTTTGGCTGGGACTAATCTTTATTTTTGGATTAATCCTGCGGTTTTATCAGCTGGGCCAAGTGCCTTCAGGTTTTGTTAACGATGAAGCCGCTTTTGGTTATAATGCTTACTCTTTAATCAAAACCGGCAAAGATGAGTTTGGTAAAAGCTGGCCGTTAGTCTTTAGATCTTTTGGCGAAGGCAAAATGCCGGTCTATTTTTACTTGACTATTCCTTCAATTTTACTGTTTGGTTTAAACGAGTTTAGCGTCCGCCTGCCTTCAGCTCTTTTTGGCAGTTTAACTGTTTTACTCACCTTTTTTTTGGTTAAAGAAATATCCAAATCTAAAAGCCGGACGTGGCCGTTATTCAGCGCTTTAATTTTAGCCGCCATGCCTTGGCACATTCACTTTTCCCGGGCTGCTTTTGAGGCTAATGTCAGTCTGTTTTTTATTACTTTAGGCACCTGGTTATGGCTGATCAAACATTGGCAGTTAAGTTTATTAAGTTTTATTTTGGCGGTATTTACCTATAGCGCCGCCATAATTTTTGTGCCTCTTTGGTTGCTTTATCTTTTTCTAACTGGAAAAAACCGGCAAAAAATAATTTTAATTTTCTTTCCGCTTTGGTTATTTTTATTGTTTCTTCAATCAGGAACTAGCCGTTTTAAAGGTATTAGTATTTTTAATGCCCAATCCGGTGTCGCCCAGCGGCTAGAGGAAAAATATCGTGAAACGAGAGATCAGCCGCTTTGGCTTACTAGAGCTTTACATAACAAGCCGGTTGAATTTACTTTTGATTTTATTAAACGTTATGCCTCTCATTTTAATCCGGATTTCTTGTTTTTTTCCGGCGATCCCAATCGGCCGCGCTACCGGTCGCCGGATTCAGGCCAACTATTATGGTTTAGTCTGCCGTTTTTAGTGGTTGGTTTGTATTTAATAGCTAAAAAACGCCACTGGCCGATTTTAGTTTGGTTGCTGTTAGCGCCACTGTCGGCGGCGATTACTTTCGAAACTCCCAGCGCCGTTCGGGCGATTCTGATGATTGTGCCTTTATCTGTGGCGACTGCCTTGGGGATATTGGTGGTCCTAAAACGCTTCCCTTGGCTTTCTTTCCCATTATTTTTAATTTTTAGCTTTAATTTTATTGCTTATTTGGATGCCTATTTTATCCACGCACCGGTGCATCAACCTTATGAATGGCAGGGTGGTTATAAACAGCTGGTGAAGCGGATTAACGAGCTAATGCCGCAATACGATAAGGCCCTGATTACCGATTCCCGTGGCACGGCTTATATTTATTTCCTCTTCTATAACCAGTACGATCCGGCTAAATGGCAGCAACAATCGCGCGGAGCAATAACGCAAGCGGACAAATTCGGTTTTTCGACGATCGACCATTTGGACAATTTATACTTCGTTGGCGAAACCTGCCCGGCAAAAATTCCCGAAGACAGGGTGTTATACGTTTGCACCGAGGAGAATCACCCTAAGGCCGGTTTTACCCAGTTTAAAGACACGATTGACTTTGATGACGGCCAGCCCGCCTTTATTCTGTTTGAAAAATCTCCGGATTAGGGCTTTACTTCCCAAACTTCCAGTTCCGGGCCGAACTCTTTCCGACTGACAAGTTCCCGGTAATTAATTTCTTTAAGCCAGCGGTCAAGCGGATAATGCCATTTATTTTCCGGCTTTTCGATTATTAAGAATATTTTTCCTACTGGCTCCTCGGAGCCTTGGCGAAGTGGAGTCAGCAACAATTTTAATAAATCCGGTTTTTCCTGCACATAGCTGATCTCTCCTGGTTTATAGCTGAATTCCACCGGCAAAGGTCTGCCTTTAAATCCCTGCCAGAAATATAAATATTGGTAAGCATAATCATAAATATTGGGTAAATACTGGTAAGATTTGAACGGTTTGCCCTGGGCTTGGTCGTAAATATAATCTAAAGCTTCAAGTTTAATTGGCAAAAAACCCGCTTTGGTTTGGATTTTTGGCCAGCCATGGAAAAGCGGATTTATCAGCATCAAGCCTAGGTAAGTATAAACAATTATTTTAGGGCTGGATTTTAATATCTGACCAGTAGCTACAACCGCCACCGGCAATAAACCATACACATACCAGACATTGTAATGAAGCCACCAGAATCCGATTATCGGGATTAAGATCATTAAGCTAATCTCCGGCCAAAAGGCCCAATGCTTTTTCTTTAATATTAAATAAATGATTCCGGTCAATAATAAAACTAAGCTCAAGTTTTTTAACCAAGTTATATCCGGCAGTACGGCTAAGCCTAATTCATGAATAATCGAATCAGTCACCAGTTTAATTTTCCCTGGAGTAATCTGTTGACTTTCACCCCGGCTGAAATATTCTATTAATGACCGGGTTTGCAGCCAGTTGTTTTTTACTTCAAATAACAACTGGGGAACAAAAGTTACGATAAAGGCTCCCAGACTCAAACTGACTGACTTTAGCTTTAGCTTAATTTTTTTTAAGCTTAAAATTAGAGGAATAATTAAAAGATAAAAAATTGATAAAGCTGAGGAAAAGTGAAATCCAAGCCCTGCCAAAAAACCTAAAATTACTAAATTTTTTGCCGGATTTTTTAAAGCAATTAATATTAATAATCCGATTAAAACCATCGGGAACGGATTAGCCGCTCCGGTTGCCAGCATTATAAACGCCGGTGCGGTGGCAAAGATAACTGCCTCATATATGCCAAAATATTTCCAGGCCAGCCAAACCTCTATTAAACTTAATCCCAACATGGTTATGACCGCAGCCAGGGGATTACCGCCAGAAAAAAAATAAGCCGGCGCCAGCAAATAATACCAGCCAGGCCCGAAAAATAATCCTTGAATACTGGTCCATGGCCCGATGAATTTTAATGAATAAGTTTTAATTAAATGTAAAACCGCGATTGAATCCCGGCCATGATCAAAACTAAAAGGGATATTATTACCGATTAAATAGGGGACTCTGGTTAAGAAAGCCAGTAAGAGTAATCCAATCAATAATTTTTTGCCTGTTTTCATGATAACATTATAATATAGTCAGATGAAGAAAAAATTACTGACAATTTTTTTAGTCGGTTTAGGCTTAATCGGTTTATTGGTCAGATTTTGGCAGTTTGGCCGGATTCCATTGAGTCTTTATTGGGATGAGGTGGCCATTGGTTTAGACGCCCGTTCTTTATTGGAAACAGGTAAAGACCTGAATGGTAAATCTTGGCTCCAACCGTTGTTTTTTTCTTATGGTGACTACAAAGCTCCGGTTTACATTTGGCTGGTGACTTTACTGGGCAGATTTTTATCTGTTTCCGAATCAACTGTTCGCCTGCCTTCACTGCTGGCCTTTCTTGGTACTGCCTGGGTTTTGTTTCAATTAATTAAAATACTCAGCCCCAAGAAATCACTTCTGCCTGTTTTTACCCTTATTAGTTTGCTTATCATGCCATGGAGTTTTCATTTCAGCCGGATTGGCATGGAGTCGCATTTATCCCTTTTTTGGCTGACGCTAACAGTTTATTTAACTATCGCTAGCGCTAAGAAAAACCAACCCTTGCAAATTATTTTTGCTTCCATAGCCACGGTGGCCGGAATTTATAGTTATGTCAGTCTCCGTTTTCTGGCTCCGGCTTTACTGGTTATTAGTTTTTTTCTTTATCACCGCTTAAAATTCAAGCAACACCTGCCTTATTTTTTGACCGGCTTGACCATTATTCTTGCCGGTTTATTTATTCTTGCCAAATCACCTTATTATGCCGCCAGCCAACAATATCGCCTTTCGAATGATAATTTAATTAACTCGACGATTTATTTAACTAAACCGGCCAAAGCCAAACAGTTTTTAATTAATTATTCTGCTTATTTTGATCCTAAATTTTTATTATTATCCGGCGATCCTAACTTGCGTCACCATTCCGGTTTTGGCGGTGAACTGTTATTAATTCAGGGAATTTTTCTGACTGCCGGTTTGGTGGCTTTGCTTAATTATCAACGTACCGAAACTTGGCTGGTTTTATCCTGGCTTTTCTTAAGTCCGGCAGTTGCCGCCTTAGTTAACGAAACTCCTCATGCCTCCCGGGCTATTTATATGATGATCCCCCTGGCTTGGTTGATTGGTTTAGGGTTGACTCGGTTCAAACCAATCATTAGTTTGGCTTTAGTTTTTGCCTTAAGCTTAAACTTATTTATTTATCTGCATAATTATTTTATTCACTATCCGTCTCAATCAGCTTTAAGCTGGATAATGCCATATAAACAAGCCGCTTTGTATTTTAAAGATAATCCTCCCCAACAACCGGTCTACATCAGCAACCAGTTTTACCGGCCGGAACTTTACTTTGCCTTTTATTTAAACGATTTAAACTTATTTAAGCCAAACCAGAAATTTTATTATTATTTGCCGGATATCTGTCCGGAATCATCCATCTGTGTCCAAAAATAAACTTTTGATTATTATATTTATCTTGGCGGCCTTAGTCCGCTTTATTGGCTTAAATCATCTGCCTCCGGCCTTAAATCGCGACGAAGCGACCCTGGGATATAACGCTTATTCGATTTTAAAAACCGGCCGCGATGAACACGGCCAGTTTCTTCCGCTGACTTTTAAATCCATCGGTGATTACAAAATGCCTTTGTATATTTATGCCACTATTATTCCGGTTAAACTCTTTGGCTTGAACGATTTTTCTATACGCTTCTGGTCCGCTTTATCTGGTGTTATTTCTGTCATCGCCGTTTATTTTATTTCTAAATTACTTTTTACAAATTACTTATTACCTATTACAGCGAGCTTCTTGCTCGCCTTAAATCCCTGGGCGGTTTTTTATTCCCGGATCGCTTATGAGGCTAACTTAGCTTTGATGTTATTCTTATTAGGTTTATGGCTATTGCTTAAAAAAAAGCCCTTAGGATTTATTTTTTGGTTATTAGCTTGTTTAGCTTATTCGTCGGCTTTAATTTTTATTCCCTTATTTTTAATTCCGATAATATTTAAAATCCGTCCAAAAACAATTTGGCTAATATTATTTATCACCGCCTTTGCTTTGATTTTTATCAAACTTTGGAGCGTTTCCAGCCAAAAACAAAACATTACCATTTTTTCCGACCCTTATCTTATTGATACCTATAATCGGGAGCGCACTCTTCAGTATCAAATCAATCCTCTTCAAACCAGGCTTTTCTTCAATAAATATGTTTATTTCGGTGGTTTAATCGGTAAAAACTATTTAAAAACTTTTTCCCCTCAATTTCTGGTTTTAAAAGGCGACAATCATCCTTGGCATCAAATTCCCGGAGTGGGCAATTTTTATTTTATAGAAATAATTTTTGCTTTAGTTGGCCTAATCGCTTTACTTAAATCCCGGCATAAAAATAAGTTGATTTTCTTAACTTGGCTCTTGTTGGCGCCACTGGCTTCGGCAATCACGGTTGATGCCCCCCACAGCACCCGGTCGTTATTTTTGCTTCCGGTAATCATAATTTTGGCCGCGCTGGGATTCTCTAAAGTTAAAAAATTTATTCCGGTAATTATTTTTTTGTATTTTCTGAACGTTGCTTATGCTAACTACCAATATCTTGAAATTTATCCGACAAAAGTCAAAGCCAGCCTGCCGGTTGGCATCAAAGAACAACTGTTAGACTTAAAAGCTCAAAATTATTCTGGTCAAATTTACCTAACCGGAATTCACGACTCCGCCTATTTATACCCTTTGGTATATTTGCCGGTCGAGCCCAAAACTTTTCAGCGAACCGCTGTTTGGACCCTGCCGGACACTGCCGGATTAACTCATGCTTACCGGTTTAGCCATATTCAGATAATTGACGACTTAAAAGACGTGTCTGACAACGGAGTGCTGATTAAAGCGGAGTAGTAAAACCTCGGCTGTTTAATGATTGCCATTGCTGATCGGTAATTTGATTGTAGCGGTCTTTTCTGATGAATAATAAAGTTGGTTTGTTATCCCGTTGAATGTTAATATATTTTGCAAGCATCAAGTTTACTTCCTTGTCCCCATAAATTATTTCCGGCGGATTATTACCGTAAAAAACTCTTTCATAGTCGGCTTTTAAGTTTGGCACTGACGGTTCCCAGCCATAATAAACCAACTGCCGGGTAGCCGGTCTGGTCCGGGTTTGCCAATAAATAATCGGCTGGTTAGCTAGCACTGCTAATCGGTCATCAGGTTTAGCGATATTTTTAATTGCAAAATTAATATCGTCCATAGTAGAAAAGTTAATGTAATACTCGTTGGCCACATCGGTTTTTAAAAAGTAAGGCATGCTTTTATTAAACATTAAAACCGTTCCCCAGATTAAAAATATCAGTCCAAACTTAAAATTTATTAACTTTAAACTAAACCCAAAAGTAAAAATCATTAAACCCAACCAAGGGAGCAAATGAAAACCTTGATAATAAACCGTCCCCGGAGACAGAACTCGGTTATTGGCCAGTAATAAGAAAAAATAAATTAATCCAAACTTAATTGCTCTTTTATCTTTTTTAATCATTAAATAGCCTAAACTAAACAACCAGCCGCTGAAGAAAAAGGCAATGAATTTAGCCTGTAAAGAGTTTTTAGTTAAAAAAGACAAGAAAGGGAAAAACACCATTTTTAACCAATCAACCGGCCCCTTGTAGGGGGAAAGGGCAGGAATAGCATAGACAAAATTGTTATAAATTGTTTCCCTAAACCAATCGACCGGAGAATAATTGCTTGTAAATAAAATAATTATTCCGCTTAACAATCCTAACCCCAGCCACTTTAATCTTTTTTTCAGTTTAATCAGTAATATCAGCCAGACTAAAGCCAACCACGGCCACAAGGGTACCAGATTGAAAATGACTAAAAATGAGCAAAAACCTAAAAAGATCAACTCAATTTTTCTTAGAATTATCTTATTAATCCAAGTTTCCAACATTACACCGAAAAGATAAACCGCCGGATAAACGGCAAAGGATTCCATCAGCCAGAGGTTGCCGAATAAATAATATTTTAAAAATTCAAAAAATAGCACGAATATCAAACCAGTTATCTTAAAGCGCCAGACAATTAGCAGACTCCAGATTAAACCGTAAACAAACATTCCTTGGCGGTGGCGGCGGATAAGCATGAAAATATTTTCAGGATCAAGCAGTCGCTGCAGTTTGGCCGAGGTAAAATAGACAATCGGCTGGTGGTTTGACTGGATGTCCTGATAAAGCTTATAACCTCTATTAGTGTATCTGGCGATAGTAATATGATCCTCTTCGTCAACAAAATGCATCGATAAACTTCTTGCTTGGGCGATCTTAAATGACACCAGCATCACTATCGAAAGAATCAAAAAGTGTAAGAGCCGTTTTTTAATCATAATTCAGGATAATCTTGGTTGGCGCCAAACATCTTTCTTCCGTACAATGAACCACCGTATATCTCAAAGCCACATAAATATTTAAAAGCACTAACCCGATTAAGAAAATCCGTGTCATTAAAAAAGTCAGTTTGTTTATTAAGCTGCTTTTCCTGATTAGTTTAAGGAAGTAAGGGATAAAAAAGATTATGGTGCCTAGCCGTAAATAAGTCGGATTAATCTCAATTTTTAATAGATCAAATCCGGTTAAACCTAATAACCAAAAAGGTAACGCCAAAAACAAACTGGGCCTTTTCAGCAATTGATGAGCATAATAACCAATCGCCATCGCCCCAAACGGAATTAACGGATAATAATACCATGGCGAGTTATTAAACCGGCCGGCCGCTAAAAACAGTACCAATGACCATGAAGTCAAAAAGAAAGCGAAAAACTTAAACTTTTCCTGGCGGTACTTAGTTAACAACCACCAGCTGAAAATAAAGCCTAAAACATACCAGCCGTCATGAAACTCGCCGTAAAATCTGGGATTAGTAATCGTGTCAAAAAAAGAATTAACAAAGGTGCCCCTACTTCCCTGATGAGTCAACATATATAAAAACGCTTGTTTGTCTACCGTCAAACCATAGCCAATATAACTCAAAATTGAAGCCATTCCGATAATCAAAATTGTCACAAACGTTCTTATTTCCTTTTTATACCAAAGCCAGCCGGCCAGCATAAAACTGACCGCAAAACCAGGAATTTTAATCCAACCGGGTAAAAACGACAGCAGCACTAAAATTATTAAATCCAGTTTTCTTTTTGTTTTCAAAAACCGTAATAAAAACACCAAGCTTCCTAAAAATATCGGGGTTAAAATATTTTCCAAAAAAGACTGCCGGTGAGCGACAACGTAGTAAGGTATGGTGGCTAAAAATATTAAACTTAATCGTCCGACTTTTTCCCCAAACAGTTTCTTACCTAAAACATAAGTCAAAAATAAAGTAAAAATGCTGGCGACTAAAGCCGGGAATCTGACAATCAGTTGAGGGATTGGTCCAAACCCATGATAACCTAGAAGTTTGGCCGGCAAGCCGATTAAAGCTGCCCCTAAAGGCGGGTGGTCCAGCCACGGCCGGACAATTTTCATCCCGAATCTTTCTATCGGAATAAAATCCATAAATTGGGAGCGCCAGATTAAAGCCGAATTGTTGGTGTCAAAAATCGAGTGCGTTATTGGCTTCAGCGGATTCTCCCAAAAAGTGATTCCCGCCCAGGCATAAAACAGGCCGTCATCATTATTATCCACAGGATATGTATCCGCCTTAAAACTTCTTAAGCTTATTCCTAAAAGGATTAAGGTCCAGACAAGGAATAATGATATAATTCCTTTAGTTTTAGTAATTTTATGAAGCAACTTGGTCATTTTTTATTTTTTCTTTTAACTTTGATTTGGCTGAGCCTTTTATTATTTTATCAGGTTTTTGTTAATTCACGCTATCAGCGGGTTAGTTTAAAGCAGGCTGTTTCCGCCTTTAATCAGTTAAAATATCAACCTCCGGTTTTAGGCGAACCGGCGCCGCCGCCGGATTCAGGGAAAATTGAGATTGTTTGCCGTCCGGTTTGCCAATTTAAAATTAATAATAAAATAGTTCGCAGTCGAACCGACAGCGATGCCGCCGGCGGAGTGACAGCCTTAACTCTGCATTTCTTTGATCCCGAAAAAGGTTTGATCGGTTATCAAGATCACGCGGACAACCCGAATTTTTATGTGATTGATAATCAAAGCAACCTGCTTCAGGTAGTCAGATTAAAATTAGATCAGCTGGAGTTTTCTTTTCAGGCTTATTATCCGCAAACCCAGCAGATCTTATTCCGCTCCGACCAGGGAGAAAACTTCCTTTATGCGGCTAACCGTCCGGCTTTGCAACTTTTATGAAATTATCTATTATTATTCCTAGCTATAACGAAGCCGCTACCCTTAATCAGATAATTATCCGGGTTAAAAAGCAAAACCTAAAAAATGTTACCAAGGAAATTATTGTTATTGATGACGGCTCCACGGATTCAACCAAAAAAATTCTTTCCCGCCAAACAGGCATCAAAACAGTTTCATTAACCAAAAATCAAGGCAAAGGCGCCGCCATTCGTACCGGCATTAAGCAAGCCACCGGGAACTATGTTTTAATTCAGGATGCTGATTTGGAATATGATCCGGCCGATATCCAATCACTTCTGGCTCCGATTTTAAACAAAAAAGCCCAGGTAGTTTATGGCTCCCGTTTTTTAGGTCCGCATAAAAACATGCTTTTTTGGCACTTAA
>CAYICL010000005.1:0-29681 GCA_964361885.1 uncultured Pseudomonadales bacterium
CGATGGCTACGAGCTCTTTTCTGCCCGGCTGGTTGTATTTGGGAAAGCCTGTCCGCTTTTTGACTGAAACAGTGATGCTGCCGGTTTGGATGTATAAAGTTTTCTGCTTGTTGGTCAACGAATATTCCAACAGCTTTTGCTTGGCGGCTTTTAATTTTTCGTCAAAGATTTCTTTGGAGTGTAAGCATTCCAGGTACTCATCAACTAAGGTTTGAACTTGAGGATTAATCTTTGCCATAGTTAAATTATATAGAAAATTTTCTTAAGTTAAAAGCAAAGCTTTGGTGGTGAAGTGACGGCACATATGCCAAAAGCTCCTGGGCCTTTGAGGATAAAGGGAAAATTAGCTGATTACAAAAGAAACAATCTTGGAAATTTAAAATGATTTTTGATAGTTGACAAAGATATTACTGTTGTAGTAGTATTACAACAGTTCAAGAAAAGGTGAAGATATGATTACTCAAAACTTCGGTCAGTTATTCCGATCAAAAAGAATTGGCCTTGGCTTAACCCTAAGAGCTTTTTGTCTGAAATATAATCTTGATGCGGGCAACATCAGTAGGCTGGAAAGAAATATTTTACCTCCATCGCTATACGATGAAAAATTGGCCGCCTATGCCATGGCCTTACGAATTAAACGGGATAGCGAAGAATGGATTTTATTCCACGACTTGGCTCACATTGCTAAAAAACAGATTCCGCAGGATATCATTGACGATTCAAACGCCTATAATGCCTTGCCACTGCTTTTTAGGACAGCCAGAGGCAAGAAACTTTCTAAGGATAAGCTTCGGAATTTAATTAAACTGCTTCGGAAATCATAAACCATGAAATTAAATCTGCCCCGGTTATCTGATGGAAAAATCGGTGAAATCGCACAAAAGTTTTTAGAAAAAAATCACCCAACTTTTAAACTGCCTATTCCAATAGAAGAAATTGCTGAAAGTAAGTTGGATATCGAAATCATTCCGGTAAAAAGATTAAAGAAGGATTACGACGTTGACGGCTGTTTAGTTTCCAGCTTGTCAAGAATTTTTATCGATTTTGACCTATACATGGATCAGGAAAACCGCACCAGATTCACGCTCGCCCATGAAATCGGCCATTTAATTTTACATTATGAGATTTTTCATGAATTAAAAATTAAAACAGAATCTGATTTATATAAATTAACAGAAAATACTAGTAATGAAGATTACAAATGGTTGGAGTACCAAGCATATTCCTTTGCCGGGCATGTTTTGGTGCCGTCTACATTATTGGTAAGTGAAATTAAAACAAGGTTAACGATTAAATCTCAAGGTGAAGTCAGCGCTGAAGATCTTTATCCGATTTTTCCGGAATTAATCGAAAAATTTAATGTTTCTGGTGAAGTTCTGCTCCGCCGCCTCCAAAAAGTCGGTTTAGTAAAAAATACCAGATACTAATTTATTCCAAAAACAAAGAAAAATTAGGCTTCAAACTTCAAGATAGAAAAGAAGCAATCTTGGAAATTTAAAAAGTGTTAAACTAAAGCAATGCGCAAAAAGTGGCTGGTCTGGCTGGGATATTTGTTATTAATTCCTTCAATACTCTTTAACCTGTGGCAGAAGTCGAACAACGAACCGCAACGGGAAACTTATTTGGTCACCGATATTTACGACGGCGATTCATTTAAAGTTGATAATCAAATGATTTTGAGGATGTTTAATATTGACGCTCCAGAGAAGGAATTATGCGGCGGCAAAGAAGCTAAGCAATTACTGACCGACCTGATTTTCAATAAACGCGTCAGTATCCATGCCTACAGCCATGATGTTTACCGTCGGTTATTAGTCGACGTCTTCCTGGATGGCAAGTCGATCGAAGAAAAACTAATTGTCTCGGGCTGGGTGGAATATGTTCACGGCGGGGAAAATTTTAAACAGGTGAGCAAAACCGCCAAAGAGAAAAAACTGGGCCTGTATTCACCGGTTTGCACCCAATGGGAAAACCCTCAAGATAAAAACTGCAGTATTAAAGGCAACGTGGGTAAAGACGACCAAAGCCGGTATTACCATTTTCCCGGATGCCAAAGATATGATTTAATTTCTGTAGATTTATACCTCGGCGACCAATGGTTTTGTACTGAAGCCGAGGCCAGGGCGGCGAAATTTACCAAGTCATCCCAGTGTTTTGAGAAAAAACTTGAGAAGAAGATTTGATATAATAAGCCTGTAATTATTATATAAGAGTTTACTGCCCGGAAAGAATTAAATATGACGATCCATGAAGGCTTTCAAGGATTAGGCAATCCTGAAGTGGTAAGTGGTTTAAAAACATTAGGAGTGAAGTTTGAGTTTAAGGGTTTTGAAGCCGGAGTTTTACCACTGAATTTAGAGTCGGGTCAGTTCGATAGTTTGAAAAAATTTCTGAAAATTGATTGGCAAGATCATCCTAAAAATGTACTGGTAATTTTTGACGAGGATAAACCGAGATTAGCAGTGGTTGACGGAGATCGTGAAATATGGTTACCTGAAGACCAGTTATGGTATGGAAACAGAATGAACTATTTAGGCGATAAACCCTATTTGTATATTATCCGGACAGATCCTAAAGACAATGAGATTTTTTTTCAAGAAGACACTTACTTCCATCCGGTTGAATTTAAGCCAAATAAAAGAATGATTGCTCATTATTATATTAAAAAAGATTTTAGAGAAGCCGGAACATTTACTATCACTAAAGTTGGGGCCAATTTAATTATCCAAGCAAAACAGGGTGAAGAAATTATCCAGGAAGACAAATTAGTGGAAGTTAAAGTTTAATTAGTCAATGTTAGAATCAGTGGTTTGTCCAGAATCATTAAGGGAACATTCTTTGGCTCTTCAACCAAAAATAGAAGAAGCTGTAAATATTGTAGTGGCACAATGTAGTCAAGCAAAAACCTGGTTGCACGGGAGTTATGCCAGATATTTACTTAATAATCATCAAAGGCCAGGGGCTAAAAAATTCGAATCCTGGTCTGACGCCGACCTTTTGTTTATTTTTTCCGGTGGATTTGCAAAATCTGTGGATTTTCTTCAATTTAAAAGAAGAATTGGTTTAACTTTAGCAGAAAAAGCGGAAAGCCGGGCGCTAGTTGATTATTATTTGGTAAATCCTTGTGTCAGATGGGACGACAGACAAGGTTTTATGAGAAAAATTGATCAATATCAAGAAGGAATTGTAATTTTTGATCACGGCAAGTTTTCTTTTCCCTGGTGAAGTTAAAGTTTAAAGAGAAGTTTGAGAAAGTGGTAAAAGATGATTAAACAAAAACTAAATTCATTTCTGCATCAAGGGGAACGATATTTTGTGACAATAGCCATTCGACCACTTGGGGAACTTGAGCCTTTGTCGGTAGCTGCCTAACATTTTTTGTTATTGCATCCATTGTAAAAAAGGCAAAAGGAAATTGTTTTAATCTAATTAAATCTCCAGAAAGTCTTGGGGCAGTTGAAGGATGCTTCTCTCTCAATTCCTCATGTGTTTCTAGCATTGAATCAGCCACTAATAATCTGGGGGGGGTAGAGTCAGGAAACAGTTCAGCCGCAAACATAGATTCGATTACTTTAGGAAAGTTTATAAATTCTGTGATTTTGGCAAGCCTATTCGAAACAAAAATACTTTTATCCTGGAAAATTATTTCGGCAAGAAATTTCCAGTTTGTTTGAGAAAATTGATCTGCCTTTTGGATATTATATAATCCTCTAGCTTCTTGAATCGACATAAATTTTAGGCAGATTATTTAATTATAGGCGATTGTATCATAAAGCCTATAACTTTCCCACTTCCCTAATTTTTCCTGACCGGCGGTTTTTAACCAATTCTTACAAAAAGTTATTTTTGGGCTTGATAACGATCAATCACACATTCCAGAATTCGATTAAGAGTATCGGCTGGAGTCTCACCCTCTTTAATACGAAATAAATCTTGCAATACTTCATCGGCGCGGTCAGTTTCTTGGGTTTTAATCAACTCAGAGGCAAAACAAAGTAATAAACCACCCGCTGTTGCTTCTAAGGGCGAGGTTTTTTTGCTATCAAGCAATCCTAAATGTTCTCTTACATTGTATAACTGTGTGCTTATAAACAGGATTTATTTCTTTAAGAAATAAATTTTTAAAAACTTTTGTTGCGGTTTCTTCCGTTACCAAAAACCTGAACCCTCTGGTAGATTTTTCTGCATTATCAGACATAATAAGGCGAATACTACTCTTCTTTCTGAAAAAATCAAGATGTTTTTATCACCTACTTAAAAATTCCCGGCGGTTTTTAATAAACCCTATCAACCACATAACTGCCAACTCGATAAACAATTACAGATTCGCCTTTAAGATAATTATCCGGTCTTGTGCACTCCGGTTCACTTACATCACCCCATTCTCTAGCCAACAACCGTAAGTCACTATTAGCTCGGGAAAGATCTTCCGCTTGAGGATCGACAGGAACTTGGCCGATTTCAACATCAAGACTGAGACGGCCACAAATTTGGCGTGCTTTGCAGCACTCCCCATAGGAACAGCCAATCATTCCAGTTGCTTTTAAAGCTTTAGGTCTTTCTGACATAGTAGCGATATTGTATCAGATAGCGTAAAAATTTCCGACAGTCACCGCTTTGCCGGTATTATCAAAAAGTTTACTCTAAAACAAACCCAGCAGTTGCTTTCTTTTTCCACTTTATAAACAAGATCAAATTAAGTATCACCACTGGAAGCATTAGCACACTTCCAATAACTGCTAAATCCCGCATTTGATGTTTTATCGCGTCAAATGCAAAGGAGATAGCCAGAGCTCCGTAGCCTATTACGGGAATTATATAAACTGTTTTGTCATACTTCACTTCTTTTATTGAAAAGAAATATTCAAAAGTCCTAAATATGCCAGTAACGATTACTGTCACTATAAACCATCCGATAAAATTACCAATAGGCACACCAAAATACGGTCCGCCTTCTAACCACCTCCAGCTTCCTGATTGAACTTGCAACGGATCCATAAATAAATCAATAGCAACAACAACCCATCCATCAAGAAGAACAGCTATTGGCAATAACCATAGGTTTTTTCGATTCCGACTTGGTTTTTGTTTATTAAGCCAATAGACGAAAGAGTTTACAACGCAATATCCAGTGTAAATAAATACTGCCCAATAAAGAATGACTGGTAGGGGGACGTTTAATAGCGTTAACTGATTTGATTTATAAACATAATGTCCGCCAAAAAATGTTCCCGCGCTTAAACCCCAAACTTCCATTATCCATCCAATAAATGAGGCGACGGTTATAAAAAATATTGCTCGTAATGCAGATAAAGTTAAAAACGAATGTAAGATTAATAATATGACTGGCAAACCTAGAAATAATAACCTATATGTAATATTTTTCTCTATTTCCAAATGTAAGCCAAATAAATTACCAACAATGTTTAGAGAAGTTAGCAAAAGAAGAAAATAAAAAACGATCCATATCAAATTGTTCTTATTCGACATGAATTAATTATACGATTAAGCTGGTTCTGATTACAGGCCAAAAATCAGCCTTTTTCTATTATCATCTCATCTACTACCCCTGATGGGAAATTCGCCCGGCAGAATAAGTAAATATTGTATCAAAGAGCTGGTATAATACCCTTTATTCATTTGCCTGCCTAATAAATTATGCCAGTACAAGAAGCAGAGGCAATTGATTATTCTAGGTTTTCCGCAAAAGAGTTATTACTAATGGAAGTTAGAACTGAACTTCAGGAAGAAGTTAGCATTGATAGTATCGTTCAGGAAAGCGCTTTAATTGATTTGGATCATGCTCAAAATCTGGCTGAGTCGATGATGGGAGACAGGAAACAGATTTCTCCGACTACGGTTAGGTCCAGATTAGAGGGTGGCCGAGTGGTTTATGACATTATTGATGGTTTTCATCGATGTGAGGGTAAAAGAATCATTGAGCAACTAACCGGTGAACCACAAACAATGAAAACAATTGTCCTTTATGGCTGCAGTGATGAAGAATTGTATGATTTACGGGTGCTGGCGGCCAGTTCAGTTAAGAGTATTAAGTTCGCCAGAATGGCCGATTGGATGAAACGGTCTTTTCATAGTACGAAATGGGAAAATCAGCGGATACATGAGCTGGTTGAAAAAGAAGAAATCACTCTATCTCAGGTTTTTAATCTAGCTGTATTCGACAGCAGCGGTAGGAATTTAAGACTGGCATCAAATGAAGTGGCAGAGCTGAAAGAATGGGCAGAGAAAAAATCCAAACTGTGGCGCAGATCGCTGTCAACTTTAATGCTGGAGATGAGAACGGTGGAATTGGCGGCGCCGGATTTAGTTCAGCGAGTGCGCACCGGTGGGCACGGGAAGGGCCACAAAGGAGTTTTAACCAGAGCCAGGTTGGAAGCGATCGTGACTCACCTGCCAGGAGACTGGGAAGCACAACGGCTGCTGGCTGGTTTGGCAATCGACAGAAATATTGTGGCTCAAGACCTTGATTTTTTGGCCTGGTGTTATAACCAAGCCGAAGAAGCTGCCGATGAGAACACAATGACTAAAATCCTGACGGAACCGGAATTATTACTCAATCCTCCAAAGCCGGTAATTACAGAAGATGAACCAGTAGCAGCAAAGGTTGAGTCAGAAACTGTCTTTCCTGTCCGCAGCAAAAGAATAAAATACTCTCCTCGCATATTAACAAACGAAAGCATGGTGATAAAAAAACATCACGTGGCAGAAATAGTCAGAGCCTTAATGAAAACTATATTAGCAGATAAGGGCGATGATTTGCAGATTTTACATCTACCCGGCGGCGAGATGCTGAATCTGAACATTAAATCCGGAGTAATGAAGCTTGGAGAGAACTACGTAAAACTGACTGACAGGGAAAGCGAGTTAATGACCATATTTTCATTGCTTGAAGGTTTGACTATTTCCGATGAATTGCTCTCGGTGATAAGTCCGAATCAAAGCAAAGTCAGCAATCAAGAAGCGGTAATATCGCTGAAAGAAAAAATGGCTGTGTTGTCTGAAGAAGCGGCTAGAGAATTATGGTTGGGCAGAAGAGACAATTATAGCTGGCTGGCTGAATAGAAACGATCAAACTCATTTCGGGTCATTACCTGGTCAAGACTGTTATTCCGGCCTTTGTTTTCAATGGCCGCTTGCGCCTGAACCAAGGCATTAAGAAACAGCAAAACATCGGTTTTTCTAAGGCAAAAATTAAGATTGTTCGTGTGTTTGACGGGTGTGTCCACATTAATGACCACTCCTATGGCCAGTTTATTTTCCGGCCCGGTGAACGGTAAGGTGACAAAACTAGCCAAAGGAGTTTGAAGTCCTAATCGTTGAGGAGAAAGATTCAGGTACCCGTTTCTGTCATCAGCTTCCAAGTCGATAATGGCCCGAGCCAGTAAAATATTGTTTCTCAAACCTGTTTCCGGATTAAGCTGCTGCTGCCATAAGAAAACAGCTTCAGGAATTTCTCTCCTGACTGCCCGATTGGAGCTTCTGGCAATAATAGCCAGACTGTTAATAAAGTTACCAACAGCTTCAGATACTGGTAAAGCTAATTCCAGATTTGCCATATCAGAGCATATTTTACTCAAAAAAAATATAAAAGCAATGAAATTAAAAGTAAGGAGAAATGATAGAATAGATTAAAGCCGTCTTAGCTCAACTGGCAGAGCGGCGGTATCGTAAACCGCAGGTACTCGGTTCGAGACCGAGAGACGGCTCAAGTATGAAAAGGAAAAAATTCGAGCGCCTCATTGTTGAAGCAGTGGCGGCCCTGCCTTTACGAGTGCGAGAAGCGATGAAAAATGTGGCAATCGTGGTTGAACAAGAACCTCGCCGGAAAAAATCAAGCGAGATCGGCATCAAAAGGCATGAGGTGTTACTGGGTCTTTATGAAGGCATTCCGTTAATCCGGCGGAATTCTGGATATTTTGGGGTGCTGCCGGACAAGATCACAATTTTTCGAAAACCAATCGAGGCGCTCTGTCAAGAGAGTGAGGAAAACGTAGCAGCGTTTGTGTGTGAAGTAGTGTGGCACGAGATCGGCCACCACTTTGGTTTGAGCGATCCGGAGCTTCGCCTCCTAGAGAAAAATCGGCGTTTGCACAGTTAGCTTGCTTATAGTAAAGTTAATAAGTCTAACAGGTTATTTTGTACTATGAATATTACTAAGTTCTTTTCCTGGACGTTCTTAGGGATATTTTTTGTTTTGCTCGTTTCTTTCTCAACCATTCTCTCTCTGGTTATCGACTGGTGGTGGTTTTCAGAAGTCGGCTTTATTGAAATCTTTACCAAGTCCATTGTTACCCGGCTAGTCGTCGGCGGCGTCACCGGACTATTGGCCGCGGCGTTTTTTCTCACCAACTTTCTTGTGGCTATGCGGTCCAAAACAGCGTGGATAGCGACTCTTCCGGCAGCCTTAGTGGGTCAGGATTTAGCTTTGGACAGCCGGATCATAAAAAAACTGGGTGTGGTTTTTGGCTGTGTTGTTGCTTTCTTGATCGCTTTAGCCGCTTCAGCCAGATGGCAGGACATACTGAAATTCTTGGCAGCCACACCTTTTGGCCAAACCGACCCGTTGTTTGGCCGCGATGCGGCCTTTTATGTGTTTTCTCTGCCGGTATACTCTTTAGCGTTAGGCTTAGTAAAAACCATTATTGTCATCTCTTTGGTGGGCTGCGGCCTGATTTATATGCTGCGGGGCAGCCTGAATCTGGCAGATCTCTTGAGGAAAAAGAGCCCAGACCAGAAGGCAAGAATGCATCTTGGGGTTTTGTTATCCATATTTTTGGCAACAGTCAGCGTAGGCACTCATCTGGCGCTCTACAATCTTCTAACCAGTCAGAGCGGGGCAGTATTCGGGGCCGCATTTACCGATGTCAATATCATGGTGCCGCTGCTTCGGGCCTCTGTTTTCATCTACGGTCTAGCGGCAGTACTGGCATTATATTACGGGATAAGCGGTAAGGTTTTCCCGCTTCTGGGAGCAATTTTTCTGACTATTTTGGTAGGGCTGGCATCGGCAGTTGTGCCTTCTTTGTTTCAAAAACTGGTGGTGGCGCCTAATGAACTGGTCAAAGAAACGCCGTTTATCAAATATAATATCGAGGCCACGCGCAAAGCTTATGGCTTGGATACGATTGAGGAGCGGGACATATCAGCCGATAAACCCATAACTGCCCCAGACATTACTAAGAACAATCTCACCATCAAAAACGTCCGGCTCTGGGACAGAGAACAACTCTTATCCACCTTCTCACAAATACAGGAGATACGCACGTACTATGAGTTTGCCTCGGTTGATAATGACCGCTATACGATCGACGGTGAATTGCGGCAAATTATGCTTTCGCCGCGGGAACTGGCTTCAGACAGCCTACCGAACAAAGCCTGGATCAATGAACGGCTGACCTTTACCCACGGGTACGGTGTTACCGGCGGTCCGGTCAATCAGGTGACTCCCGAGGGATTGCCGGTGCTATTTGTCAAAGATCTGCCGCCAAAAGCAGAAGTCAAGGAACTGGCCATAATCAGGCCGGAAATCTATTACGGCGAAATCCTGAATGATTATGTGATTGTCAATACCAAGTCCAAAGAGTTCGACTATCCTAAAGGAGAGGAAAACGTATATACCGCGTATGAAGGGAGGGGTGGGGTGCAAATTACTTCGCCTTTTAGGCGCTTGCTCTTTGCCTTGCATTTCGGGTCGCTGAAAATGCTTTTGTCCAACGACATTACTTCAGACAGCCGGATGATGTACAACCGGAATATCAAGGAACGGGTGGCAAAAATCGCGCCGTTTCTGACGTACGACGGCGACCCATATCTGGTTGTCAGCGAAGGCAACCTTTATTGGATTTTGGATGCCTATACTGCCACTGACCGCTACCCGTACTCCCAACCGTTGCCCTTAAACGGGATGGCCAAGCTCAATTACATTAGAAATTCTGTCAAAGCAGTAGTTGATGCCTACGAAGGGAAAGTGACGTTGTATGTGGCCGACGCTAATGATCCAATTATCAAAACATATACCAAAGTCTTTCCCAAGTCTTTTCGGCCGCTGTCTGACATGCCCAAAAGCTTGATTCCCCATCTCCGCTATCCGGAGGATATTTTTAGCCTGCAGACTGCCATTTACACTACCTATCACATGGATAATCCGCAAATTTTCTACAACAAAGAAGACCAATGGGAAATACCGGCCATCGCAGTCGAAGGAGAACAATCCGGCAGCAAAGTTCCCCCAATGACGCCCCGGCACATGATTATGAAGCTCCCGGGCGAAAAAACCGAGGAATATATTCTGATGCTGCCGTTTACTCCCCGGGCCAAGGATAATCTCTCCGCCTGGATGGTCGCCAGAAACGACGGCGACCAGTACGGGAAACTGATTGCCTACCGCTTCCCCAAGGATAAGCTGATCTTCGGTCCCAAACAGGTTATTGCCCGCATAAATCAGGATGCGGAGGTCAGCCGGCAGATTACGCTATGGGACCAGCGCGGTTCTCAAGTGATTCAGGGACCGCTGCTGGTTATTCCGATTGAGGAGTCGCTCATTTATGTCCGGCCGCTCTATCTTAAAGCCGATGCCGGGAAAATTCCCGAACTCAAACGGGTAATCGTCGCCTATGAAAATAAGATTGCCATGGAGGAAACATTAGAGGCGGGACTGGCCAAAATTTTCGGCATCGCAACAGAAAAGACGCAACGTATAACAGAAATACCAACCGCTGCCATGCCTGTTGATGCAAGTAAAGAAAATCTGCTGCAGCAAGCGGTTAACGCGTATGATGCGGCACTGCGCAGCCAAAGGGACGGCGACTGGGCCAGATACGGAGAGGAGATACGAAGGTTGGGAGAAATTCTTGGGAAACTACGCTAGATGTTGCTACTAAGCATAATCAAGAAGTTGCCGCAAATCAGGAATGGATTGAGGACTCGGCCGCAATTTTGCTAATTTCTGCCGATTTTGAGAAAACTACCCAAAAGTATGGAGAGCGAGGCAAGCAATATGTTTGGATGGAAGCAGGGCACTCGGCCCAAAACGTTTATCTTCAGGCTATTTCTTTAGAGCTGGGAACTGTTTCTGTTGGTGCTTTTGATGAAAGGAGAGTCCAAAAGATTTTAAATCTGCCTGAAAATATCCTGCCCTTAGTTATCATGCCCATTGGGAAGAAATAATTTATATAGTATAAAATAGGCAATATGGTTGAAAATAAAACCAGGCTGCAAAGAAAAAGGGAAAAGGAAAGTTTAAAACAGGCGGTTAAGTATTTGTTTCTTATCCTGGTGTTGCTGTTTTTAATTGTGAAGTTTGGCTTGCCGGGACTGGTTAAGATGTCAGGTTTTATCGGCAATATCAGCCAGAGCAAAGCGCCGATTGAAAAACAAGATGTCGTACCGCCCTTCGCGCCGAGATTCAATTTGATTCCGGAAGCGACTAACAGCTCTGAGATAAATATTAACGGGTCGGGAGAAGCCGGCAGTACGGTGCAGCTTTACATTAACGGCATCAGCGCCGAAGAAACCGTGGTGAATAAAGACGGCGAGTTTAGGTTTGAAAACGTGCATTTGCGGGACGGCGAGTCGGAAATTTACGCGGTCAGTAAAGACGATCAAGGGAATATCAGCCACGAATCAGCCACGCAGAAAATAGTCCTGGATCAAACAGCGCCGGAATTAACAGTTGAACAACCTGATAACGGGAAAAGATTTTTTGACAAAGACAGTCCGATTATTGTATCGGGAAAGTCAGAAGCAGAGGCAAACTTAACCATTAACAACAGATTTGTGCTGATTAAAAGCGATGATAGCTTTTCAACCCAGTTAAGCCTGACAGAAGGTGATAACAGAATTGAGATAACGGTGAGAGACAGGGCCGGCAACGAGACTAAGAAAACCATCACGGTTAACTACACGCCTTAAAACTAATCTCTCGCGTCAATAAAAAAAGAAAATCTATTACTGAATATTTGTACAGGTTCGACATTGGGATTCCCGCTTAACAACCTTGACAATTCCAAACCGCCGGAAGGTACATGATAATTTTCTAATGCGTGAATTCTTTTGCCTCCTCTAGTCAAAACCAGCACTTTCAATCGACTGGGTTTAGTTAGATTAAAAATTGCGGCAATTGGCAGATTATCCGGAGTGAGGCTGTCTACCCCGGTACAAAAAGCAATCATTGACTTGCCGTCTCTTTTAACCACTATAGTGCGATGATACTCATATGTATCGCTTACAACTACATCCGGGGCTAGCGCCTGAAGGTCGTTTGCGCCCAAATCAAGCTCATGAAATGTCAGGTTGCAATCTTTTGCTGAAAAAATAACCGGAATGTCCAGAGGATGAACGATTTCATTCAAGGGTAATTCCACTTGTTTCCCGCGATCAATTATTTCCGCCTGCTGATTCAAAGTATCTTTCATATTAAACAGCGTCGCCTTCGGGAAAACTGATCACAAATTTCTCGCCGCGCTTCTCGACCAACATTGTTTCCAAGCCGAGTTTTAGGTTTTTTTCGTGCCACGTCAGGGCATAACCGGGCCAATAACCATCGATGTTTCCTAATGGCCGTGTTTCAAAACTAACTAAAATGACTTTTTTCGGCTCAACGCTAAGATTAGCAATTGAGATTATTGGAAGTCTCTCGGCAATATAGCCTTTTTCACCTGTTTTAGAATATTTATAATAATCATGGTCCCACATTTTACGAGAGGTTTCGCCCTGGACAAGAGCGGCTATTGGTTGGCCGTCTTCCAAGACACAAACAGCTTGGTAGGCTTGATAATCTCTCGGACGGTAAACAAAATCCGGAATCAATGTCTCGACATCACCGGCATCACTTAAGTCAACTCTGACAAGCGACAAATTCTTAAAACCGATAAATTCCACAGGCAGGCCGTAAATCTGTCCTGCCTCAGAAGCAGCTAGACTCTCACCTGTTTGAATTAGCTCTGTACGCGCTTCGACTGCCATTTGGGGCCAACTATACTCTAAGTTCTTCTCTTGTCAAGAGAAGCCAGCGAAAACAACCAGATCATCACAAACGGGTAAAACAAAGAATTGACAAATAAAGAGTGGATTAACAAAGCTACGAGGCTCAGGCGGAGCAGTAAATTTTTCTGCCAGAGGGAGCGGAGCAAATTAAGATAGGCAATCAGGCCGACAATACCGGTCGTGGCCAGAACGAATAACAGACTGGAATCCAAGCCGGAAGCGGCGTGGCTGATTGGATCGCCGCGGTAAAAACGCAAAGTGTTAAAACCCAGGCCGAAAACCGGCCCCTTCAGCCAAAGGCTGACTCCGGCGCGGTAGTTGTCCACACGCTGTTCAATGGAAAACCAGCGCTCGAGCTTGACCCCTTCCCCGCCGGGGCGGGGCAGAGCCAGTAAAACCACGGCTAAGACGGCAATTCCTAAGAAAAACCATTTCAGTTTTTTGCCAACAAGCGCCCAGCACAGGCCGGCAGCAGCCAAAGCCAGATAACTGCCGCGCGAGTAAGTTAAGAGCAAGGCCGAAAGATGCAGCAGCAGCAACGGCCGGGAAAGCGGGCGTTTAAGACAGATTAAGATAAGGCCCAAAACTAAAATTATGCCGGTAAAGTTGGGGTCAAATAAAGTTGAGATTAACCGGTAATAGTGATCATCCCAGTTAAGGCCGGCTAAAAACCGGGTGTCAGGGAGAAATAAATACTGCGCTAGGCCTAAACCGGCAATCGCGGTGGAGAAGAAAAGCAGGAATTTTCTGTCTACTTTTAAACCAATAAGCAGGCTGTAAGCCAAAAAGCGCAGCAGATACAAAGAACCAATTAAAACTTCATTAAGCGGCAGTTTAAAACCGGCAATTACTAAAGAGATTAGCCCGGCCAAGCCAAACCAGGCGGCCGGCCGGAAAAGCCGAAGCCGGCGGCCCGCCTGCCGGCGAGGCAGGAAGTTAACTAATAATAAGGCCGCAAGAATCAGATCGTGGAGATAAAACTGGCCCAGACGCTGGAGCTGGCCGAAAGCCAGACTTAAAAACAGCAAAGCTAAAAGTATTTTACTCAAGTTCATTTATGTAGAGTTTAACCCGGGTCAGAGGATTTTGATAGATCAAGGGCAGGGGGCCGAATTTTTCCGGCAGGTTTTGGTTATCCCCGACTAAAATATGCGTATAGCGGGTCTCTGGCCCAGCCCAGGACTCGTGATCATAAGGAAAATCAACATAATAAAGGTTGTGAATGTTGTAGATTAAGACTTTGTCAGTCGGCTTGATGTTTTTGGCAAACCAGCTGCCGCAGTCATAGAAGTCGCCGAAGTCAAACTTTAAATTCCGGCAGAGGAAATCAGCCTGATTAAGATACTTGCTGTTGGCATAGGCCCGGGCGCCAATGCCGACAACCGTGTGCAGAAGAATCAGGCTGACGGCTAAGCGGCTCAAGTTTTTGGGGATCGCGGCCGCAAGCAAAGCCAGCGGAAACAAAGCAAACCGGCCGAAGTCCGTGCCCGGCATTAAAAACCAAATGAGAAAAGTAATCAGTAATCGGTAATCTGTAAACCGTAATCTTTTGAGTGAAAGCAACCAAACCAGCAAAATAATCGGGCCGACGCGAAAGGCCGGGTCAAAAAATAGCCTTAAGGGCCGGGAGAGCCAATACCAAAAGCCGTTGAAGAACCACTCTTGTTCAAAGCCGAAATTCTCAGCGAAGGGATAAACCGGGTTACCGGTAGCGCGCCAGTTAACCAGCATAAACGGCAGATAACCCAGGATTGACCAAGGCATGAGGGTTATCGCCAGGTTGTAAACCAGGGCGTTTATTTTGGTCGCCCCGGCCAAAACCAAAAACAAGATCCGCTTCGTTTGTTTAAATAACAGCGCTCCAAGCAAAAAAGCAGTCGAAAGTAAATCAACGTAGGCGCTGGTCGACAGCCAGCCGACCAGCAAAGTCGAATACCATAATAAAGCGGCCGCCATGCCGGACAAGCGGTAAATAAAGTAGGCGGCCAGCAGACCGGCAGACCAGTGGATCAGCTTACCCGGAGCCAGCATGTAGATCATTTCTCCCAACCTCGGCAAACCTGACCAGTACAGGAGATTGCCGGGAATGGGATTAATGGACCGGCTGGTTAAAAAGATTTTGGCTTCGGTAAGGTGATACCATAAAGCATCAAAACCCAGTTCCGGGCCTAAAGCGCCGACCAGATTAACCAAAGCCTGGACGATCAGCAAACCCAACCACAGCTTATCGAGCTTTTTCATAGAGTTTGATACGCACAAATAACGAGTGGAGGCTCATGAAAAAGGCCATGGCTAAGCCGGGTGTGCCGTCCAAAAAGCCTAAGTGAAAAAAGTAATTTTTCACAAACTTTCCAATCGGGTAAAAAATGAGTGCAAATCCGGAGAATCGGTTTAATTCTTGAGCCCGTAAATCAGAATACCAATTAAGCCTGTCTAAGAACCGGCTTAAACTGATTCGGCGCCGGTGGAGCAAACGTTGGGGCAAGAGTTTCATTGGCAGCTTGGAAACAAACTCTTCGTGGACTTTCCCCTGCCATTTGCCTGTACCCGGCTGGACTAAGCGCACCAGCCGGACAGCGGCAGTCTCGCCGAAGCTTAGTTTCCTGCCTAAAAACCAGTCGTCGCGTTTAAAAGCATAGTTATAGCGTTGATCGAGCTTGTCCGGATCAAGAGGCGCTGACAACTGCTCGTCGCTGTCTAAAAACAATAGCCAGGCGGTCGTTTTGCCGGACATCAATTTGTTTCTCACAGCGCTGAAATCAGCAACGCCTGGCTGATTTAAAGTGATGATTTTCAGCCGGTCAGTCATATTTAATTAATTTTTGATGAGGCAAATGATAAACAGTGGCCCCGATCGGAGCGACAAAATCCTGATCTCCGCCCTCATAAATCATATAAGCGGATTTGGCTTCAGGCGATTCAGGCTCACCAAGCCACCAGAGCAAATAGCGGTAGTTATCCAAATTTTTGCCTTCAAGTTTAAACGGTTCGCTTGGAGATTGGATTTTAATCAGCCTGGCCAAAGTCAGGCGCTGGCTTAAAGTCGGGCCATAAGGAATAAAGTCGTTCCTGATTAAATAAGCCAGGTTATAAGCGACTAAAATCAATAAACCAAGAATCAAGGCCGGCTGTTTTAAGCGGTTGACTAGCCAAGCTAACAGCAGAGCCCAGACAGGAAACAGAACCGGAAAGTAAGCCTCGGACGGCGCCCCGTGTAAATAAAAGCCGGCCAGATTAATCAGCAAAAAGTAAGCCAGCAACCGATTTTTATTTTTAAAAACACCGATCAGCGCCAACAAACCAAGGCCAGCGGCAATGATCGGCTGATCCCAACAAACAAACTTCTGCCAATAGTTAAAGATCGTCTGGCTGACCTGAATCAATGATTCAGGGGAAACAGTGTGGCGGCCGGAAAATCCAAAGAAACTAACAAACCTGTAACCGGCCCAGGCAATTAAACCCAAAGTCTGCTTAAACCCATGAGTCAGATCAAAAATCAGCTTGGGGATAAAGGGAATAATAAAGACTAAAGATAAAGGGAATAATTTTTGTTTTTTCTTAAATAAATACAGGGCGGCTAATAAAGCTAAAGGCAGGGTGGTCAGCTCAAACTGAAGCAGTAAACCGGCCAGGAAAAAACTCCAGCCGACTGACTGACTGGTTAAAGCCAGCAGATAGAGTAAAGTGAATAAAGGAATCGGGCTGGTATGATAAGCCAAGCGGCTGTGAACGACCATTAAAGGCGAAGCGGCGGCGATTAAAGCAGCAATTAAACCGGTTGAATGATTAAACCATTTTTTGGCTAAAACAAAAGCCAGGTAAACTGTCAACACCCCGAAAACAGCGGTTAAAACTGCCGGAGCAATTGGATGAAAGCGGCCCAGTTTTAAAGCTAAGGCAATCAGCCAGATGAAGACCGGGCCCTGATGCAGCCAGGGAACAGAGGAAGGGATGCCGACTAAAGCCGGCTGGCCGGTTAGCAGCATATCTTTGGCGGCCAGATAGTCCCGGCCCTGGTCACTGATAAAGGTCATGAGTTCAGGCAGGCGATAAAACCTTAACCAGGTGGCGAGAAGTAAAATCAGGCTTAAACCTAAGACTTCCAAGGAAAGCCGCGCCATCAACTCAACCATCAGGGCCGGAATCAGGCCATAATGCTTGTTAAAGTAATAGAAACGGCTGGAGGCAAAAATCTGCTTAATCCTGGGGGATTTGGGAGTGGAGCCGGCCCAGCAATGAACCAGTCTGGCCTGGGGCAGCAGCATCAGCTTAAACCCAAGCTGTTTTAACCGAAGACATAAGTCCGACTCTTCAAAATATAAAAACATGTTTTCGTCAAAACCGTTGACTTGGTCAAAGAGTTTTTTCCTGATTAAAAAGGCTGAACCGGGAATAACATCGACTGCCAAAGGCTGACTCCTGTCCGCGTCCTTGAGCCAATAAGCTTTCGATATTGGATTGTTCGGAAACAGCTTGTTTAGAAAAGATAAAGCGAAAACTCCTCTGATGGGTGTGAGTTCCTTTGATCCTTGCAGCGGGTAGGGTTTCAGATTTTTATTAAGAAGCGTCGGGGCAACAACGCCGATCTTCTGGGAGGATTCGATAAATGAAATAAGCTTATCGATACACCCTTTCAAAACAAGCGTGTCGGGATTGAGAATAAACAAATACTCGCCCTCAGCGGCTGAAGCGCCGAGATTATTGCCAGCGCCATAACCGATATTGCCGGGGCTGGCGACATATTTGACTTGAGGAAATAACGGTTTTAATTTTGAGCCAATAGTTTTTTGCTCATCGTTATCTATCACAATGACTTCATATTCAACCTGAGGCGGATTGTCTTTGATCGAGTTTAAACAATTAAATAAAATCTTTTGGTTATGATAATGAACAATGATAAGGGAAAGTTTAGGCTTCATTTAGCTTATTCTAGTAAAAATAAGCCTTTTAATCCAATCCACAAAGATGATAAAAATAAACGGAGAGAGCTGGAGTAAAATCCGATCGATTGAAGAGCTGACATAAGCGGAAGTGTTAACAGTAGCAAACAGGTAAACAGCAGTAAATAACCCGCTCATCACTAATAAGCTAGGTAAAATAATCCGGCGAATATAAGGAGATGAAGCGGGTTTAAGTAAAGCGGCTAAAACAAAAAGAGGCCAAAAAATATACCAATTCTTTAAATTAAGCATTTCTTTGATCAGACCGGCAAAGACGATAAATAACCGGTTAATTAATTCAACCGCACCAGGAAAAGCAAAACTGAAATCAGTTGGAATCGCTAACGAAAATCTGGTTATTTGCCAAGCTAAAAACGGTAAAGCGGCTAAGCTGATATATTTGAAGCGTTGAGACCAAGAATTGGATAAAAAGATTAATAAGCTGATAAGAAACAACCCTTCTAATTTTATTTGAGAACCGATCATAACCAGGATAACAATCAGCCAGCCGGTTAATAAAGGCCGGTTTTGGTTGAATTTATAGAGGAAATAGATTGCCAGCCAGTTAATTAAAACCAGGATGATGTCGGCAGTCCCGGCATGCTGGCGGCCGGCTTGAGCCAGCAAGGGTGAAAACATGGAATAGATATAGGTAAAGAACAGGCTGGGAACGGGAAATAAACCCACCAGACGAAAGACTTGATAAGTTAATAACAGAATCGCCAGATAAATAACCGGATAAAGCATCAGCACATAAATTTCTTTGACTCCGCCGACCAGTTGATAAATTTTTGAAAAAAACAACGGCAGCAGGAGAGGATATTGAGGATGAGAATACAGATAACGCGGGTTTTGGAGAATTGGCAAAGGCAAACCGGATTGAAGGTAGAAAGCTTTAGCTTTAAACAGCCAAATGGCATAAACATCGATACTTCTGAGGGGATAATGAATGACCCCGGAAACCACGTAGATTAAATTAACAGCGATGAGGATCATAAGGAGATACTTTATTATTCTTGACATTGGCCCAGACTCCTATAGTAGTAAAGATATTTTTGCTCGATGTCGTTTTGAGGCAGATAAACTGCTGGCGGGTCTCTAAACTCGTTAATGGTTCTGACGACGTAAATTAATGATCTCGCCATTAAGACAGATGTCCAGATGGCAAATAAAATTATAAATATTTTCACCTTGTAAGCTTAGTTAAGCTAGTTTCTAATATATCTAGGTGTGATTTCCAAGTAAAGTGCCGGCTGACATGCCGGCGGCCCATTATACCCATTTTAACTCTTAATTGAGGCTTACCGATCAATAACTTAACTTTGGTTAAAAGAGCAGAATAGTCTGAAGGAATTAAAAACCCGGTTTTTTGGTCAAGCACTGTTTCTCTGTATCCGCCCTGGTTTATGGCAATGACCGGAGCCTGACAGGCCTGTGATTCTAAACTGACCAAACCAAAGGGTTCGTTGCGGCTTAAGCAGAGGGCGCAATAACTTTTCGAGTATTCTAAAGCCAACTCCTTATCAGTCAAGTGATGCTTGTCAATAACTTTAACTTTAAACGGCAGTTTTTTGGCTAAGTCCCAACCATTAATGGCTGCCTTTTGGCCGATGAATAAGAGCTGGTCAGGCTTGATTTTAGCCGGTTTAAAAACAGTCGTGTCCACTCCCGGAGGGCAGACCAGGCTTTGGCAATGGTAATGAGTTTTAATCTGCTTCTGAATAAAGTTTGAACTGGTTAAGATCAGGCCGGCAGACTGGGCGTTGGAGCGGTCAAGATGCTGGCGCAGTTTTCGGGTTAAGGATTCATAAACCCGTTTATATCCAGTTAAATCTTCAGGAATCCCCAGCTCTGGTTCATAAGCGAGCCTTAACAGCTCTTCGCAGTAATAGATTGAAGGGATGTTTAAGAACCTTAATAAAAACGGGGCCTGGGTTAACCAGTCAGGGTGCGCCAGACAGAGATCAAAGCCCTGCCGGTCAATAGTCTGGGCCAGCTTTCGGTGAAGCCGGGAAAGAGAAACAAAGTTTTGCCAGTCGCGTTTTAACCGGTTACCGGACAGGGGCAAGGAGGGACAATAGACTTTGACTGAATGATGCTTTCTTAAGTATTTAATCTGGTTTTTGACTACCCTCAAAGCCCCACCAACAGGCAGATTGTAAAAAATTGCTAGTTTCATTTTGAAAGCTTGACGGCTTTGATAAAAAGCCAGGTGCCGTCCTGGTTAAAGGCAGGGTAATAATGAGGTAAAAGCAGTTGGTTAATTAAAGAGGCAAAGATTTTTTTAGGCAAAATCGGGGTTAAAAACGAGTCCTGAAGATAAGACCAAAGCTCCCGTTTGTAAGGCTTAAAGGTAGCCAGTTTAAATAATTGAAGCCAGAGTTTGACTGCCGGCGGAGCCAGGTAATAATGCGCTTCAACCAGTTTTAAACCATTGGCTTTGAGCAACTGCCGCCAGTCAGATAAGCTGCGGTAATGCAGGTGGGAAACCCGGCGGTTAATTGGTTGACTAAAATAAGGTTGTAAACGGGTTGAGGGAACGGTAAAGATAAACAGCCCTTTTGGTTTTAAGACCCGGGAGACTTGTTGCACTGCCTTGGTATCATTAACAATGTGTTCAAAGGTGCTGTTGCTGATCACGGTTTGAAACTGATTGTTTTTAAAAGGCATGTTGGCGGCATTGACTGCCATAACTTTTTTGTAAAAATTGCTTTGTCTGGCCTTTTTGATAGCTGACTTGTCTAAATCAATACCAAGATCGATTGGCTGATGTCCTTTAAAAAGAATCCGGCTGATACTAGCGTCGCCACAACCGATATCCAGACTGGGTGGGATGATTTGCTGGTCTGACCAAATTAAACCCTCTTTGGCGCGCAATAAAACATCGGCCGGGGCATACCATAATTTCCAGCTGAATAAGCTTAAATAATCCTTCTTATTCATGCTTAAATACCTTTAGCAAACAAAAACCAATCACGGGAATGGCAGTGACAGAACCGATCAAAGCGGCCAGACCGGCCCCGAGAATACCAAACTTAATGACTAACGGGTAAAGACTAAGACCTAAGCCAAGAAGGCTGCTTAAGGTTAAGGCAGTCACGTATTCCTGTTTATTAATGGCCAGAAACAAAGCTGAGGCTGAGCCGGTAATGGCCCGGACAACACCGAAAACAGTTAGGACTTTAAGGACCGGCACAATGCTTAACCAGTTGGGGCCTAAGACCAAGTTGACGATAGGGGTAGTGAACCAGAAAAGCAGGAGACCGAAAGGAATTACCAAAGCGCTGATAGTGGCAGTCACTTTGAAAAAAGCCTGTTGAATTCTTTTCCTGTCCGGGGCAATCTTGGCATAGACCGGAAAAGTAACTTTGCCGACAGTATCGGCCACTTCAGTAATCGGCAAGGTGGAGATTTTATAGGCCATTTGGTAAAAGCCCAAAGCGGCAGTATTTAAGATCCGGCCGACCACAATGTCATCTCCCTGATGAAACAGATAGTTAAAAATGCCGGCAGCAGTCACCCACTTGCCCCGATTTAGAACGTCTTTGAGTTTTTTGGCTTCAAAAACCGGTTTGGGGTAAGGACGGACAAAGATAAAGGAAAGAATGACTTCCAGACAGGAACTGATGATTAAACCATAAACCAGGCTGGTGGCAGACCGGGTAATCAAAGTTAAGATGACGGTAAAAAGAGTTTCTACCAGGATTAAGCTGGAGCGAAACCAAAATTCTTTATGAAACTCAAGTTGTTTTTGAAAAAAGACAATGGCCGGGTTGATAAAACCGCGGATTAAAGGGACTAAACTCATCAGCAGTAGGATTGATTTGGCTTCAGGCGATTGGAAAAAATGAGTAATTAAAGGGATAGTAAAAAAGATTAAAGCGCTGATAAGGACCCCCCGGCCGATGGAGACAATCCAGGCAGTATTAAGATAGTCTTTAGCGTCGTCATCGGCTTGCTGGATTAAAACAACATTAATACCGGTTTCAGTAAAAGTTTCCAAAAAAGCCAAGACCAAACCGGCGATGCCGAATAAACCGAACTGGGCCGGTAACAGCAGCCGGGCCAACACCGCTATTTTGACAAAGCTTAAAAAGCGAATTAACAGCCTTAGAGCTCCCAGCCAGGATAAACCTTTAAGAGCGTTTCTTGAATAACCCATATAGACTACCTAGCATTATGCCGATATCTGAAGTAATTTGCAAAAGCGGCAAGTAAAAAATTGCCAAAGGGTGATTAACATAGTGATAACGTTTAATGACCGGGACTAAAAGATAAAGCAGGAATAAAGGCGGCAAGCCGCTAAAAACCAGGTAGCGGACAAAGACTGAGATAATCTTTTTCAGGTGCGGCCGGTAACGGGCCTGAATATCGCCGGAAGCATAATGGAAAATTTGCGTATAAAATTGAGGCAGATTTTTAACCATTGACCAGTAAACAATCGCGTCGGGCCGGACCGCCAGATTGGTTTTGGCTTTTAATTTAGAAGCAAAGACCAAGTCTTCGCAAAAGTTTAAGTTTTCCGGATAACGGCCGGCTAAAGCCCAAGCGGATTTTTTAAAAGCCAAAGAGCGGGATGAGGGTATGAAGGTTTTAGGATTAAATCGGTCCGGCATAACCGCCACAAACGGGCTGACACAGGTTTGAAACACGGTGGTGGTTTCCGGCTGGTAATAACCGGCGACAGCGGAAACCGAGGAGTTTTGCAACGGCTCTGTGAGGCGTTTTAACCAGTCAGGATCAAGCCGACAGCCGGCATCAGAAACAGCAATAATTCCGTGCTTAGCTAACTCAACGCTTAAGTTCCTGGCTTGCGAACGGTTGGCACCGGCTTTTTGAATTAAACGCAAGCTGAGCTTATTTTTAAGCGGATGGGATTTAACCAGCCGACAGGTCTGGTCGGTAGAACCGGCGTCAACAATAATGAGTTCATCAGGTTTTTTAGTCTGAGTTTGAATAGAATCCAACAAGGCCTGAATTGTTTTGGCTTCATTTAAGACGGTGGTGATAAAACTGATTTTCATTTATTGACAGTAATACCGTAAGTGTCTTTGATAATCAGGTCAAGGCCGTCAGATTCTAAAACAAGGTGGCCCAGATTGGCGATAGCATAAACAGGGTAAATCGGCAACTGGTCATGGGCGGCAAAACCCAGGCGGATCAGCAAAAAACGCATGATTGAACCATGAGTCACCACTAAGACGGTTTTACCAGAATAAGCAATTGATATCTGCCTTAAAAAATTAATCAGCCTGGTGACACAAGATTCAAAATTCTCAATACCATTGGGAAACTGATAGTTAAATTTGGCTTCATCAGACAAACTTTCAAATTCGTCCAGAACACGTTTAAGTTTTCGTCTCATCTCTGTTTCAGGTTTGCCCTCGAATTGGCCAAAGGATCTTTCTCTTAAAGCTTGGTGGGTAGTGACGGTTAATTTATGCTGAAGAGCAATGATGT
The DNA here is from genome assembly GCA_964361885.1 of uncultured Pseudomonadales bacterium. Classification (GTDB taxonomy): domain Bacteria; phylum Patescibacteriota; class Microgenomatia; order UBA1400; family CG1-02-47-37; genus CAYICL01. Next base: position 23,406 of record CAYICL010000005.1, read on the forward strand.
CAGCGGTTTTTTTGGCCCGGATTAAATCAGAAGAAAAAGCCATATCAAATTTAACTTGTTTAAGCCTTTGAGCCGCCTGATTAGCCTGTTGGACACCGGTTTTATTTAAAGACATATCAACTTTATCCCCTTGGAGAATCTTGTTTTTATTATTATCGGTTTCGCCGTGGCGAACCAGATAAATAGTACAGGGTGGTGATAAAATCGGTTGATGCATAACTTTAAGTCCTTTTATGAAGGTTACCATAAAAAGCGGCATTTGCCCAAAAGAATTATTGGTAAAAAAGATTTTACTTATCGGCATATTGTTCAGGTTTTAGATAAATTTTGTCTTGAAAAAAATGTTTTAGATATTGGCAGCGGAGTAGGCACCCTGGATTTTTATTTGGCTTTCCAAGGGAAAAACATTTTAGGAATCGAAATTTCCGAAAGAGCGGTCGAGGTGGCAAAACGATCGCTTAAAATTTTTAACTTACAAAATAAAATCAAGTTTATCAGGGGAGATTTTTTTAACTTAAGATTAAATAAAACTTATGACTTAGTGATCTGTTCGGAAGTACTGGAACATCTTAAAGACGATCAAGCAGCAATCAAAAAAATTTATGATTTAACCAAGAAAAACGGATTAGTGATGATAACCGTGCCTTCGCTAAACGCGCCGTTAATAAAATTGGGGGTGATTAAAAAGTTTGATAAAATTTCCGGGCATTTAAGAAGATATGCCTTGGAAAGTTTGCTGGCATTGTTGGAAAAAAATCAGTTTCAAGTGGTTTATACCCAAAAAACTGAAGGTATGGTCCGCAACAGTTTGTATGTCTTTAAATTAAACCTGGTAATTAAGTTGGCGAATAAGTTTTCCTTTATTTCTGACCTGATCACTTGGTGTGATAATTTGGCGTTAAAACTTTTTAGGGAGTCGCAAATAATCGTGGTGGCTAAAAAATAATTATTTTACTCCCCACAATTTTAAATAGGCCTCAGTCGTGTCAGCCCAGTTTTGAGTTTTGACCCATTGATAGGCCGACTCAATTTTTTTATGAGCTGTTAATGAATGCTTTGAATAATATTTGATGGCTTGGGCCATGTCTGAAGGCGCATCTTTAACGATGATTGATGAAGCAAAAGGAGTCATTAATAAATAGTCTTTTTTAACCGGGTTGTTATAGGTAGTAATCACCAGACATTTATAAGTGAAGGCTTCCAAAATGGAAGTGTGTCCGGAAGAAAGACAGATAAAACTTTTGGCTAAAAAGGGATTGGGGTTAACAAAGCCATGAACAGTACCGTATTTTTTACATTCTGCGGCCAAGGGACCGTCGCCGCAAAAATCGATTTTAAAACCTTGAAGATAAGATAAAGCCTGAAGGATTTTTTCCAAACCAGTGTCCTGATCTAAGCGGCCAACGTAGACTAAACGGCGATAATCTTTTTTAAACCTGGTTTGCTTAGGTCTATCGACCGAAGTGTACATCAGTTGGTCGGCTTTGATCCCATAATGCTTAACCACATAATCGCAGATAGTAATGTTTTTCCAGGCGACTAAAGCATCAATTTTCCTAATTAAAATGTTTTTTTGAGGAATCGGGTAAATCCCTTCCCAGCCGTGAAAGGTAGTAAAAATTGGTTTTTTTGGCAGTAATAATCTGAGCGGCCAATACCAAATTAAAACGCTGTGGCTATGGACAATATCACTAGATTTAATTAAGCGGATGTTTTTTAAGAGCCAAAGCCAGATAAACAGCAAGCCAAAATACTTGATTTTTAAATAGGGGATTCTGATGATTTTTATTTGACCAATGATTTCCTGATTTTTTAAGCCGGAGCTGTGCTTCAAGGTAATGACTGTCACCTGATGTTTTTTTTTGATCAATCTAAGGCTCAATTCGAAAACCTGCTTCTCTACCCCGCCAATATGCGGGTAGAAAAATTTGGAGAAGAAAAGTATGGTCATATTTTTTGAGCTAGAATAAAAATGTCTGATTCTCCCAAAAACGGAATTGTAGGATTGTCAAAAAAAGTGACTATTTTCGTAATTGGCCCTCTAATAAACTTAATTAAAATTCCGAGAGGTTGAAATAAAAACAGGGAATTTTTAATTATACCTTCAGTCTTATAGGTTTCCCTTATCTGAAATCCTGATTCAATGCAAATTATTAAGTCAAATTTCTCTGAAAACTTTATTTTTCCCCCAGGCTCAAAAATATAAAACTTTGCTAATTTATCTAATGATGTGAGCTTTGCACTTTTGTTTGCAATTCTTATAACTAGAGGTGAAACATCCAATCCAATAATCCTATTTCCTAGATTGGCTAAATAAAGTCCAAGCGTTCCAACTCCACACGCATAATCCAAAATACTTAGTTTTTCTCCTTCTTTGAAGAGTTTTTTAAATATTTTTATAATGGCTAAGTAGGTAAAATTGTTTTCTGATATTATCTTTTTTTGTGGCTTGGCTTTTTTATGGAATTGATCGTAAAAAGAACTTAAGTACATTTTCTTATTTTATCTTATTGACAACCCATCTTCCACATAAGTTATACTAAAATTAAATGATAAAATGGATTAAGTATTTTGGATTAAGTTTTTTACTTTTAGTAATTAGCAGTTTTTGGCCTAGAACATTACAAGTAGTAGTTGCAGCTGATCCCATGGGTCCTTGGTCTGAAGCTCTACCGATTCCTTACAACTTGGCAAGTCATGTTTCTTTCTCTAGAAATAATAAAATATTTGTTGTCGGCGGTTCCGCAGTTACTGGACAAAGCCATACCAATATAATCTCTTCTGTTTCAGGTCTTGGTGGAACGTTAAGTGCATGGGATTTCCTTTCCTCACCTATGCCGACTGCTCTTATTTTTCACTCCGGAGCACAGAAAGATAATTTTGTTTATGTTTTGGGTGGCAAAGAGGAAAATACACCTCCCGCTATGAGTGTAGATAAAGTATTTTTGGGAATTATCAATGACACAGATTTAATAGAATCGTGGACACAACTGAATTCATTACCGAAAAAGTTACAGATAGGAGCGGCCGTGATTGCTAATAACGGGATTTATTTTGCCGGAGGAGAAACTGAACCGGGCAGTGCGTGGAATCAAAATATATATTTCGCTGAGATTAATGCTGATGGAAGTTTAGGAACATGGCAAGATGCAGGCATCTTACCAGAACCAAATAAAGGGTTTGGAATGATCGAACACAATGGCCATCTTATTGTCATTGGCGGAGAAGGACCTAGTGGGCATCATATCAGTAAAGTTTATACAGCGCCAATTAAAGCTGACGGTACAGTTGGAAGTTTTATTGAAACTAGCCCGCTTCCTGAACCACTTAACAGTAAAGTAATAAAGGTTGATTCAACTGTAATTTCTATTGGGGGAAGAGGTTCGGGAGGTAATTTGGATAAGGTTTATTATGCTAATCTGAATTCGGATGGAACTGTAGAAGCTTGGAATTTAAGTGCTAATCATTTACCCCAACCTATAGGCGGTGGAGCGGTATCGGTGACCAATGGATATGTTTATATAACCGGTGGACACAACGGAAGTGATTACCTAGATACGGTTTATATGTCTCGATTGACCAGCTCATCGCCGTCGCCAACACCAGAACCGACAAAAAATCCCATAGTACTTCTACCAGGTCTTGGCGGCAGCTGGAATACAACCGCCATGATTACGGGTGGAAGCGGAGGGGACTGGAAAAAAACTCCTTATGTTAAAGTTTACGATAATCTGGAAAATACCTTTTTAAATGCCGGCTACGCAGAAGGAGATAATTACTTTGAGTTTTATTACGATTGGCTGCAGCCTTTAGATAATTTAGCCGGTCAATTTAAGTCATATTTAGAAAATACGGTTTTATATGGAAAACCTGCCAATACTAAAGTTAATCTGGTGGGCCACAGCATGGGCGGAATGGTGGCCAGAACCTATGCGCAAAACTACGGAGTGGATAGAATTAATAAAATTGTTACTTCAGGTTCTCCGCATCAAGGAGCGATTCCGGCTTGGATGGGCTGGTCAGGGGCGGAAGTCGGCGACCGCTGGTCGTGGCAATGGATTGGTCTGGAGCTTTATTTGCAACTGCATAAAGGCAGATATACTTCCCCGGTAGTGGCGATCAGAGACCTGGCCCCGGGCTTAAACGATTTAACCCCGGTCTTTGACTTTGCTAAAAATAAACAGGACCAGGTGATTCCGGTAACGACAATGGATTCGTTTAACAGTTATTTAAATAACTTAAAAGTCAGTTTATCAGCTGAGTTAAAAAATCTTCTCAATACCATTGCCGGAGAAGAACAGAATCCTAATCAAGATACGGTGGAATGGATTAAGTTGAAAGACAGAACTTTAGCTGATAAGTTGTTGGGCCGATGGCCTGATGGTAGACCAGAAAGTGAGTTGTATACAGACGAGGGAGATTTAATTGTTTTGGAAAAAAGCGCTTTAATTGACGGAACCAGCTTAGCCACAGTCAGCGCTTCCCATGTTGAGTTAGTAGAAAACCAAGCCGGAATTCAGGCAATTTTAAATGCTTTGGAGTTAAATACGGCCACCGTGTCTACAGCTATTACCAGCCCAGCCAGAAATCCGTCTTTAATATTTTTCTTACACTCGCCGGCCAATATTCAAGTAACAGCGCCAGATGGATCTCAAGCAGGAGAAGGAGTTGGATCGCCCATGAGTAATAGTATTTATAGTCCGGAAGATAAACTGTTAGTGATTTATGATGCGGTTACCGGTAATTACCTGGCCAATATTATTGGCGCGGCTAATGGGGAATATAGCCTAAATATAGGTCAGTTAACAGAAAATGGAGAAGGTTGGAGCACGGTGGAAAATAATATCGGTCAAGGTCAAACTAACAGCTATAATATTTATTTTGATACAAATAAACCTCAGGATAATCCCCTAGCCAATCCTGAAGCCAAAATTTACTTGGAACTGGCCAAATACAGACTGGAAGAATTAAAAGAGTATGTAAATCAACAAAGTATAAAAACGAGTTATAAAAAATATTTAACCAGTCACTTAAATCAAGTAATTAAATTAGTCGATAAAGCCATTTCAGCTGATTTGGTCAATAATGACAATCTAGTGAGACGACACACACATTCTGCTTTAAGCAACAATTATTTGTTAAGACTGATCATGGATATGTTGGCTAGAAGAAGTTCAATTAATGAACAAACCGTAAGTTCTTTTAAAACCGAAGTCAATGAGATAGGCAAGTTATTAATTCAAGCTTTTATTCAAGCCAGTGATCAAGCCGGAGTCAGCGTGTCTCAAAAATTGGCTCAAAAAGAACTGAAAGAAGCTGACAAAAAGTATAGCCAAGTTGTAAGTTTAGTTGCCGCTAAGGTTAAAGGTGAAAATTATTCCGTCGGCTCAAGTTTAGAATTGAATGAAAGTTTCTTAAACACGGCAAAAACCGGGTTTGAGTCAGGTGATTTTAATCAGGCGTATATTAATGCTTTAGTTTCCAGAATAATATCACAAGAATTAAAGTCTATGATAAAATGAAATTAAGGGTGAGGGCAACGCTTACGAAGCTCTATTACGGCAATCTTGCCTGAAGCTGACTAAAGTGCCATACTCGCCTCGAAAAATTAATTTTCCTGCCTGATAGCAGGATTTTTTATGGCCAGTGTGGAAGCACCAAAATTATACCCCGGAGAATATCTCGTTCCCGTTGATAGGACAGAACGACACGTCATTGAGAAAACGATTACTTATCTTTATGAATATGGCACTGAAGTCCTTTTGAAAAAAGGTTATGATAATGGTCGCCTCAAAGTTTCCTTTTTTGATATTGATGACCCAACCTCTTCTGAAGCAGATGCTGTTATAACTATTTTAACCGTTCCCGGACGTCAACTTACACGAAGACCTTTGCGTTTTTATTGTTCAGAGTCCGGCGTCACCGCTCTGATGTTAGGAGGCGTGAACATCGGCGTTATTCCTGAAGGAGTAATAGTTAGTCCGATAAAACATAAGAATCAACCATTTAGGCAATTACAAAACCGTGAACCAGAAATAATTGTTGTTAAACTGCTTCACTCCCTTGAGAATCATTTGCCGGTTATTGATGTTGCGGCAGAAATGTGGCGTCAATGGCAACCCTTACATCATGAAGTCCTAGAACAGCCGCTAAGAGTTTATTGTGCCAGCGTTGCGCTTTAATGCTTTAGTTTCCAGAATAATATCACAAGAATTAAAGTCTAGTGAGTTCTAAAACGAATCCGAACAGTACAATGTTCGGATATGAATAAAAAAC
>CAYICL010000006.1:0-25467 GCA_964361885.1 uncultured Pseudomonadales bacterium
GCATTTAATCTTGACATAATCAATCCATGGTTTGTGGGGGGTATGGCCAGCAAAACGGTCCCAACCGGAAACTGCTTTTTGTTTTAACTCCTCCTGACTGCCGATGACTTCAAAAGAACGGCAGTGGGGACATTCATAAATAGGCAAAGCCAGACCCCAGAAACGGTTTTTCTTGGAGATCAACCAGTCATGCATGTTGTTAAGCCAGTCCAGCTCACGCTCCAGGCCGAATTCGGGAATCCAGCGGATGTTTTTGGTAATTTTAATAAGCTGCTGGCGTAAAGTGCGGTTTTTTTTATCGGTCGGGTCAGGTTTGTCCATAGCCAAATAAAACTCGTCAGTGACTTTCCAGACCAGCTCGGTTTTACAGCGCCAGCAGGCCGGATAACGGTGAGAGTAGTCATGGATTTTGTAAATCCAGTTTTTGGCAAGATAGTCAAAGATAATTTCCGGATGGGTTTTGGCATTTTTACCGGATAAAGAACCAAAGCCGTCAAAATAGTCGGCATTGTCCTTAATAACCGGGATTAAAGGCAGTTTTAGGATCTGCCCGAGCTGATAATCCTCGGTACCGGCAGAAACCGCGGTATGAATCAGGCCAGTGCCTTCTGTCTTACTGATAGGCATGATTAAAGGATCGGTAGGAATAACAGTGTGAAAGGTGTCAGGGTTGGCGGTTTTGACTTTGGCTACGGCCGGCAAGTCATCAAATGGACCAGTGTATTTTAAACCAACTAAAACCTTGCCTTTAACGGTTTTAATTATCTTTTTCAAGTCAGCTCCTAAGACGGATTTAACCAATGGCTGAAGCAGCCAATAACGCTGGCCTGACTTAAGTTCAACTAGACTGTAGTTAAGAGTCTGGTCAACTGCGACAGCAATATTTGCAGGTAATGTCCAGGGCGTGGTGGTCCAAACTAAAAGAGATTCGCTGGCCTGATTAATCAAAGGCAAAGTAAAGTAAATAGCCTTATGAGTGACCTGTTTGTAATCCTCGGTCAGCATCTCGTGCTGGGAGATAGCGGTTTCACAACGGGGACACCAGGGAACCGAGTCATGGCCTTTATAAAGCCAGCCGCGCTGATGACAGACCTTTAAAAAGTTCCAGACGGCATAGTTGTTGGCATCGGACATGGTAAAGTAGGAGTTGTCCCAGTCCATCCACATGCCTAGCCGCTGGCTTTGGCGGGTTTGGATCTCAGAGTACTGGTTGACCCAAGCTTTACACTGATTGACAAAGTTTTCCACGCCGTACTTTTGAATGTCTTTTTTGGATTTGAAACCAAGATGTTTTTCTACTTCAACTTCAACCCATAAGCCCTGACAGTCAAAACCATTCTGATAGCGTTGACGATAGCCTTTCATGGTCATGTAACGCTGCCAGAGATCTTTGTAGGTCCGGCCCCGGGCATGATGGACGCCCATGGGGTTATTGGCAGTGATCGGACCGTCCAAAAAGGAAAATTTTTTCTTTGATTTGGAGTTTTTGTCTAAATACTTTTTAACAATCCCTTTTTGATCCCAGTCTTTTAAAAGCCGTTCTTCCAAAGCGACAAAGTCCGGCATTGATGGTTCATCTTTAAAAAAAGTTTTTTTATTCATAGCTTTATGATAACAAAAAAATCGCCTACTGTGGCGACTTGATGCGGTAACAATCTCTTTTTTATAAGGGATTAGCTACCGCTAGATTGAATATTTGATCGGGCTTTTTGAGTTTCTATGCCTAATCTAAAAGCTCCAACCACGTGCTCTGCTTCGCGGAATTCACGTTGAGATTCTAAATCAGTAGAGATACTTAGACAACACAAGTCAAGAAGAGTTTCAATCTTAGCAAGTTGTTCCGTTGGTAAATTAGAAAGCATTAATACCGGCTCAATACTAATCAAGTAAGGAACAACATCAGCCGGATGCGTGTTTAATTTTAGTCCGTGTACACCATTAAGAATTTGATTTTTTATTTCTTGATCACCTTGCCAAGATTTCACTTGTCTTATAGCCCAGGCGCCTAATTTCTTCCGTGCTTCACCTCTTTCCCTTCTGCCGTCACTTTCCGGATCAAAAGCAACGTCTAGATCAACTACCGGCCAATCGTCAGTTCTAATTTCTCTTACTCGAGTATTAGGATTGTAAGGACTAATTGTTTCAGCCATAAAACAGATTGGATTTTAATACTTTTATAGGCTTTTGTCAAATTTATCTGCCTTCCACTCCGGAGTGGAATGTTTTTATAATTTATCTTCCCTGGCGCAAGAAAGCAGGAATATCAAACTCATCAGATTCTTCTTCGGTGACTTCGCTTAATTTTTCTGAAACAACCGTGGGAGCATGGATTTGAGAAGCAACCGGGCGGGCGGAAAGTTCTCTCAAGCGCTGCCGGGTTTCGTCAAAACCAGTGGCAATGACAGTAATTTTGATTTGATCAATCAAGGTTTTATCAATAGTCGCTCCAAAAATTATGTTTGCGTCTGCATCAGCCGAGCGGGCAATGATTTCCGAAGCTTGGTTAACTTCAGACATGGTGATATCAGGACCACCAACTATATTAAAAAGCAAACCTTTGGCGCCTTCAATTGAAGTTTCCAGCAAGGGAGAAGAGATGGCGGTTCTGGCGGCTGTTTGGGCCCGGTTTTCACCCACGCCGCTGCCAATGCCCATTAAAGCGGTGCCGGCGTCCTGCATGATGGTTTTAACGTCAGCAAAATCAACGTTAATTAAGCCGGTGTTGGTAATTAAGTCAGAAATTCCCTGAACTCCCTGCATTAAAACTCCGTCAGCCATCTTAAAAGCTTCAATTAGAGTTAAGTTTTTATCAATCACATCCATTAGTCTTTGATTGGGCACCACAATTAAGGTATCAACCTTACCTTTAAGGTTTTCCACGCCTTCATCGGCGACGACCATGCGCCTGGTGCCTTCGAATAAAAAGGGTTTGGTAACCACAGCCACAGTTAAAGCGCCTGATTCTTTAGCCACTTCAGCAATAATCGGGGTAGCGCCGGTGCCGGTGCCGCCGCCCATACCACAGGTGATAAAAATCATGTCAGAATCAAACAGCAGTTCCTGAAGTTTTTCTTTGGATTCTTCGGCAGCCTCCTTGCCGATTTTAGGATCAGAGCCTGAACCTAAACCTCGGGTGAGTTTGTCACCAATTTGAATCTTAGTATCGGCTTGGCAGGCTAATAAAACCTGGACATCGGTATTAATGGCCACAAATTCAACCCCTTTGATTTGATTGGAATTAACCATGGTATTGATGGCATTATTACCGCCGCCGCCGACACCGAGAACTTTGATTTTGGCAAAAGTTTTAAGATCTGGTTTAACTAAAGCCATAAGGACAATTTATTTAATTAAAGTCGGGCAGAAGTTTAATGGACAGAAGATTAAACAAGACTAGAATAGCGTATTTTTTCAATTAGGGCAAGAAGGACTTAATTAATTTAACTCCTTTATCTAAAACTCCTTTGACGGGAATTTTATTAACAAATTTTCCCATGATTTTAAAGGGGGAGTCGGACTTAACACCTTTAAAATTCTTATGACCGTATTCAATTAAGCCCCAAGAAGTGGCAAAAGCCGGAGATTTGATTTCATCAATTAAACCGGTTAAGCCCTTGGGGTAACCGATACGAACAGGTAAAGATAAGGTGCGTTTACAAGAAGTAGCCAAACCTTCAGTTAAGGCTCCACCGCCGGTAACGACAATGCCGGCCGGAGTAACACCGCCAAAGCCTGATTTTTTCAGCTCTTCAGCGACCATACCAAAGATTTCGTTTAAGCGGGGCCGCATAATGCCTTCAACCAAGGTTTTTCGGGACAATTTACCGACTTCTTCACCCAAGTTTAATTTTTTGGAATCCAGTTCGTCGTCATCGTCGTCAGTTTCTGAAGTGACTGATTTAGCTTTAGATAAAGCAATTTTAATTTTTTCGGCAGTTTCCAGACTGACCCTTAGACCAATCGCTAAGTCATTGGTAATGTTTTTGGCTCCGACCGGCAAAACCGAGGAGAAAGACAAGGCACCTTCAACAAAAACGGCAATAGAAGTACTCCCGCCGCCAAGATCAATTAAAACCACCCCCAGTTCTTTTTCGGTTGGTGACAGGACGGCTTCGGCACTAACTAAACCGGAAAAAGCCAAACTATCGATTTCAATACCAATCTCGGAAACGCATTTACTGATATTTTTCATGGCTGTCGAAGATCCGGTAATGATGTGAGTCTCGGATTCGAGGCGGACACCGCTCATACCGACCGGGTCTTTAACTCCCTCCTGAGAATCGACCTTAAAATCTCTTGGGATAACATGAAGAATATCGCGGGAGGAGGGCAAAGAAACTGCCCGGGCCGCTTCAATTACCCGGGCCACGTCATGATCGCTGATTTCGCCTTCCGGTTCGGCCACAGCGACGACACCTTTAGAGTTTAATGACTCAATATGAGATCCGGAAATTGAAGCCAAGCAGGAAGAGATAGAATAACCGGCCATGCGTTCGGCGGCTTCAACCGACTGGGTAATGGATTCAATGGCTTCATCAATATCAACAATTTGACTTTTTCTTAAACCCTTGGCCGGTTCATTAGCCACACCGACAATACTGATTTTCTCCCGATCTTCACTTAAGGTAGCAATAAGGGTAGTAATTTTGGTAGTGCCGATGTCAATGGCGGAAATGATTTGATTTTTTGGCATGATTAAAAGGTTAAGATTGGTTTATCAAATCTTAAATCTATTTTTGTAGGCAAACCTTCCTCTATTTTAAAGCCCGACAAGATGTATTGTAAAGAGGCAACACTTTGAGTAAAGTCTTTAGCTGGATTTAAAACAGCATAAGGTCCGGCGGTAGTTTTGATGATATAGGTATTAGAGTCAAGCCAAGCTAAAGAAGTAAAGCTGACAAAATGTGACTGGAGGGTAACGATAAGCAGAGCTAAGGCTTTGGATAATTCATTTTGGCCAAGCATTAAATCAAGATTGCCGGGTAAAGAAATAAGAGGTAATTGAGTATTTATTTGATCGGTTTGAGTAAAAATATCGCCGTTTTTATCAAGCAAAAAAATGGCTGAAGTTAATTCGCCCGATAAACTGGCTGATTGAGTGCTGTCTAATCCGGAAAAATCTAAGTGATCGGTTTTAACAATTTGAGCTATTGCCAGGCGGCGTTTGAGGTTAATGGCCAGGTTGTCCGGTAAGCGTTTGTTAAACTTAATATCCGTCAGGCTTAAGTCAAAAGTTAAAAACTGGTTGATAACTGTTTTATGATTTAATTTAAAAATGTTCTGGCCGTGGAGACTGACCAAGATCGGTTCAAAAGCTAAGGGGCAAGGATAGCCATCCAAAGAGCAGGTAACTTTTTTAATAGTAAAAAAATTGATCTGACTGAATAAAACAGCCATGCCGATCAAAGCCGCGGCCGGCAAAAGCGGCCATAGTTTAAGTTTATTGATCATGACTGACAGAATCTATAAGCCGATAAAGATTTAATGAGGCATTGGCAATTAAGCTTAAGTCCAGCTTAAATTTAGGCTTGGCCGGTAAAGAAGCAAAAGCAGCGCTGATGGCTTTTAATATAGAGGCTTGAGTCAATTGGGTTTGAGGCAAGACTATAGCCAAACCCAAATTTTGCAGCCAACGGGCATTGGTTAATTGCTCGTTTTTTTGCGTATGAGATAAAGGAATTAAGATAGCTGGTTTGGATAAATAGGCCAGTTCGGTAATGGTATTGATTCCGGCTCTGCCAATAACTAAGTCGCAAGTGGTTAAAATTTTAGCTACTTGACTGCTTGAAAACCAAGGTTGGAGTTGATAACGAGCTTGTAGATTTTTAGGCAGACCGGCTTGAAGCTGAAGCTGTTGCTGCCAGTGTTTATCAGACTGGTTTAAACCAAATTGGTGGATTACTTGATATTTTTTCAGCAACCTAAGAATAATCGGGTTTAAAACCCGGTTAATAGTCAGACTGCCTTGGCTGCCGCCGGTGATATAGATGGTTTTAAAAGCATTGAAGTTGGGCTGGTTTTTGGTTTGAATAATTTCCGGTCTTATCGGGTTACCGGTGAGAAAGGTTTTACTTGAGGGAAAATAGTTTAAACTTTGAGGCCAGGAAACTGCAATCCGAGTAGCCAGCCGACCGGTGAGTTTACTGGTTAAACCGGCAGCCAAAGTTTGTTCGTGGATAATCAGGGGAATTTTTAATAATTTGGCGGCCAAGCAGACAGGCAAGGCCACAAAACCGCCAAAACTGACTACGACTCGAGGTTGATACTGGTTAAGAAAGTAGATCGATTGTAAAAAACCCAGAGGAAATTTGATCAAACTTAAGACAGAAATAAATAAATTATGACGTTTAAGTTTGTTGGTAATAATTTTAACCGGCTTAATATGATAAGGCTGGAGAATAGATCTTTCGACTTGATTGTCGCGGCCAAAGTAAATAATTGACCAATGGTTTTTTTTCAATAAATTGATCAAAGCCAAAGACGGAGTCAAATGGGCGCCGGTTAAACAAATAATTTTTTTAGTCATGAAGTTTTTTTAGGATTGAGTTGAAACCTGGAAATATTTAATAACAGACCAACCGCTGCCAGCGTAACGATGAGAGACGAACCTCCATAAGAAATAAAAGGCAAAGGGACACCGGTTAAAGGCAGTAAAGCCAACATCGCCGCCAAATTAATTACGGCCTGGATACCGATCCAACCGGCAATAGCGGCAGCGAGTAAGCGGCTAAAACTATCCGGAGCCAAGCGGGCAATGCGTAAGGCCCGGATAACGATAAAGAAGAGGGCTAGAATAACTAAACCGGCACCAAAAAAACCAATTTCCTCGGCAATGATAGCAAAGATTGAGTCAGTGGTAACTTGAGGTAAAAATTGGTATTTTTGCCGGGATTGACCTAAACCCAATCCCCATAAACCGCCCGAACCGATAGCAATTAAAGCTTGCTTTATATGATAAGAACTGCCTAAAGGATCCCGGGCCGGATTAAAAAAAGTCAAGAGTCTTTCTTTTCTATAAGCAGAAGTAAAGATTAGGGCCAGACCGGAAAGAATCCCCATAAAACCGAGGCTAATAAGATAAAAAATATTAGCACCGGAAATATAGTAGGTTAAAACAGCAGAAAAAATGATGACAATAGCTGTACCCAGGTCAGGTTGAAGCATGACTAAACCCAGGATAAGACCGAGTAAAACCAAATAAAGCCAGAAAGACCTGTCTTTGGCTAACCAGTTAGCCAGGTAAAGACTTAAAGACAACTTGATTAATTCTGTGGGTTGGAGATTAAAACCAGCTAAATTAAGCCAACGACGGGCACCTAAAGTGGTCTGGCCTAATCCGGGAATTAAAACAATGATTAATAAAATCAAGCTAACAATTAAAGCCAAGGGGGCAATTTTTTTAAACCAGTCTAAAGGCAGCTTACTGGTGATAAATAAGGCGATAAAACCAAGAACTGCCCATTGCGATTGGAGCTTTAAAAAATAATATTTGTCATTAAAAAGCTGATAAGCTTCAACCACGGAAGCATCATAAACCATGAGAATGCCAAATAGAGTGACGGCTAAAGTTAAGGTTAATAAAATTTTATCAACCGGTTTTCGATTGACGGATTGATGCAGTTTAATCATGATTTTTTTATTTGTTTAACCGCTTGTTTAAATTGAAGGCCGCGGTCTTTGTAGTTTTTAAACATATCAAAGCTGGCACAAGCCGGAGACAAAACTACCACACTACCGGGTTGAGCCAAATGCGAGGCTTTAATTACAATCGATTTCATATCGGTTAAACCTTTGATAATCGGACAAGGGCAACGACCGGTCCGGTTAATGGCCGCTTGGATGTTTTGAGCCATCTGACCGATAAGAATAATTGCCTTAAGATAAAGAGAAGTAACAATAGTTTGGCCGAGCCGACTGTAATCTGATCCTTTATCAGAACCGCCCAGAATCAGAATTGTCGGTTGAGAAAATGATTTTATAGCGGCAATCGCAGTCTCAGGAGTGGTAGAAAATGAATCGTTGTAATACTCGACTCCAGCAACTGCTTTAACCAGCTCCAGGCGGTGTTCCAGGCCTTTAAAGTCATAAACCGCCTTTTTAATAGCCGGAATTGAGGCGCCGGCCAGACGAGCGGCAGTGATGCCAGCAATAATGTTTTCCCAATTGTGTTGACCCTTAAGCTTTAATTTTTCGGTTGAGCCGATCAAGATCGGTTGACCCCTAAGCTTAAGGTAGAGCCGTTTTTTTTGTACATATCCGCCTAAAACCCGCTTAAAGCGACTAAACCAGTAAACTTGAGCTGGAGTGGTTTTAGCCAACGAGCGAGCAAAAGGATAGTCGGCATTAATAACGGCTAAGTCTTTTTTGGTTTGGAATCTGACCAGGTTGACTTTGGCTTGCCGGTATTCATTAACAGTTTGATGCATATCCAGATGTTCGCTGGTAATATTTAAAACTACAGCCAAATGAGGACTGGTAGTTAAATCCTGGAGTTGGAAACTGGATAGTTCCAAGCAAACCCAATCTGAAGACTTAAGATGATCTAAAAGTTTTAAAGGCGATTGACCAATATTGCCGGCGACATAAGCAGTTTGATCCGAAGCTTTAAGAATGTTGGCAATCAAAGTAGTCGTCGTGCCTTTACCTTTAGTCCCGGTAACACCAATAATCGGACAAGGGCAGAACTGAAAAAAAAGTTTGGTGGCACTTAAAATTTTAACGCCTTTTTGTTGGGCGGTTAACAAATCCGGATGCAAGCGGTGAAAACCCGGAGAACGAAAGATAAAATCAAACTGGCTTAAACCAGGCTTTAAGTAGCCGGATCCGAGAGAAAAATTAAGCTTTAAATTGTCTGGAAGATTAATTAAAAAATCGGCTAAATCAGACTTTGATTTTTGATCAAAAACAGTGATAGAACAGTTTTGGCTGTGCTGGGACAACCAATGAAGGATGTCGGTTGTTTCCAGGCCTAAACCCAATAAGGCAATGGATTTTTCTACAAAGTGCATGGTGTGAATATTATACTGCTTCCTAAAAGAGTTGAGGCAGTTGAAGAGGCTTGATCATGATCAGCGGTAGTAAAAAAAAGCCGCTTAACCGGACCGGTTGAAGCCGGGAGCAAATGGAATTGCTGCAGGATAGTTTCGGTTTGCTGAGCAATGGCTTGACTAGGCTCAATGACTATCACCCCTGATGGAACCAGTTGCTGGATTAGATCTTTAACCAGAATATAGTGAGTTGAACCTAAAACCAAAGCGCTGTAATTAATCTTGATTTTAGCTAAATATTTTTTGAGGACAGACTTTAATTTTGATTGATTTTGGGCCAAAGCCTCAATGGCATCAGCTAAGCCGGCACAGTCAACTATCTGGATTTGACCGCGCTGATCAAGATTTCGAATCATAGTTTTAAAGTGCGGACTAACAGCGGTTTGATGAGTCACCCAGACTGCAATGTTTTCTTTCAAGTTAGCTTTGATAGCCGGCTTGATAGCCGGTTCAGTACCGATAATAGGCAAACGGTAAAGTTGTCTTAATAATTTAATTGAAGTGGCGGTAATAGTATTACAAGCAATGACAATGGCTTTGCAATTTGATTTAACCAAAAAGTTCATCAAGGGAATTAAGCGGCGGTTTATCTGAAGGGCGGTTTTATCACCATAAGGGAAGAACTGATGATCGGCTAAGTAAATAGTTGATTGATAAGCTAAACGAGACCAAATGGCCCGAGCAATAGTCAAGCCGCCTAAACCGGAATCAAGAATAGCCAGAGGACGATTATCCATTTAAATTAATGCCAACCAGACGCCGAACAGAGCCAGCATGATGCTGGCCAGAATAGCCCGGGTAACAATTTTTGGTTCCTCCCAGCCGATATATTGAAGCCAGAGATGGCAAGGAGAAACAGGAAAAAGTTTTTTGTGGCGGATTTGTTTAGACATCAGCTGTAAAAAACTGGATAAGATTTCTGCCACAAAAATACCGCCAATAATCAGCAAGGCCATGATTTTCCCTAAAAGCAAACCGACGACGGCTAAAGTAGCCCCAAAAGCCAGGGCGCCAACATCGCCAAGCCAAATCCGGGCCGGATAAACGTTAAAATAAAGAAAAGCGATCAGACTGCCAAGCCACAATGCTAGAAAGAAAGATAAAGGCGTATCCAAGATAGAAGCAGATAAAAACCAAAAAGCAAACAAGGCCACCATTAAAACTCCGCAGGCTAAGCCGTCTAAGCCGTCAGTAATATTAACGGCGTTGGCAAAACCGACAATAACAGTAGCGGCCAAGGGAATAAACAGCCAGCCAAGCTTGAAGGTGTAGATAAAGGGGACATAGAAAATATCGATCTTTAGGTTGACAAAGAGCATGGCGGCAATAATCAATGCCAATAGCCATTGAATTATAAACTTATGCCTTAAACGCAAACCAAAAAAGCCGGACTGATCAAAGTGGAAAAATTTCATAATATCGTCATAAAGACCCAATAAGCCAAAAGAGATAAAGGTAAAGAAAATAATATGGAGTTCTTCTTTAATAGGGTAAACATGAGTGACAAAAACACCTAAGAATTTTGCCAGAGGGAATAAAAGGAAAAAAAGCATTGAGACTACTAAGATAACCAAGAAGCCGCCACCGACCGGTGTGCCTTTTTTATGTTGATGAAATTTATCAAAGATTGGGGTCGGCCGGTTAAAAGCATCTTTGGTGCGCTGTGACTGCCGAGTAAAGCGCAGACGGTACAAAAGGTTAATAAAGGGCACCAAGCTGATAGAAGTAATAACAAAAGAAAAAATCAGTAAACCTAATAATAAAGCCATAGGTTAATTATAGATGACGGAATTTCCTTCTGAAAGTCTCAAAAAGATAATCCAGCCAGTAAAGAGGAGTTAAGGGCAGATCATGAGCCGGCAGAAAGTTAACTGGAAAACCGCCAAAGCCTTTTTTAAATAAAGTCACGCCGGCAAAGCGGTGCTTGGGATTATCAGTACTGGCAATGCCCCAAAAATTGTATTGAGCCAGTCCTTGACTTTTGGCGGCTTTGATCGCTTCCCATTGAAGCAGGTAAGAAGCCGGAATGTGACGAAATTGATTGGAAGAACCCGAATAATGATAAACTGCTTCATGGCCATAAAAAATAATAAAGGCAATGGCTAAGGTTTTACCTTGAAAATCAGCTTTAAATAATTGAATTTGATTGTCCTGCTTGAAGGTGTTAAATTGAGTCAATAAGTAGTGATAGGAAAAGGGAACGAATTTTTTTCTTTTAACTGTTTCCAGTTGAAGCTGATATAGGGTTTTAATATCTTGGACATCTAAAGATTTAATGACTTTGACCCCCAGACTCAAAGCTTTTTTGATGGAGTAACGGGTATTTTTCCTCATATTTTCCAAGAGTTCTGTTTCAGAATCCTGAAGATTTAAAACCCAAGTGGTTTCGGCATGAAGATGCATCGGGGCTTTGATAAAACCAAGGTTTCGAATTAAATTTATATGCTCTCTTGTGGCTAAGATATTGGGCCGGATCCTGATAAAATTGGCTTTGACTTTTTTAGCTAAAGATTTAAAGCTGATGGCTATTGCCTGTCTAGCCGGTTGATTCTCCCAAGGGATGATTGGTCCACCCGGGCATTCTAAATAAATACCGCGTTTGGATTTTATCTTAATCAGCAAGGCCACACCGATTAATCGGTGATTTTGGTAAACACCTAAACGGAAAATGTCATGATTAAGTGATTGATGGAATTGACCCCAGTTCCAAGACTGAAGAAAGCCGGCTTGAGCCTGGGATAAGACAAAAGTTTCCCAAATTTTTTTATCAATAATCGGTTTGGTTTCGATCATGAAAGAAATAATAATTATTAATGACTGAGATAACCCGATTAGCGTCTGTGAGCGTCATTCTTGGATGGGTGGGTAAGTTAATTACTTTTTGACTTAAGTTTTCGGCATTGGGGCAAGAGCCGGGTTGATAACTTTGCCAAGCCAGATCAACGCCGGCCGGAGCAATGACCGGACAATACCAGTTACCTAAAAGAATCTGCTTTTTTTTAGCCAGTTTAATTAATTCATCCGGATCTTTAACTAAGATGGGAAACCTTAAGTAAATCGCCTCTTTATGAATCGGGGGGAGAAAAAGCCTGCGGCTATAATATTGAGCTATTTGACGACGGTGGCGATTAAACCGATCCAGTTTATTCAGCTGGTTTAAAGCCAAAACAGCTAAAGCCTGGGGTAGTTTTTGCGGCGGATAAGAAACTTGGCCTTGTTTTTCTGTTAAGGTAACGGGTAAAGAAATAAGGCGAAGCTGCCGGAGTAAAAAGATCAGAACTTTACCTAAGCCTAAAGTGTAATAAGTCGGTACGATTAGACTAAAAATAATCGGGTGAAACAGTTGTTTAAAAATCCACCAGGCGGAAGGATAGGCCAACCGACTAAATTGGGATTCAAGCTTTTTTGCCAGAGACTGGTTTTGGGCTAAGACAGCGCCGCCAAAAACCGAAGAGATAATTTTATCCCGGCCAAAACTTAAAACAGTGATGTCACCAAAACTGCCGACTGGTTTCATTTGATATTTAGCTCCTAAAGCATGAGCACAGTCTTCGATAAGAATCAGCCGGTGTTGGCGGCAGATGGCTTTAATGGCGGTTAAATCGTCCGGTTGACCAAAAGTGTGTTGAATAATTAAAGCTTTAGCATGAGAAGTGATTTTTAATTTTAAGTCAGACAGGTTGAGATTAAAGTCGGTCTTATTAGTATCCACAAAAACCGGTTGAGCCCCGGCCCAACGGATAGCGTTAGGTACAGCCACACAAGTAAAGGCTTGACAAAGAACTTGGTCGGTGGAGTTTAAGTTTAAAGCTTTTAAAGCCAGGAAGAGACCATTTCTGGCGCCGTTGATTAGCCAAGCATAAGGTTGTTTGAGTCTGGTTTTAAGCTGATTGATTAGTTGGATTTGGGCCTGGCCACGGCCCCAAGCCCAAGGTTGAAAGATAGTTTTCACTGCCAACAAGACATCATCAGCTTGAGTGTTGGGAGAAATGGAGATTAAGATCGGTTTTGGCATAAACTGTGAATAAATGGCGGCGGTAAACGGCTGGCCAGTAAAACCACGGTTTGAGAATTTAGTAAAGGCTTTAAAGTTTTAAAAAGAATTTGTGGATTAGCCGCATTAATGAGTTGATCCGGTGCAGCGGTGAAGACCGGCCGGAAATATTGATAGACTTCAGGTTTGGTGACAAAAACATAAGAAAAAACCGGTCGGGCTTTTAAAGCAATTTGGTGATGAATCCGGTGACTGTCTTGGCCTAACTCAATAATGCCAGAGGTAATTAAAATTTTTCGAGGATATTCAAGCTGGTTAACAAATTCAATTGCCTGAAGAAAACCTTCTGGGTTGGCGTTGTAAGAGTCGTCGATAATCTGACTCTGTTTGATGCCTGATTTTTTGACCATCATGGTTTTAAAAGCGGGAATAGCAGCTAACCGGGTTTTAATGATTTTTAAAGGTAAGTGAAGTTTTTGTGATAATAAAACAGCGGCTTGAAGATTTAACTGCTGATAATCGCCTAAAAGATTGGTTTTAAAGGGTTTTTTTGGGTAGGTGTAGAATAGAGTGTTTAAATGAGGATAGGTTTTGGCTAAACAACGGGTAGTCAAATTGTCTCCATTAAACAAAGCCAGACTTTTAGGCGGTAAGGCATCAAGCAGTTCTGACTTGGCTTTAATAATGTTATCAAAGCCGCCAAAAAGACTTAAGTGCTGGGAAGTAATGCCGGTGATGACAGCAATTTTGGGTTTGACTAGGCGGCAGATCTTTTTAATCTCCCCGATTTTGTAAGCACCCATTTCCACAATAAAGTACTGATGGCTGGAGTTGAGTTGCTTCAAAATGGTTAAAGCCACGCCGATAGCGGTATTGTTGGTCTCTTTAGTCTTGCAAACCGAGTATTTGGCGGCCAACAGATGAGCTAAAATTTCTTTGGTAGAAGTTTTACCAAAACTGCCGGTAATACCGATAACAGTTAATGATTTAGGCATCAGGGTCAGTTTTAATTTAGCCAAAAAGATAATCATGTCAGTAATTAAATCGGTTAAAGGCTTTAAGAGTAAAACAGCCAGACTAACGGTGATTGGCATGCCAAAGTAAGCAATTAAGATAAAGATTACTTGAGGTTTAAAGCTTAATAAAATAAAAGAAAAGTACAGACTCAAATAGATTAATAAAAAGACTTTTAAAGTCAGTTTGGGGCGTAAAAACCAGCGGGTGGGCAAAAAGAACTGGCTGCGTTGAGATGTGGTTAAAAAATCTTTAAAGCGATCCAGCCGGTATTCTTTCAGCTGCCAGAAGTATAAACAACGCAAACCGGCTTGAAGCAACAATAAAAAATAGAGTAATTCCAAAAAATGAATCATGAGTTAATAAAGTTTACCACGAGTGATACCAAAGCTTGAGGGTGAGTAAAGGGCAGACCATGACGGGCATCAACCAAGACTTTTAATTGAGAATTTTTGATTAAGCGATGCATCAATCGGCCATCGGCCAGCGGCGTCATGATGTCATTTTTACCCCAAATAATTAAAGTCGGACAAATTATTTTTAATAAATTAGCCTGCTGGTCTTCTTTAACCACCAGCTTCAAGGTTTGTTTCATCACCGGACTGGCTTTAAAATAATCTGTTTCCATAATAAATCGATAAAAAACATTTTTTAGTTTATCGGTAAAAAAGAACTTGCCTATTTTAGCTAAAGGCAAAAAGATCAGCCGCTTTAAATTAAGCTTGTTTCTAATGCCGGCACTGTTAATTAAGACTAACTTTTTGACCTTTTGGGGATATTTGGCGGTGAAGTTGATGGCAATTTGTCCGCCAAAAGAATGGCCCACCAAGATAAAAGAATTGAGTGATTGGGTGTATTTTTTTAACCAGAGGGAGTAATCATTGGTGTTTCTGGGCTGATCGTCGGGCAGAAGCGGCAGGAAAACTTTAAAATCACCGACTGACAAAAGTTTTTTAACCGGTTGCCACTGGTCAAGATCGCTACCCCACCCATGCAGAATAACAATGGTTTTAGCCATGATTAGCCGATGATATTAATAATCGCTTGAGCCAGTTTGATTGAATCATGACGCAATAAGCTCCGTTTCAGCTTATCACTTTGAGGTTTTTTATAAGTGTCAGCGGCTAATAAAGGCTGTCGGATAACGCGGGGGTCATGACCTAAATCGTCCTTAACCGGATATTCGAGATACTTTTCATAGGCCTTTAAGATTTTGGTTGAAATTGGTTGGTTGTTAACAATAATATAGTCAACCGGCCGGCCGCTATAAGCTTCGATTTCTTTTAAATGATCTTTGGCGGTAAAACCATGTGTTTGGCTGTTTAAAGTCATTAGATTGACAATATAAACCAGCCTGGCCTTTGAAGTTTTAAGGCCGGTCTTAGCGCCTTTAATAACCAGATTGGCAATAATCGAGTTATACAGATCCCCCGGAGCCAGAATGATTAAATCGGCCCGTTTGATTTCCAAAGCAGCCTGGGGATTGATAAAGGCTTGGGGTATAGTATAAAGATTAATGATTTTTTCATTTAAAGCCAATTTATGGATTTCGATTTTGTGCTCGGAAATTACGGTTTTACCGGAAGAGTATTGGGCGGCTAAAGTAACCAGCTGATTGGAAATTGGAATCACCTTGCCTTTTAAGCGTAAAATTTTAGCCGCCTGGGTGACAGCTTCCGGCTCGCTGCCGACCATATCTTCTAAAGCGGTTAAGATTAAATTACCCAGGTTATGGCCGGCTAAACCCCGGCCTTTATCAAAGCGGTAGAGCAAGAGTTGGCGCAATAAGCCGTTTTCAGAAGCCAAGGCAGCTAAGCACTGGCGCATGTCCCCGACTGGCAAAAAACCAAATTCGTCTCTTAATCTGCCGGTGGAACCGCCATCGTCGGTGACCGGGACAATGGCGGACAGATCAAGCGGGTACTGTTTTAAACCGGAAAGAATTACAAAACTACCGGTGCCGCCACCGATAACCACGATTTTTTTGTAAGCGGTTTGCTTCACAAAGTATATTGTACCTAACTTAGGCAATTATTTCACTGTTACGGACTTAGCTAGGTTTCTGGGCTTATCCGGATTTAATCCCCTAGCGACAGCCAGATCATAGGCCAGAAGCTGAGCGACGGCTGTAATAGGAATACCGGTAGCTTGTTTCAGGTCAGGCACTTGAAGGTGAAGATCAAAAACAGGATCAGATTTAGAAGAGATAGCGATAATATAGCCGCCCCTGGCTTTCATTTCGTGAGCACCGGAGATACTGTCGCTATAGCTTTGATCATTTTGAGCAATCACAATACAAGGAGTGCCCTGGTCGATTAAGGCAATCGGGCCGTGCTTTAATTCACCGCCGGCATAAGCCTCAGCATGAATATAGCTGACTTCTTTGATTTTTAAAGCAGTTTCTAAAGCAATTGGGTAAGATAATGAGCGGCCGACAACAAAGATATGGTCCTTGTCTTTAATCCGGGTAGCTAAGGCTTTAATTTCCCGCCTGACAACAGACTGCAAAATATCAGTAACTGCTTGGGCAGATTGACTGACAAGCTGTTGGCCAAGTTTAAGCTTGTTTTGCAATAGGCAGGTTAGCTGGATCAAGATGGCCAGCTTGGCAGTAAAAGCTTTCGTAGAAGCCACTGCCACTTCCTGGCCGGCCTGAAGCAAAATTTGATAGTCCGACAACCGATAGAGAGTTGAACCTAAAATATTGGTCAAGCCAATAATGGTCAGCTTCTTTTTCTTGGCTAAATTCACAGCCTCAACCACATCAATAGTTTCACCGCTTTGGGAAAGCAAGATAAAGACCTGATGCTGATCTAAAAGCTTAACGTTTTTGGCAAACTCAGAACCAATAATAGCCGAGACGTTGTAACCGGCCAAGTTTAACAAGTATTCGCCAAATAAAGCGGCATAAGAAGCTGTGCCGCAGCCTAAAAGATAAGTCCTGGCAGCTTGGTTAATAGCTGTCGCCACCGGTTGAAGCTGATTTAAGGTTAACCGGGAGAGATTATCCAAAACTTTGGGCTGGTCGGCAATTTCTTTTTCCATATAATGATGGAATTTACCCAAACGGCTTTGTTCAGCCTGCCAATCCAGGGTAGTGACTTTAGCTTTAATGGCTTTGCCGGTTTGAACGGAAAAGATTTTAACTTGATTGGCTGACAACTGGGCCATTTGATTGTCTTCAAGAAAGATAACCTGGTTGGTGTAGTCCAAAAGAGCCCAGACATCGGAAGAGATAAAGTTTTGGTTTCTGCCTAAACCGATAGTCAAAGGTGAGCCGTTTTTAACCGCCACCAGCTGATTAGTGTCAGCGCTTAAAAGAATAAAGGCATTCATGCCGGTGATTTGCTTAAATGAGTTTTCAACTGCTTTTAAAAGAGGCAGTTTTTGAGCTTTAGCCTCGATTAAATGCAAAGCGACTTCAGTATCTGTCTCTGAAGAAAATTGATGAGACTTAACTAATTTTTCTTTTAAAGTCCGGAAGTTTTCCACAATACCGTTGTTGACCAAAGACAGTTTCTGGTCACAGCTTAGGTGCGGGTGGGCATTGCCGATGGTGACACCGCCATGAGTCGCCCAACGGGTGTGACCTAAACCCAAGCTTGAAGCCGGCAGTTTAGTTTTGGCTGAACCGATTTTACCTATATGGCGTTCACGGACTAACTTCGAGTTTTTTTTAACCGTAATCCCCCAGGAATCATAACCGCGGTACTCAAGCTTTTTTAAACCAGCCATAACTACCGCTGCTGCATTGTTAGTCGCTCCGACTACACCGAATATTCCGCACATAGATATTAATTATACTAAATTCCTGGTTTAATAACTGCCAAGGTACCCTGAATTAAGCAATCCGCGACAGCTAATTGCTCTTCAATTGGACAGTTCTTAGGAATGATTAGAAACTGCTGATCATCCCAATTAAAAAATTGCCAACCAATTGATTGATCAGGAAAATTAATTTTAAGATAAATCTTATTATTTTCAAGTGGATATTTTGGTATTTCTAAACCAAGCGTAATTTCTATTAATTGCCGGTCTTCCAAACGAATCATTGAACGCACACTTACTTTACTTTTTTCATTTCGATTATCCGGGTGTAACAAAAAATTAAGCGCGTCGGTAATTATTTTCTGAACTGGATCAGGATACTGCTTACTTTTTTCTTCAATGGCTGGAAATAATACGCTTAAGTCAGGTTTTGTATTTAATGTGTCTCTAAGTTTCAGATCGTGGAATAGCTGAAAAAAAGGAAAAGAATCTCGAATTGAGATAAACATCTCTTGTCTTATTTGTTCTAATTGTTGTGAGATTTCTTCTCTCTTATTAAATATTGCTGCTGTCTCTGCGCCTTGACCCATGAATAATTTTAGCCTATTTTGTTCTTTTAATTTTAGCACCTAGTTTTAATAAGCGGCCGGAAAAATTCTCATAACCACGGTCAATGTGTTCTAAGCCTGTCAAGGTAGTTTTACCGGTGGCAGCCAGGCCGGCTAAGGCCAAGGTGGCACCGGCCCGGATATCGGTGATGGTAACGGCATGACCGGTTAGCGGAGTAATACCAGTAACTTTAATCGCATGAAAGTTTTTAGGATCGTCGTCTTTAAGGTTAAAGTTATAGAACTGTTCCGGGTTTTTAACCTGAGGCTTAAAGAACTCAATCTTGGCACCCATGGCTTGCAAATCTTTGACAAACTGGAATCTGGAAGTAAAAACCGATTCAATAATATGGGATGTGCCGGTCATTTGAGTGGCTAAAACCGACCATAAGGGCCCCCAATCCGTCATGAAGCCGGGGTGAGGCTGAGTCGTAATATCAACGGCCGTTAAAGGTTTTTGATAGAAAAAACGAATGCCATAATCAGCTTGTTCAAATCCGGCGCCAATAAGAGAGAGTTTCGCCAGGAAAGCAGTCAGATCTTTTTCCCGGGCATTTTCCACAATCACATCGCCTTGAGTAATTAAAGCGGCAATAGCATAAGAAACAGCTTCGTTTCTGTCAGGCATGACTTTGTAAATCACCGGCTTTAAGGCTTTAACGCCCTGAATCAAGATTTGCCGATTGGCCTGTCTTTTGATTTTGGCACCCATTTGGTTTAAAAACTCAATTAAATCATCCACTTCAGGTTCCAGGGCGGCATTTTGGATCTTGGTTTTGCCTTGAGCCAAAACAGCAGCCATAATCAAAGTTTCGGTGCCGGTATGGGAGGGTTTGGGAAATTTATATTGACCACCGACCAATTTCCGGCAGGAAGCTTTAATAACCTGATGGTTAAACTCAATTTTGACACCTAAAGCTTTTAAACCTTCAAGGTGTCTGTCTAAAGGCCGTTTGCCGATCTTGTCCCCGCCCGGCAAAGGCACAATCGCCCGGCCGGTTCTAACCAGTAAGGGAGCAATAAACATACTGGAGGCCCGGGAAGCAGCTCCCAGGGCTTGAGGGATAATGGATGAGGTTAAAGCTTGAGGCTGGATAAATAAAGTGCGCTCTCCGGCAGAATAGGCTTTTGCGCCCAAGCTTTGAATGATCTTTTTAACCAAGTCAACATCGGCGATTCTGGAAAAGTTTAAAAGCCTGGTTTCGAAAGGACATAAAAGCGAAGCAATCATCAGTTTAAAGGAAGCGTTTTTGGCTCCGCCTAATCTGACCACGCCTTTTAAGGGAGTGCCGCCTTGAATGATGAGTTGAGACATAAGTTTTAGAAGCCTAAGAGCCCGATTTCCAGCTCAAGGTTTAAATTTAATTTTTCTTTAGCTTCTGATTTGACCAATTGTATCAATTTAATTACGTCAGCGGCAGTGGCCTGGCCAAGATTTTCAATAAAATTAGCGTGCTTGACAGAAATCTGCGCCTGACCGATCTTAATACCTTTGAGTTTAAGTTGGTTATCAATTATGGCTCCGGCTGATTGGCCGGGAGGATTTTTAAAGATACAGCCGGCCGATTGCTGGGGTTGGCGGCGTTTATCAAACTGGATGGCTTTGGCTTTAGCTAAAGCCGCGGCTTTATCGCCTGACTGCAGTTGGAGCACAACTGACAAAATTACCTCTTCATACCGATTGATTGAGACAATGAAGTCTTCCCAATTACAGTCAACGCCATGCATTTTTACCGCGGTAGCTCCGCCAACAGTCGCCGGAATACCGCTAAAAACCTCTAAACCGGTCAGGCCCTGATTAATTAAATAAAATATGGCTTTAGGTAAAAATACACCGCTGTCTAATTCCGCCTGATGATTGGCTTTAAGTTTAATTTGGTTGGTTTGATTAAGAATAACCAGACCCTTAATCCCCTGATCGCTGACAAGAATATTACTGCCATGACCAATAACCAGGCAGGGAAGATCATGTTTTTGGGCCTGTTTAACGGCCGCGACCAAGTCTTTAGTGGTGGTTGCCTGATAAAAATATTGAGCCGGACCGCCGATTTTAAAAGTAGTATGAAGGCTTAAGGGTTCGTTAAGTTTAAGGCCGGGAAGATTAATCATAGTTTTTTTAAGGTTTTTAAAATATCTTTATGCCACAGAAAGTTATTACCGGCGCCTAAGGTAAGTAAAACATCGCCTTTTTTACAATGTGACCTGATAAACTCCAGGGTGGCGGTTTTGCCGGGGCAGTAGAAAACCCGGGCATGATGTTTTTTTACTTCCTCGGAAAAAATCCGGCCGGTTAAACCTAAGTTGTCGGTTTCCCTGGCCGAAGAGAAAATATCGTTAATAACGACCAGGTCGGCATCAGTAAAACTAGCGGCAAAATCTTTAAGCAAGGCTTTGGTCCTGGAGTAGGTGTGGGACTGAAAAACAGGAATTAACCTTTTCCCAGGCAGCCAGTCCCGGGCGGCCTGGAGAACGGCTTTGATTTCGCTGGGGTGATGAGCGTAATCATCGTAAAGAGAAACGCCTTTAATGGTAGCGATAAACTCAAAGCGGCGTTTAGTGCCGGTAAAGGATTTGATGCCCCGTTTGATTTTATTCGCAGAAACTCCTAAAAAGTTGGCGGCGGCAATAACAGCAGTGGCATTTAAAACATTGTAGCGACCGGGCACAGACAGAATCATTTCCGGCCAAGTGATGCCATTAAATTTTAAAGTAAAAAACTGTTTTTTTTCAGCCAGATGGGTTTTGATGATCTGCCAGTCGGCCAAAGGGGAAAAACCATAGGTAATCACCGGCCGGTTGAGCAAGTTGATCAGCGGTTTTGTTTTAGGATTATCAATGTTAATGATAACGGCGCCTGAAGCCGGAACCGGTTTGATAAACTCAACAAACGACTGGTAGACGGCATCAAGCGAAGGATAAACATCAGGATGATCATACTCAAGATTAGTAATAATGGCCAAATCGGCTTTTAAGTAATGGAATCTGGGGGTAAGATTGATTTTAGGATCAGTAACGTATTCGTCGGCTTCAACCACAAAGCAGGCTGAGGTTTTAATCATCCGGCCGGGCGTGTTTAAGGAAAAGATATTACCGACACCGACAGCAAAACTGGGTTTAAAACCAGCTGAGTCTAATAAATTGGCCAACATAGCCGCAACCGTGGTTTTACCGCCGACTCCGGCAACGGCTAAAGTTTTTTTGCCTTGACTGAATAAACCTAAAGCCTCGGCATGGCTTAAAACCGGTATCGCTTGAGCTTTGGCGGCGATAACTTCAGGATTGGTGCTGCCGCCGTGAGCGCCGGTATAGATAAGCAAGTCGCAATGACGGGGCAAGTTTTGAGACTTAAAGCCGGATTTAACTTTGATGCCTCTTTTTTTTAAGACAGGATCGGTCGGAAAGGTTTCATCAGTATCGCTGCCGGTGACAATTTTGCCTAAATCCTGAACGCATAAAGCTAAAGCGGTCATACCGACACCTTTAATGCCGGTAAAGTGAATGGTTTTAAGCTTTTTTAAATTCACCTGCCTCCAAAGGCTTAGTTAAAACCAAGCCACTGCCAACAATAGCTTTGGCCCCCAAACTAACTCCGGGCATAACGGAAGCATTGACCCCTAACTGACTGCCTTGGGCCATGATCGCGCCCAATTTATTTCTGCCGGGAATAATCTCTTTTTTATCAAAGCGCAGATTGGCCAAAGTGGCACCTGAACCAAGATTCGAGTCAGCTTCAATGACTGAGTCGCCGACATAATTGGCATGAAAATTATTATTCGGACCAACATAGCTTCTGGCAATCTCGGTTTTATAGCCAACCATGCTGGCGGCTTCGATGGTCGAGTTTCTGATTAAAACATGGTCGCCAATAACCACGTCTTTACCAATATAGGCCGGACCTTTGATAATGGCGTAAGGCATGATTTTAACTCCTGCCTCAATTTGGACCGCTCCTTCAATCACATCGGTGGGATGAATCTTGGCGGTTTTATCGATCCCTGGTTTGAGCCGATGAGCTAAAATTATTTGAGTCATGTCTAAAATCTGCCAGGGATATTTTAAGGACTGAAAATAACCATCGGCTTTAACTAAAGCAGCCGGAGTCTTGGTTAAAAGCCGGCTTAAAGCCAGTTCGTAGACATCGTCATGGCTGGATTTGGTTTGGGATAATAAATCAAGAAAGGTTTTAATTTGAGGAAAATAATGTAAAACAACATTAAGATATTTTGAAGGTAAACAATGAGGCTGAGGTTTTTCAATAATGCCAATCACCTGGTTTTGTTTGATGGTTAAATAACCGCCGGGAAAATAGTCTTTAATCCGCCAGCCGGTAACAGCCGGAGTGTCCGGACGGGTTTTTATGGTTTTAACAAAAGTCCGATAAGTTGAGGGAGATAATAAGTCGTCGGCGTTAACAACAATAACCGGACCGGAGAGTTTAGTTTTCGAAGCCAGGACTGCACCGGCCATACCGGTGGGTTTTGCCTGAACGACCGTGTCATATGACTTAAGCTGAGGTTTGTCTTTGGGGCTGACGACGACGATAAATTTTTTAATGCCGGCCGATTTTAACTCCGTAATCACCCAATCCAGTAAAGTCCGGCCGCAAAAAGGCAGTAAAGGTTTTGAAGTGACTATGGGTTTAAAGCGATTGCCGGCACCGGCAGCTAAGATTAAAGCAGTCAAACTAGCCATGAGGCCTCCTTTGCTTTAAGGCAGTATTAACAGCCCGGTACTCAGACCAGGCATACTCTATTGTACCAAAGCAGATCGACTTTTCATGGGCTTTGCCAAATAAACCGACGATGTCTCCGGGTTTGGCTAATTTGATCGCCAGATTAATTGCTTTTTGCCGGTCCGGCTCGATAAGCAGACGGTGGTGGTTGGCTTTTCTTTCTTCGCGCCAACCAGCGGCAATCGCCTCAATAATCTTGTTCAAGTCTTCGGTGCGCGGATCTTCGGCGGTTAAAATGGTAATATCGGCCAAGCGAGCGCTGATGCCGCCCATAATGGGTCTTTTTAAAACATCTCTTAAACCGGCACAGCCGAAGACGGCAATAGTTCTTCCCTGTCCGCTTTTAAGCCGGTTAAGACTGTGCAGGGCTTTTTCCAAGGCGTCAGGTTTGTGGGCAAAATCAATCACTACGGCAAAAGGCTTGGTTTGAATAATTTCCATCCGGCCGGGAATACCCGGAAAAGACCGCATCGCCGCATCAAGTTTAGTTTGGCTTAAACCTAAATCTTTAGCCACAACTAAGGCGGCATTAAGGTTGACTTGCTGAAAATCTGAATGATCGGAAAAAGTTAAGATTTTTCCAAAAGCAATTTTTCTGGCAGCGTTTGATGACGGATCATCCTGGTTTAAGACAGCAATCTGAGAAGCTTTAATAAGCTTTAATTTAGCTTGTTGGTAATTAACGAAAGTCCGATGATAATCCAAGTGTTCATGGCGGATATTGGTAATCACGCCGTAAGTGAAAACAATCCCCCACGTCCGGTGCTGATCTAAGCCATGGGAAGTGACTTCTAAAATAAGATATTGATTGCCGCGCTTAACCGCATTTTTGATAAGTTTTTGCAAAACAAACGGTTCGGGATTAGTAACGTGCAGACCCGGAGCAGAAATCGTGGAAATTAAAGCCGCTTTCAAACCAGAGGCCTGTAAAATATGATGTAAAAGATGGCAAACACTGGTTTTTCCGGAAGTACCGGTAATACCGATAATGGTTAAATTTCTTGAGGGGAAACCGTAAAGCAGATTAGCCAAAATCGCCTTGGGTAAATGCCAAAAAGTATTAACCAGCCAGTTGGGCAGAAAGCTTCTAAGCTTAGTTTTTAAACTCATCAGTGTATTTTACACTACCCGCCCTTGATGGGCTTGTCCACCCCTGGCGTGATACAATTAAGCTCACAATTCAGTTATGTTTAAACAAAAGAGATTTTTTCGAGGCAGAAGACAACCACGATCATTTAACCCATCCTTTTTGATTCAGAGAGTAAGGGAACAATCAACATTAGAGGTAGTGGCAATTGAGAATGATTTTGCTGATTTTCCAGTGGCGGAGCAAATTAAGATTAATATCAAAGCTAAGGGTTATTTGATTCCCACCCCAATTCAAGACAAAGTTATCCCTCTGATTATTAAAGGTGAAGACGTGGTGGGAATAGCCAATACCGGCACTGGTAAAACTGCGGCTTTTTTAATCCCGCTGATTGACAAAGTCTTTAAAAACAGAAACGAGAAAGTCTTGGTGATTACCCCAACCAGGGAGTTAGCGGCCCAAATTGAGGCCGAATTTATGGCGACTGCCAGCAATCTAAGGATGTATTCGGCACTTTGTATCGGTGGAGCCGGGATAGGCCAGCAAATTAACCGCTTGAGGCAAACACCGCAATTTGTGATCGGCACGCCGGGCCGGTTAAAAGATTTGGAGCAAAGACGGGTTTTGCACTTAAGCAGTTTTACTACCATCGTGCTAGACGAGGTGGATAGAATGCTGGATATGGGTTTTATCCATGATGTGCAACATTTAATTTCGTTTTTGCCTGACAAGAGACAGTCGTTATTTTTTTCGGCAACCATAGAAGGTAAGGTAAAAGAGGTAATGGCCGGTTTTTTAAGAAATCCGACAATAGTATCGGTCAAAACAAGGGATGTGGCTGATAATGTTAATCAAGAAATTGTTAGGCTTTCAGGGAGAAATAAAGTTGATGTACTACATGAACTTTTAATTAAAGAGGGTTTTGATAAAGTGCTGGTATTTGGCAGGACAAAATGGAGCATGGAAAAGCTGGCCAAAACTTTAACAGACAGGGGTTTTAAAGCGACGGCAATTCATAGCAATAAAACGCAAAATCAAAGACAGCGAGCATTAACCCAATTTAAAAACGGAGAGGTAAAAATACTATTGGCGACCGATGTGGCCCAAAGAGGTTTAGATATTGAGGATGTGACCCATGTCATTAATTTTGATTTACCAGAAACACAAGAAGACTATATTCATAGAATCGGCAGAACCGCCAGGGCAGACAAAAAAGG
>CAYICL010000007.1:0-24818 GCA_964361885.1 uncultured Pseudomonadales bacterium
AGGATAAAAAATCCTGATAAGCAGAATTCAGTTCACGGTTAGGCAAAATCCGGTCGTCAATAAAGTGGATAATCGGTTCAACGCAGACAACTTTATCATCGGGGATAATATTTAAAGAAGCTAATAATTTTGGCCAATAACCGGTATACATCATTAACACTGGAGCAATCTGAATTTGAGCAAAATTGGGATTTCTTAAATCATCATTGGCTACTTGTTGAACCAATTCTTTCAAACCTTTATCCAATTGAGGATTAGAAGTAAAGGCAACATAAAGATCATTAGCTTGACCGGTCAGTTTCAACCAGTTTTCGACTCCTATAAGAGCCCGGTTTCCCTGATCAGTAAATAATTGCTGATTAGTTCTGGTTAAATTGGAAAAAAACGAATCCTCGATCACAATAAAAGCTGATTTTCCGGCAACTGGGCCGATTGCTTCGGCAATTTGATCGAGACGTATAATTCTGGTGATATTAGAATTGAAATCTCCATTTAAATCGCCTGTAAATATAGAACATAATCCGCCAATGATAGTGGAAAATTCAGACGGCAAAGCAGAGGAGCGTAAAATTTTTTCCGAACTGGGCGATAATTGAGAAAGATTTGAGCTTGGTTTTGCCTCAGCACCAATTCGCCATGGCTTATTGATAGTCGTCCGCCATTTACTATTATCAACTGAAGCTTTAACAATTTCGTTCATAAATAAAAAAAACCCGCTAAAGTGCGGGGGAGGGAAGTACTTAATAAATTAATTAACTACGGTAAATTCCGCCCGCACTGAAGCAGGGCGTGATGTCCTTTGACTACGCTCAGGATAAAGTTGCTTAAAACAAAAATAATATTCATATTATTATATTACTATGGTAATACAGTAATATAACAGAAAAAGTTAGTTTGTCAAGCGGGAATTATTTTTTGGGGAAGAGGCGGTTGAGGATGAGTTGATAACCACCCCGGCCGCGATGAAGCCAAAAAGCGACCCGGGTGACAGTAGTGGTAGAGACTTGGAGTTTTTTGGCAATCTGAGAGTAAGACAGGCCCTGATGTAAAAGTTTAGCGATCTGGAAACGCTGGGAGAAAGTGTCAATTTCCTGGGCAGTCAATAAATCGCGGAAGAAAGCCGAGGCTTCGCTAAGATTTTTAAGTTTCAGGATTGCTTGATACAAGAATTTTGTTTCTGTCATTATTTTTCTTCAGCCGAGGAAGTAGCTTTTGGAGCAGCTGACTGCGTGGAATTGGTAGGTTCCAGGCTGGCCGGATTGTTTTTGCCGGGAATAGATAAGGCAGTTTTGACTTCATTCACATCGCCGTTTTTATCCAAAGTAACAATAGCAAAAAAGTTGTCCGCCAGCTCCAGATCTTCGGCAGTCGGTTTGGCAACATCTTTAATAAATAACTCGGTTTTAGCGCTGATAGTCAGGACTTTATTGTTAACCGTGATTTTATTACCGTCAACGACTTGGATCGGACCGGTGATAAATTGCCGGGCTTGAGGCGGTTCAGGCTGATTGAGGGTTAATATGCGGCTAGCTTGAAAGGTTTGATTATCGGTTAAAAGAAAACCAAGGGCAAGAATGAAGTCATTAGGTTTAAGATCGTTTAAGGTTAAGGCCTTTTGGCCGGAAGATTTAACGATGGCGGTGGAGTCGGTTAACTTAACAGTATAGATTTGAGATTTGTAATCAAGTTCAATTGCTTGAGAATTAACGGCCTTGATAATACCAATATAGGCTTTTTTACGGGGTAGTTTTTGTTTTTCGGTTAAGACTTCTTTGATGGCGGTCAAGTCTTCTCCGGCGGTTTCTTTAAGCCGTTCCTTGATTTTTTGAGTAACTGAAGAATCGGTCGCTTCCTGGGCTTGAGCTGACGGAACGCTTAAGTTTAATAGATTTAAACTAATAATTAAGCCGGAGATTAAAATTAAGATTGGTTTCATTCTGGCAACTCAATTTTAGTAGTTGAATAAGTTAAAACCAGGTTTTGGGTTTGAGTCGTGCCGGTTTCATCAGCAGCCACCAAAGAGATTTCGTTATAACCTTTAATCAGGCTGAACTTAAAAGAAAAGATACCGTCGCTATCGGCGGTAGTAATTTGATTATCTTTTTCGGTCATTAAGGCGACAACGGCATCAGGCCAGGCGATACCGGATAAAGAAATCTCGCTTTGATCAATTAAATCGAAATTTTCATGAGAAGTAATAGTCAAAAGTTTTTGATTTTGGTCAGCCTGGGGAGTGGGTTGAGGGGTTTGAGTTTGAGAGATTTTTTTGGCTTTTTGCTGTTCTAAGGACCGGTTGGCAGTATAGATACCAACGGTAATAATTAAACCTATAATCAAACCGGAAAGGACAGCAATTAAAACTTCTTTTTTCATAAATCTTACCTAAGCTTTGGCACTATATCACTCTTGAGATAAAATTGTCAAGAAAGTAAAGTTATGTTAGGATGGGAGTCATGGAGATTATATATCTAGGACACAGCGCTTTTTTATTCAAACACAGACAGGTAAGGGTAGTGACTGATCCGGTAGGCAAGGCGGCCGGATTTAAGCAAATCAAGACAGAAGCAGACGTAGTCACGATATCCCATGACCATTTTGACCATAATGATTTAAGTTTAATCGAGGGGGAGCCGATGATAATTAACGGACCGGGAGAGTATGAAGTTAAAGGCGTCTATATCACCGGCATCCAGAGCTTCCATGATAATAAACAAGGGAAAGAGAGAGGCAGAAATACTCTATACACTTTTGACATTGATGATTTAAGGATTTGTCATTTGGGTGACTTAGGCGATAAGCTGACAGATAAAAACCTGGAAATCCTGGGCGGAGTGGATGTGTTGTTAGTGCCGGTGGGCGGTGGTTTCACCTTAAGCCCAAGTTTAGCGATGGAAGTAATTAAGCAAGTTGGACCGTCAATAGTGATACCAATGCATTTTAAAACCACAGAACATAATGACAAGTTTGCCAAACTATCCGGAGTGGAGGAGTTTATCAAGATAAGCAACCTGGAACCAAGGCGGGAAAAGAAGCTAAGTTTAAAAAAGATAGACCTGGCTGAAGAAACAGAATTAGTAGTTTTGGACAGATATGGCCGGTAATGTCAGAATACCACCTTCAAGTTTGGAAGCGGAGCAGTCGGTTTTAGGAGCGTTATTAATCGATAAAGACGCAGTCGTGGAAGTGTCACCGGTTTTGAAAGCCTACCATTTTTACCATGATAAACATGTCAAGATTTATGAGGCAATTCTGGAGCTGTATGACTCAAGAGAACCGGTTGATGTAGTGACGGTGGCAGAGAAACTAAAAAGCAGCAAAGCATTAAAAAAAGTTGGCGGGGCTTCGTATTTAACCGAACTGGTAAATCAAGTTCCGACCAGCGCTCATGCGGAAAACTACGCCAAGATTGTCAAAAACTTAGCCACTAAAAGAGAACTGATTTCTCAAGGATCAAAACTAGTGGAGGATTCGTTTGACGAAAGCAAGGCTTTAGAGATAATTCTGGATGAGGCGGAAAGAGCCCTTTTTTCTTTGTCCCAACAGCATTTAACCAGAAACTTTATTCCCATTAAAGATGCCTTGGCCGAGTCATTTGACAGATTAGACGAGCTGCATAAAACCGCCAGCGGTATCAGGGGAGTCCCAACAGGCTTTAGGGATATGGACAATGTTCTAGCGGGTTTACAAAAAAGCAACTTAATCATTTTGGCAGCCAGGCCGGGCGTCGGGAAAACCAGTTTGGCTTTGAACATGGCTCAATACGTAGCGGTGGAGCAAAAGATTCCGGTGGGGTTTTTCTCTCTAGAAATGAGCCAAGAGGAGTTGGTAGACAGACTGTTGGTGGCCCAGGCAGATATTGACGCCTGGAAATTAAAGACAGGCAAGCTAAACGAAAAAGATTTTGCTTCTTTATCTGATGCCATGGGGGAGTTGGCAGAAGCACCTTTGTTTGTTGACGATACGCCGGGCATGTCGATTATGGAGATGCGTACCAAAGCCAGGCGATTGCAGGTAGAGCATGGAGTGCAAATGCTGGTAGTGGACTATTTGCAGCTGGCCCATTCGAGAAACCTGGAAAACCGGGTGCAGGAAATTTCAGAGGTATCGATGGGGTTAAAGAACTTAGCCAGAGAGTTAAAAGTGCCGATTTTGGCTTTATCGCAGTTATCCAGAGCCGTAGAGCACAGAGGCGGGCCGAAAAAGCCCCAGCTGGCGGATTTAAGGGAATCGGGCGGCATTGAGCAGGATGCTGACGTAGTCATGTTTTTGTACCGGGAAGACGAAGAGGATTTGGAAAACATGAAGCTGTATGTAGCCAAACACAGAAACGGACCTTTAGCGACAGTCGACTTGAGGTTTAGAGGTGACAGGATCAGGTTTTACGGAGTGGAGAAAAGACGGGAGAAATAGATTTAAAGTTGTGCCGAGGGAGGGAATCGAACCCTCACGGTCGGTGAAGACCACAGGTTTTTGAGACCTGCCTGTCTACCAATTCCAGCACCTCGGCTCTTGCGATAAAAAAGATTTGGCATATAATTCTACCATATGATTAATGTTAATCAGCTGCGAAACGGCACCAGCTTTGAGATAGAAGGCCAGCCTTACCTGGTTTTAAAATATGAGTTTACCAAGATGGGGCGGGGGAATGCAGTGATCAAAGTCAGGGTGAGAAACTTAACCACCCAGGCAGTGACAGTGAAAAGCTTTACCTCAGGCAATCATGTTCAGGACATTGGTTTGACTAAAAAAAAGATGCAGTATTTATATAGTGATGTTAACAGCTGTTTTTTTATGGATCCGGTCAGTTATGAACAGATAGAGATTGATAAAGAACTACTCAAAGAACAGAAGCCATATTTAAACGACGGCATGGAAGTTGTGGTATTATTTTGGGAAGAAAAAGCCTTGGCAGTCGAGTTGCCAACGAAATTAACTTTAAAAGTCAAGGAAACCGGACCGGGAGAAAAAGGCAACAGTGTGTCGAATATGTACAAGCAGGCTGTTTTAGAGAATGGTTTGGATATAAAGGTGCCTTTGTTTATTAAACCAGGAGAGAAGATTGTGGTTGATACCAGAAGCGGTGAGTATATCGCCAGAGCCTAAATTAGCGTCTAGCGTCTAGCTTTTAGCTACTAGAATAATCAAAGTCACAACTATAATCTGCCAGACTAAACCCCAAGGCAGATCAAGTTTGTGATGAAGCCGGCTTTGTAAGTGTTTAATCGATGAGAACGGAGGGAAGTTCCAGTCGAAAATAAGATAGGGTGCTTCCAACCAGTCAGGCAGTTGACTGACAAACATCATAATCAATAAATAGAGGCTGGGGACGGTGGGGGCAAAAATCAAGTAACCCAATAAATAGCCGATAAAAGCGTCAGAAAGAGAGACAGCAATGGTATTTAAGCGACTACGTTGAGTTTTCCGGGTGCGAAAGTCCCAGTGAGGGAAAAGATCGGCTAAAAAGTGAAGACCGATGTTTAAGGGGATGCCAAAGTACGGGTTGGGGATAAGTTTGGCAATTGAAGCGCCGATAAGAGCATGAGAGGCATTAAGCATGAAGTTTAGTATATAGCGTGTAGCGTCTAGCGTCTAGTTTAGCTATACTACAAATATATGTGGCCGACTTTAATTTCATTAGGACCAATAGCCATTCATTCTTTTGGAGTGATGGTTTTTTTAGGAGTATTTTTGGGCGGTTTTATCTGGTGGCAGAGAGGCAAGGAAGAGGGAATGGAGGAGGATAGTTTGGTAGACATCTGGTTAACGGCCGGAGTAATAAGTTTAATAACCGCCAGAATTGGACAAATATTAAGCCATTGGCAGGATTTTGGCGCCAGTTGGTATAAGATGGTGTTTTTTACCAAGTTTCCAGGCTTGAGTTATGAAGGGGCTTGGCTGGGAGCCATACTGACTTTAATTATCTTAGTCTTAAAAAAAGGCTGGAATATGTGGCAGGCATTAGATTTAGGAGTTTTGGCTCTGGTAATGGTGGAGATTTTTAGCTGGTTGGGAACATTGTTGGCCGGCAGTAATTTAGGCAAAGCAACCGGTTGGTGGTGGGGATTAAAGTTCCCCGGAGTGGAAACCAGCCGCCAGCCAGTGCAAATTTTATGGTTTATCGGCTTATGGCTTTTATACAGGTTATTGGCAAAGTGGGAAAAGACGTATCGAAGTTTTAATTGGTATCAGCAGGAAAATGGTGAAGCGAAACCCGGCTTGTTGCTAGCCGTCTATTTAATTGTTCTGGGACTGCTTAAACTGAGTTTAGGCTTTTTAACAGATATTAAAGAGTTAAGTTATGGTTTAGGTTTAAACCAGTGGTTCGGAGTAATCCTAATGATCGGCGGCGGCTTGATTTTACTGTTTCGTTCAGGTAAGCTTAACGAACTTAAACTAAAAACAGCCACAGTTAAGTTAAAACCAAGATTAAAGCGAAAAAAGCGAGGTTTTGATTTTAAGTAGAAACTAAAATTACCTATGTCCAAAATTAAGTTTCCTTTAAAAATATTAAAGCCGGTGTCAGATCATTTAAAAAATCAGGAAACAAAGTTAAAAAAACGAAAAATAGATTTGGAAAAAGAAGATCCGTTTTCTGACACCGACCGAGTAAATGATAATGCGGCAGTGGATGCCGAAGCCAACGAAGAGGCCGGGCATGATCGGGTGTCAGCTTTGAAGCAAGAAGTGGATAAAACTTTAATCAGAATCAAAAAGACATTGACGAAGATAAAGATCGGCAAGTACGGCTTATGCGACAAGTGCGGTAGATTGATTGACACAGACCGGTTAGCGATTGATCCAACAGCCAGTTTTTGCATCAATTGTGTTGAAGTTATTAAAAAAAGCTAAAGTGAAGAAAGTTGTGTTATGGTGGGGTTTAATCGGGATTGGCCTTTGGATAAATGAGATAATTAAGCAGTGGTTAATTAAACAAGGTTTAACAATGATTAATTCCGGTATCGCTTTTGGTTTAGGCAGCGGGAAAGAGTGGATCGGTTTATCATTCTTTTTGATGATCGGAGTAGTAGTTGGTTTTGGTTTTAATTGGCCGACCGGTATGATTATAACAGGGGCTTTAAGCAATGTCAGTGACAGGATGAGGTGGGGTGGAGTATTAGATTATATAAGATTACCGTGGTTACCGGTATTTAACTTAGCTGACGTGATGATACTTATTGGAGTGGCCGGATTAATATATAAATTGAAGTTATGGAACCAAAAATAGTTTTTGAAGACGAGTATTTATTAGCCATAAACAAACCCAGCGGAATGGTGGTTAACCGTTCGGAAACCACCAGGGAGGGCTTAACCTTGCAAGATTGGTTGGCTAAAAAGGGTATCGGGTTAAAAGTGGAAAGAAACGGAATTGTCCATCGCTTGGATAAAGAAACCAGCGGAGTACTAATAATCGCTAAAAATAATCAAATAATGAAAAGATTGCAACAACAGTTTAAATTAAGACAAGTGAGTAAAGAATATTTATGTTTAGTCCACGGCAGAGTTAGGCCGGCAGAAGGAACAATTAAAGCCCCAATTACCAGGAATCCGTTTAACCGAAGAAGATTTGGAGTGTTTGTGGGCGGCCGGGCGGCACAGACCGATTATAAAACCGTGGCTGAATATTGGCAGCCAAATAAAGCCAGTTTGACTTTGGTCAGAGTTAAACCAAAAACCGGCAGAACCCACCAGATCCGGGTTCATTTTAAGTATCTTTCCCATCCGGTAGTAGCGGATGAGTTATATGCGGGAAGAAAAACAGCCAGAAATGACCGGGTCTGGTGTCCCAGGCTATTCTTACATGCCCAAAAGTTAAGTTTGGTCCATCCGGTAATAAACAGTCAAATGCTGATTGAGGCCGAATTACCAGCCGATTTAAAGGCAGTGCTCAAAAAATTAAAAAAATGACCTATTTTGATAGCTTATGATAAGATCAAAAAAAAGGCTGGCCAAATGGCGGCAGTCCCAAGATTTAAAGAAAAAAAAGACAGGGAATGCCAGAATATTATTAGGAATAAGCTTTTTATTATTTGTCGCAACTTTAATCATAGCCAGTTGGTTGGGGAAAAAAGCCAAAAACAGCATTTGGGACGGTAAATCGTTTATTGGAGTAATTTATCAATCGGGAACAGATTTTAAATTGTTAACAATTTTACCTGAATACCGGCAATATTATGACTGGATTATACCCGGTAACACCTTAATGACCGTACCAAGAGGTTACGGTGAATATCAATTAAAAAATGTTTACAGCTTGGGCCAATTGGATAAAAAAGGCGGTCAGTTATTAAGCCAAACAATTCAAAATGGATTGGCTATTCCGGTATCAGGCTGGCAAATTAATCAAGCTGCCAACTTATCCTGGTGGGACAAATTAAGGTTAAAATGGGTATTAATTTTTAATCGAAAAACCACCAAAATAGATTTAAGGCAAGTGGCTTTGGAAGCAATGACTTTAAGTGACGGCACTCAGGTTTATCAGGTGAATCAGAATTTATTAGACGAAACAGTTAATCGATTTTTATTTGATGAAACTATGATTAAAGAAGGCATCAGCTTGGCGGTGATTAATGCCAGCGGAATTGAGGGCGAGGCTAAAACAGTAGCCAGATTAGTAGCAAATTTGGGCGGTGATGTCAGAATGATCGGCAACAAACAAGTTCAAGCTCAGTCAGAGATATTAGTGGCCAAACAGAATTTAAAAACCAGCTATACGGTGAAGAGATTAAGCCAGGCTTTAAAGATAGATCAGATTAAGGTGGGGATAGAAACAGATTTACGGGCAGAGGTAGCAGTGGTAATAGCCAGAGACTATACTCAGGTTTACTAGAGTGATAAAATCAATTGCATGTCAGGTCATTCCAAGTGGTCAACGATAAAGCATAAAAAAGCGATTGAAGACAACCGGCGAGGCAAGGTTTTTACCAAACTGGGCCGAGCGATCAGTATTGCCGCTAAAGAGGGGGGTCCGGAAACAGGCAGTAATTTTAAATTAAGATTGGCAGTGGAAAAAGCCAAGCAATTTAACATGCCGAAAAAAAATATTGAACGGGCGATTGAACGCGGTTCTTCAAAAGGTGGGGGAGAAGGTTTAATTGAGGCGGTTTACGAAGGTTACGGACCGATGGACACAGCCATAATGGTTGAAGTGGTGACAGATAATAAAAACCGGACGGCAGCTGAGATAAAGAAAGTGTTTGAGCGGGGTGGGGGAAGATTGGGCCAGTCAGGCTCGGTAGCCTTTTTGTTTAAAAAGATCGGTAGAATTTTATTAAAGAAAGATAATGATAAAGATAGCCAGATGTTAAAGCTGATTGATTTAGGAGCAGAAGACTTAACAGAGACAGAAGAGGAGATTGAAGCAATAGTAGCGGCTAATCAATTAGCCCAGATGAAGCAAGCCATAGACACAGCCGGGTTTACGGTTCTTGAGGCAGAATTAAGTTTTGTAGCCTTAAACTACCTTAATCTAGATGATACGGCTAAAGAAAAAGTATCAGGATTTTTGGAAAGCCTGGATGATTTAGATGATGTTTTGGAAATTTATACTAATTTAAAACTATAACAGTTATGACCAAGCGGAAGAAGTTGGCAGTAACGGCTTTATTATTAACATTAGGGATATTGGGAGTACAAACAATGGATATAGAAGCCCGTTATCAAGCGATTGGTTTATTGGCGGGAGTGGCTTATGGTTTGTCGGTTTGGGCAATGTTTGAAGATTTAAAAAACATTGAGTGGTTGACGATATTGATTTTACCGGTGATGTATCCGATTTCAGTAGCCTTATTCTACTTTTTACTACCGGAGCGGATCTTAACCAGGGTGGCGATATTAGGCTTGTTTGGCATCGGTATGTATGCGCTACTTTTAACAGAGAATATTTTTAGTGTGGCAGCGATTAGAACCATTCAACTGTTAAGAGCGGCTCATGCGGTCGGGTTTTTATTAACCTTGTTGGTAGCTTTTTTCCTCTGGGGTACGATTTTTTCATTTCGATTAGACCCCTGGTGGAATGCTTTGTTGGTGTCAATAACCAGTTTGCCATTAAGCTTACAAGCTTTATGGAGCGTTAACTTGGAAGAAAAAATTTCTAAGGACGTGTGGATGAACAGTTTGGGTTTAAGCTGGGGATTGGGGAGTTTAGGGTTGGTAATAAGCCTGTGGCCGGTATCAATTACCGTTGCCTCTTTATTTTTAGTCAGCAGCATGTATGTCAGTTTAGGTTTAATCCAACACCGGATGTCCGGCAGGCTGTTTAAAAAGACAATAGAAGAGTATTTGTGGGTAGGAGCGGCAGTTTTAGTGATTACTTTTATTCTGGCGCACTGGGGCTGAAATTTTTTTACTGGTGGCAGTCGAAGTAGAGGAGTGGTAAAAATAATTATAAGACCTATAATATAGTTGCTATTTTTCACGAAATCTATTGATAGTTTTCACGAATTAGCTTGTAGTATCAATCTAATCTGTCAGTGGGCGGATATATGGTTTGATATGGTTGATGTCAGGAGGCGAACAGGTGTGGATAACTTTGGGGAGTAGAGGTAGCTGGAGGCAGAATTAGTAAAGGCAGTTATTCAAGAAGGAAGCAGAATCACTTAAGGGCTAATTTATGAGTTCCCTGTTAAAGAGGCGGGTTGAAGGTTAAGTAGGTTAGGGCTATATTCGGGTATTGATTATGTCGCACAATGTACCTTTTGCGACTAAGCACCAGATGGTCAAGGGGAGGTGGTGTGGTTAGAGCAAATATGAGCAATTAAAATATTGGTTAAAATTAATAAAATAATCCGGTAATTATAAATTTTCAAAACCTCCCTATTTAGCGGTTTGGCTTCTTTTTCCAAAATCCGCATATTCCCCGAAACTATCAAACTCCCCTACAACCAGGCTTTGTATAGCAACTAACTGCGGTAAAAAAATCAAAGCAAGAGATTGTCAGGTAGATAGTTCCGGGTTTAATCAATCAACGGGCCTTAGAAACGATTTAGTGGCGTTTTCTTGAGGAAAAAAAGACTAGTTTTAGCTTAATGTTGTCAGTTTAGCGACGAATCCGGTGTAAAATTACCTGCATTGATGCGGGTTGCGGTTCATAATTTAAGTTTAAGGAAAAATTATTTTGCGGTTGGTCAATTTCTATCATGGTGGTAGAAATTATACACTAGAGTTATCGTTAATGTCGCACAATATTGACCGATTCTCATTTGTCTGTTATGCTGAAATAAGTTTAGTCGGTTAAAATTGATAAAAATATTTATCCACAGAGATTGCCTATAGTAATGATTTCTAAGGCATTAAAAAGGATTGATATATCAACCTATCCCCTACTTATCCACATATTGGCAGTAATAAAATATGACTGCTAAGCAAAATCTACAAACAAAAAGCGAAAATCGGCTGCTAAGATTGATTGAAGAGTTTTTAGAATACTTGGAGATAGAAAGGAACTGTTCGGCTTTAACCAGGCG
The DNA here is from genome assembly GCA_964361885.1 of uncultured Pseudomonadales bacterium. Classification (GTDB taxonomy): domain Bacteria; phylum Patescibacteriota; class Microgenomatia; order UBA1400; family CG1-02-47-37; genus CAYICL01. The sequence goes on from CAYICL010000007.1 coordinate 11,463, forward strand.
AAACTACCGGCATTACCTCTTAAGATTTGCTGACTGGACAGAGAAATTTACGAATAATTTTAAGATTGAGACTTTGAGTTTAGACCAGATAACCAAGTATCGGGTTTATCTGGCCAGATTCTTATCTCAGGCTAAAAATCCCCTGAGTCGGGTAACTCAAAGCTACCATGTGATTGGTTTGCGGTCGTTTTTAAAGTATTTAATCAAGCGGGATATTAAAACCTTGGCGCCGGAGAAAATCGAGCTGCCTAAAACAGCCAGCCGGTCATTAAAGTTTTTATCAACTGAGCAAGTGGAGAGATTACTAGACAGCCCGGGAATCAGCAGTTTAGCCCAGCTTCGGGATAAAGCGATTATGGAACTGCTATTTTCGACCGGTTTAAGGGTATCGGAGCTGACTAAACTTAACCGGGAGGAAATTGATTTTAAAAGAAGGGAGTTTGGCGTTATCGGCAAAGGAGGAAGACCGAGAGTGGTGTTTTTATCCAAAAGAGCGGTTAAATGGGTTGAGATGTACTTGCATAAAAGAGCGGATGACTGGAAACCTTTGTTTATTCATTTTAAAGGCAGACACGATGAAACCGGGCAAGGCGAGAAGATGAGGTTAACGGCCAGGTCAGTCCAGCGGATTGTTAAAAAGTATGTTAATAAGGCCAAGTTGCCTGTTAAGATTTCTTGTCATGGTCTCCGCCATTCTTTTGCAACAGATTTATTAATGGGCGGGGCAGATATCCGGGCGGTCCAGGAAATGCTGGGGCACAAAAACATTGCCACAACCCAAATTTATACCCACATTACCAACCAGCAGCTAAGAGAGATTTATCAGAAGCACCATTCGGGGAATAAGTAAGGTGTAGACATACTTTAAATAATTAAAGTATAATCGGATAGATGGGTGAGATTTTCTACAAGATTCCGCAAAGATTGGACAAGGAAACAAATATCCCGACAGGTGAAGACGAGAAATTGCCATTTGTAGTTAGCAAACAACAAATTGCTGTTGGTGGATCAGGACTTTGTTGTGCTCAGGTGGCTTCAGGCAGTGGATTATTAGAGGTGGATGATGGTGGTTTGATTTATGATAAAAACGGAGAGTTATTCATTGAGGCCTATTATTCTAATACGGTCAAAATCAAGGGAATTGCTCAGGATACAATTCAAGCAATACATAACCATGAAGATAACGTTATTAGCCAGGAAGCCAGAGAAGATTTAAAACGCATCAGGCGACGGACAGGAGAGTTAGTGGCTAAGGTGACCGGGAAACCGGTATTGATTCAATACATTGGCGGGATAATCGAGAGAATAGTTATTCCTCCGGCTGTTTTTCCAGAAGAGCGGTAGCCACAACCGAGTCTCCGGGTTTGGCAAAGCGCATTAAAATAACTCCTTGGGTGGCCCGGCCCAATCTTTTAATATTCTTTAAAGGCAGTTTAATCACTTGGGCTTTTTTAGAGGTCAGAACCGCAGTCTCAATGTTTTCAGTGACCATATGAGCGGCAATAACTTTACCGGTTTTAGGAGTGATTTTGGCTACTTTAACGCCTTTACCGCCGCGTTTTTGCAAGGGAAAGTCAGTAATCGGTGTGCGTTTACCAATGCCTTTTTCAGTAATGACAAAAACATCCTGGAAGAATTTGCGTTTGCCTTTTTTCTTTTTACGGTCAACTTGGCAAACAGCCATACCCACGACATAGTCTTCAGAGCTTAATCTGATGCCTCTGATGCCTCTGGCAGCCCGGCCCATGGGCCGGCTATCGGTTTCTTTAAACTGGATGGCTTTGCCATTATGGGAAATCAAAAGGATTTGGTTGTTGCCGCTGGTTTGTTTGACCCAGACCAGCTGATCGTCAGCATCCAGTTTTAGAGCGATAATACCGTTGGAGCGGATATTAGAGAATTGTTTTAAAGGCGTTTTTTTAATAGTCCCCTGCCGGGTAACCATTAATAGATAGCCGACTTCGGTTTTGTTTTTCGGAATATTTATAACCGATTGGATTTTTTCACTGGTATCAATATTAATCAGGTTAATAATCGCCTGGCCTTTGGCTTGGCGGGAACCTTGGGGAATTTCAAAGACCTTGAATTTAAACACCCGGCCTCTATCAGTAAAGATCAGTAAAGTGTCGTGAGTCGAGGCAGAGAAGATGCGGCTGATTTCATCTTCGTCTTTGGTAGTCATACCGGTAACGCCTTTACCGCCACGGCGTTGGGCCCGGTAGGTATTGACAGGAATGCGCTTAATATAACCGGTTTTGGTCATAGTCACAAGGCAAGTTTCTTCCGGTTCCAGATCCTCTTCGGAAAACTGCTTTAAAGAAGCGTTAACGATTTTTGTCCGGCGGTCGTCACCGTAATTTTTATTGATTTCCAGCAGTTCATCGGTAATGATAGTGATGATTTTATCCGGGGTTAATAATAGAATAATCAGTTCATCGATGGTTTTTTTAATCATTTTGTATTCGTCTTCGATTTTTTGTCTTTCTAAAGCAGCCAAACGTCTTAACTGCATGTCCAGAATGGCTTGAGCCTGGATGTCTGAAAGCTTGAACTTTTCCATCAAATTGGTTTTAGCGACTTCAGCGTCCCGGGATTTTTTAATAGTATTGATAACAGCATCCAAGTTATCCAAAGCAATTTTTAAACCTTCCAGGATATGGGCTCTGAGTTTGGCGGCTTTAAGTCGATACTGGCTTCTTCGAATGACCACCAGTTGGCGGTGTTTAACAAACTCTAATAAAATTTGTTTTAAGTTTAAAAGCTGGGGAATGCCGTCAACTAAGGCGACCATGTTGGCCGGAAAGTTGGTTTGAAGTTCGGTGTGTTTGAATAAATTGTTTAACAAGGCTTTGGGTTTGGCTTCTTTTTTAAGTTCAATAGCGATTTGCAAGCCTTGGCGGTCTGATTCGTCCCGGATATCCTTAATGCCGTTGAGCTTTTTGCTTCTGACCAAGTCGGCGATTTTAGCGATTAGCCTGGCTTTGTTGACCTGATAAGGCAGTTCGGAAATTAAGATTTTAAAGCGGCCGCCCTTGGATTCAACAATATTGGTTTTAGCCCGGGTAACGATAGAACCTTTACCGGTGGTGTAAAGCTGACTGATGGTTTTAGGATCATAGATAATACCGCCGGTAGGAAAATCAGGACCGGGTAGAGTTTGTATCAAATCTTCCAAGGTAGCCTCGCAGATAAGTTCGCCGGCTAAAACTTTAGGTGAGACAGATTCCGGTGTGGCGGTGGTTTTGTTTAACTTAGCTTTAAGTTCAACTTTGGTTTTTTTAACTAAAGCTTTGATGGTGTTAATAACTTCGGTTAAGTTGTGGGGCGGGATTTTAGTAGCCATACCGACAGCAATGCCTTCAGCTCCCATTAAAAGCAAGTTTGGCAACCGAGCCGGTAAGACGGTCGGTTCCTGAAGCGAGCCGTCAAAGTTATCAATAAAGTTAACAGTGTCTTCATTAAGTTCATCCAGAAGCTGGCTGCTGATTTTAGCCAGCCTAACTTCGGTATAACGCATAGCAGCCGGCGAGTCGCCGTCAACGGAACCAAAGTTACCGTGACCGTCAACTAAGGGGTAACGTAAAGAAAAGTCCTGGGCCATGCGGACCATGGAGTCATAAACCGCCATGTCACCATGAGGATGATATTTACCCAAGACTTCACCGACCACCCGGGCTGATTTTTTATAAGCAGAAGAGTGAGTAATCCCCTGCTCTTTCATGGCATAAAGAATCCGGCGATGAACCGGTTTCAAGCCATCGCGGACATCTGGCAGAGCCCGAGCCACAATCACGCTCATGGCATAATCCAGATAGCTTTTTTTCATCTCCTCGGTGATTTCCACCGGTTGGAGTTTACCGATATTCATATTTTCATAATTACTTGCCGACAAACTGGATAACAAACGGAGCTATCAATAAGGCGACAATCTGAACGATTTTCATCATCGGATTTAAGGCCGGTCCGGACGTATCTTTTAGCGGATCGCCGACAGTATCGCCGACAACCGCGGCTTTGTGAGTATCACTGCCTTTACCGCCGAAATGGCCGTCTTCAATGTATTTTTTAGCATTGTCCCAAGCGCCACCACCGTTACACATAAAGAAGGCCAGTGTCAGGCCGGAAACAACCACTCCGCCTAAAAAGCCGCCTAGACTTTCAGCCCCTAAAAGACCGATTAAGATCGGCAGAATAATGACAATAGCGGCCGGAATCACCAGCTCTTTTTGAGCGGCTGAAGTGACAATATCAACGGCTTTGGAATAGTCAGGCAGAGTTTTACCCGCCATAATGCCTTTAATTTCTTTAAATTGGCGCCGGACTTCTTTGACGACTGCAAAAGCAGCCGTACCGACTGACCTGATTAGTCTTGAACTAAACAAGAAGGGTAAAGCAGCGCCGATCAACAAACCGGTAAAGACTTTGGGATTGGCAATATCAATTTTCGTTAAACCGGTGACTTCAAAATAAGTAGCAAAAAGTGAAGAAGCAGCCACTGCGGCCGAGCCGACGGCAAAGCCTTTAGTTAAGGCTTTAGTGGTATTACCGACTGCGTCTAAGCTGGCAGTGACTTTGGCAGCCATACCTTTTAATTTAGCCATTTCGACGAATCCCTGGGCATTATCAGCGATCGGGCCGAAAGTATCCAAAGACATGATGATACCGGTGGTGGCTAACATGCCCATACCGGCCAAGGAAATACCGTAAAAACCGAAGAACATATAACCGGCGACTATAGTGGCGGCGACAATGATGACCGAAATAAAAGTCGATTCCATACCTAAAGCCAAGCCGGAAATCAAGTTAGTACCGGCACCGGTTTGGCTGGCTTTGGCCACTTCAACTACACGTTTTTCACCCGGTCCGGTATAGAACTTGGTGATATATAGAAGGGCCATCATGGCCAAAATACCAACAACTGAAGCATAACCGGCACGAGGTTCTTTTAATAAATAAGTGGCTAGTGCCATGAAGATAACCACTGAGGAAGCGGCGGAGACAATAAAGCCGCGGATTAAGGGTTTAATTGGGTTTTCAAAGTCGGATTTAGCTTTGACAAAAAATGTACCTAAGATTGAGGTTAAGATGGCTCCGGACCGGGCCAAGAGCGGGAAAACCACGCCTTTAAGGCCGAAAACATGACCGCCTAAGATCATGGCGGCGACAATGGTTAAAGCATAGGATTCAAAGACATCGGCAGCCATACCGGCGCAGTCACCGACATTATCACCAACATTATCGGCAATCACAGCCGGGTTTCTGGGATCATCTTCAGGAATACCGGCTTCAATTTTACCAACCAAGTCAGCGCCAACATCGGCTGCTTTAGTGAAAATTCCGCCACCAACCCGCATGAATAAAGCTAATAAGGCAGCACCGAAACCGTAACCGAGCAAGATATCAGTGGCAGATTTAGCCACTACATCCGGACCTTGGCTGATGTAAGTAAAATACGAGTATATATAGATAAGCGAGACACCGAGTAAGCCAAGACCAACCACTAACATACCGTTGACAGTACCGGCTCTAAAAGCAGTCTTTAAAGCCGGGTTTAAACCCTTAAGAGCATTGTTAGCGGTACGGACGTTAGCCCGAACCGCAATCCACATACCAAAGTAACCAATAATGGCGGAAAAGCCGGCGCCTAAAAGGAAGGTGACGGCTTGGCCGAGGCCTAAGGTATAGCCGATCAAAATTGCCAATAAAGCCATTACAGGAAAGACGACTTTAAATTGGCGGGCCAGATAGGCCATAGCACCGGTGCGGACGGCAATGGCAATTCTTTGTAGGTCCTGGCCGCCTTCAGCTTCAGCTAAAACTTTTTTGGATAAAATTAAGCCATAAACCAAAGCAGTCACGGCTGTAGCCGGAGCAAACAACAGGGCAACAACTTGGATGTTCATAAGTAAAATTTCCTTTACTTTAAATATCTAAAGTGGCTAATTTAGCATGAGATTGAATAAATTTTTTCCGGGGCGGCACTTCTTCGCCCATCAGCATAGTAAAGACTTCATCGACTTTTTGAAGATCTTCGATGGTAACTTGTTTTAAGATCCGAGTTTGTGGGTTCATAGTAGTGTCCCAAAGCTGGGTTGGGTTCATTTCGCCCAAACCTTTGTAACGCTGAAGGCTATAGCCGCCTTTTTTAATGTCTTTGACATAATCGTTTTTAGCTTCTTCAGTATAAGCATAATGAATAGTTTTATCATGAGTGATTTTGTATAAAGGCGGTAAGGCAATGTAGAGATAACCTTTGTCGATAATCGGCTGTAAATGGCGGTAGAAAAAAGTTAAGAGTAAGGTGGCAATATGTTCACCATCAACGTCAGCATCACACATAATGATAATCCGGTGATAGCGAAGTTTCTCAGGATTAGTAGTTTCACCAATGCCCATACCCAGAGCAATGATTAAATCTTTTAGCTCCTGGAATTGGATGATTTTGTCCAGCCTGGCCCGTTCGGTGTTCAAGATTTTACCGCCCAGGGGCAGAATGGCTTGAAATTTCCGGTCCCTCCCCTGTTTGGCCGAACCACCGGCTGAGTCACCCTCAACAATGAAAAGCTCGGAGTTTTCCGGTTTGGTTTCCTGGCAGTCGGCCAGTTTACCGGGTAAGGTGGAGCCTTCCAAAGCGCCTTTTCTGATAACCGCGTCTTTGGCGGCCCGGGCAGCCAGCCGGGCTTTAGCAGCCAGCAGGACTTTTTCCAAAACGCGCCGGGCATCATTGGGGTGTTCTTCAAAATAAATGGCCAGTTTGTCTTTAACCGCGCTAAAAACTGCAGACTGAGCTTCAGGGTTATTTAATTTAGTTTTGGTTTGGGATTCAAACTGAATGTTGTTTGAATGCATTTTGACAAAGACAACTGCGGTTAAACCTTCTTTAAGGTCATCAGCGGTAAAGCCGTTGGATTGGCCGTTTTTGATGTCTTTTAAGAGACCGTTTTTAGTGCCATAGTCTTTAATGATTTTGTTCAAGGCTAAACGGAATCCGGTTAAATGAGTGCCGCCGTCCTGAGTGTTGATGACATTGGCAAAGGTTTGAACGTTTTCCGCGTAGGAGTCGCAGTACTGGAGGGCGACTTCAACGCCGATCGGAATTTCCAGATCGTTAATTTGTTCAGAGATATAGATAATAGAGTGTAGAGGTTTTTTATTTTTGTTTAAGTGTTTGACCAAGGATTTGATGCCGCCGTCAAAGTAAAAATGGGTTTCTTCATCGGTGCGTTCGTCGTAAAGATGAAAGGTTAAGCCGCCGATTAAAAAGGCGCGTTCGCGGGTGAGATTTTTAACTGCACTAAAGCTCCAGTCGGGTTTTTTTTTAAAGATTTGCGGATCGGCAATAAACGAAGAGATGGTAAAGGAGTTGGATTGAGGTAAAGGAAAATGAGTTTGGGGAAGAAGCTTGGTTAACTCAGCCTCGGTTTTAATGATTTTAACCTTATGAACCGGTTTACCCCGTTGGTAATCCTGGTAAACCGTGGTTTTGTCCCGGCGAACAATCACCCGCATCCAGGAGGATAAAGCATTGACGGCCGAAGCACCGACACCATGTAAACCGGCAGAGGCTTGATAAGCAGCAGAACCGAACTTGCCGCCGGCATGAAGTTTGGTCATAGAGATTTCTAAAGCAGAAACCCCGGACTTATGGGTTTCAAAAGGAATCCCCCGGCCATCATCCATGACAGTAGCAATGCCTTCTTTAGCGATAGTCACCCAGATATTGTGGGCAAAACCAGGAATGGCTTCGTCAACCGAGTTGTCAATAATTTCGGTTAAGATGTGGTGCAAACCTTTTTCATCAGTGGAGCCGATGTACATGCCCGGGCGTTTGCGAACCGGATCCAAACCTTCCAAGATGGTAATGTCTTTGGCGGTATAACTGGATGAAGCGGTTGGTTTATTTGGCATTTATGTGTCAATTTTACCAAGAATTTTAGCTTTTGGATAGGAGAGAATTAGGTTTTCTAAAGTCAACTTAGGGTTGGTGTTGGCTTGGAGTTTGGTGATAGCGGCAGCCAGGTAACGTAAGACTAAAGTCAGTGTGGTTGAAGGTTGGTTTAATAGTTGGCGGCGCAGCATGATTAGTTGAGATTGACAAAATTCCAAGCCGGTCGTTTTATTAACAGTCATCGTAGTAAGGATATTCAAACGGCCGGCAGGAGAGGTTTGACAGATTTGGTTAAAAAGAGTTTGGTGATGTTTAAGCTGATCAGGCTCAAGCTTAAATGAGCTGATTAACCTGATATGATGACAGCGGGAGATGATGGTAGGTAAAACCAAACTTTGGTGGCCAGAGAGTAAAATAATTTGGGAATGAGCCGGAGGTTCTTCAAGAGTTTTTAACAAAGCCTGTTGGGCTGGCAAGGTCAGTTTGGCGGCATCAGTAATAAGAGCGATTTTAAGCGAAGCCTGATAAGGTTTTTTAGATAAAAAAATTTCCAGCTGGCGGACGTCTTTAATAGTGATACTTAAATCGGCGGCTAAGATTAGGACGTCGGGGTCAGGCTTGAGCGGGTTTTGAGTCAGGTCTTTGGCGGTTTGAAGGCGGTTTTGATCAGTGCCGCCGGTGATCAGAATAGAATGAAACATACGGTTAGTATATAATAAAAATATTATGCCTGCCCTAGACAGCAAATTACTGGATTTATTATTAAAGCACGGTAAGCTGAAACAAGCTGGTTACGAACGGATAAAGACAGAGGTAATAAATACCAACGAGTCAACGGAAGAATTGCTTTTAAAGCATAACTTAATTTCAGAAGCTGACTTGACTCAAGTTAAAGCAGAGTATTTACAAGTACCATATCTAGACGTGGGCGTGACCAGCATCAGCCCCGAGGCTTTAAATGTGCTGCCTGAGTCAGTGGCGTTCAAGTATTTGGCTTTGCCTTTTATTTTAGATAAAGAGAGCAAAACATTATCAATCGTCATGGCCAATCCGGTGGATTTACAGGCTTTGGAATTTATTGAGAAAAAAACCGGGATGAAGATTAAACCGTTTTTAGGGGAAAAGACAAAAATAGTGAAAACGATAGCCGAAAGGTACAGCCAAAGTTTGTCCGGTGAAGTAACGGAAGCCTTAAAAGAAACTGTCGGAATCAGGCCGGAAACACGGTTAGACATTGATCAGGTTAATGAGGGAGTGATCCGGGAAGCACCGGTATCCAAGATTGTAGCAACGATTCTGGAGTTTGCCATTAAGGCGCGAGCCAGCGATGTCCATATTGAGCCGATGGAGCAGAAAACCAGAGTCAGATACAGAATTGACGGGATATTATACGAGAAACTGATATTGCCGAAAAATGTCCACGAAAGCGTAGTGTCAAGAATTAAGATTCTGTCCCATATGAAGATTGATGAAAAAAGACTGCCTCAGGACGGCAGGTTTAATTTTAAAACCAGTGATGAGGATGTGGATTTGCGGGTATCCAGCTTACCAACGGTTTTTGGAGAGAAGATAGTGATGCGGTTGTTAAAGAAAGCCATGAAAGTGCCGGATCTGCCGGAACTGGGGTTAAGGGGAAGGGCTTTAACCAATCTGCAAAATTCGATCCGGGTGCCTCACGGAATTATCTTAATCACCGGACCGACAGGTTCAGGTAAGACGACGACTTTATATTCCGTGTTGTCAATTATTAACACGCCCAAAGTCAATATTATGACTTTGGAAGATCCGGTGGAGTATCAAATTACCGGGATTACGCAAGTGCAAGTTCATCCTCAGGCGGGTTTAACCTTCGCCTCTGGTTTAAGATCTTTTTTACGTCAGGATCCGGACATTGTGATGGTGGGAGAAGTACGGGATAAGGAGACGGCCGAGTTGGCAATCCAGGCATCTTTAACCGGTCATTTGGTGTTTTCAACTTTACACACGAATAGCGCGGCCGGGGCCTTACCGCGGCTTTTAGATATGGAAATGGAACCGTTTTTATTGGCTTCGTCAATGACTTGCGTCGTGGGGCAAAGAGTGGTGCGGACGATTTGCCCGCATTGCAAAATCGGTTATCAACCACCGGAAGCGGTGGTTGCAGGCATGAAGCAGGTTTTGGGCTCATTGTTTGACGGGTTTGTAAAGAGTAAAAATTTGACCAAGATAGAATTATATAAAGGCGGTCAATGCGCGGAATGCAACGGCACCGGCTATATTGGCAGAGTGGGAATTTTTGAGGTGTTGCCGGTGACGGAGAAGATTGGTAAAATGATTTTAGAGCGGGCGCCATCTTCAAAAATAGAAGCTTTGGCTAAAGAAGACGGTATGATTGATATGAAACAAGACGGATATTTAAAAATATTGGAGGGAGTGACCACCTTAGAGGAAGTCCTTAGGGTGGCAGAAGTCTAATGAGAGAGGTTAAAACGCTGTTAAAACTGGTGGTGGATAAAAATGCTTCTGATTTACACTTGGTAGTCGGAGTGCCGCCTAATTTAAGAATAGACGGTAAGCTGATAGCAGTAGAGGGTGAGGCAGTCTTAACGGCAGAGACGGCCAAGGATTTAATCTTTCCTTTATTAATGCCGCAGCAGAAAGACTTGTTTTTAACCAATAAAGAGATTGATTTTTCGGTGGAATTGGGGAATTTGGGCCGGTTTAGGGTTAATGCTTACCATCAAAGAGGCACCATGGCAGCGGCTTTACGGTTAATCGGCACCAGGATCAAGACTGTCGAAGAACTGGGTTTACCCAAAATTTGTTATCAATTGGCAGAGTTAAAGCAGGGTTTGGTATTAGTGACCGGACCGACCGGTCATGGCAAAAGCACCACCTTGGCGGCCATAATCAGCCAGATAAATCAAACCCGGGCCAACCACATTGTAACAATAGAAGACCCGATCGAGTATGTCTATATACCGGATAAATCAATCATTTCCCAAAGAGAGATGCATGGGGACACTCATTCCTGGGCCGTAGCCTTAAGATCGGTTTTAAGGGAAGATCCGGATGTAGTGCTGGTGGGAGAAATGCGGGATTATGAAACGATTGCCGCCGCTTTAACAGTGGCAGAAACCGGCCATTTGGTGTTGGCGACTTTACATACCAACAGTGCGGCTCAAACCGTAGACAGGATTGTGGATGTGTTTCCAGAGCACCAGCAAGGTCAGATCAGGGTCCAGCTGGCAGGTTCTTTAGCCGGAGTCCTGGCCCAGAGATTGATTCCGATGATCGGCAGCGGCCGGGTACCGGCGACGGAGATCTTGCTGGGAACGGCGGCGGTAAAAACATCGATCCGCGAGGGTAAGTCGCATTTGATTAATAATGTGATTCAGACATCAGCAGAGGTGGGAATGCAGACTTTAGAGCAAGATTTATCAAGGTTGGTTAACGCTGGCAAGGTGGAGATGACGGTAGCCAGCCAATATGCTTTAAACCCTCAGGAATTAGCCAGATTAATTAAAAAGTCATAAAGCAGATGGAAAGATTTCACTACAGGGCCACGAGTAAGCAGCATAAAAAAGTAAAAGGCGAAATTGAGGCCGTCAGTCAAATTCAGGCGATCAGCATCTTAAGAAGCAAGGGTTTGTTTATTATTGATTTGGAAAAAATTGAAGTGATGCCCAACTGGATGAAATGGCTGAAAAGCTGGCAAAAAGTGAAAAACGATGACGTGGTCCATTTTACCCGGCAGCTGGCAACGATGATTACGGCCGGTTTGCCTTTAACCACGGCTTTATCGATTTTAAAGTATCAATCTAATTTAACCATGGCGAAAATGGTAGATCAAATTTTAAAAGACATTGAAGGCGGTGAATCTTTTTACAAGGCTTTATGCAAGCACCCAAAAGCTTTTAATCCGGTTTTTTTGGCATTAGTTCAGTCCGGGGAAGCAGCCGGAGTGCTGGAAAAAGTCTTAAAAAGACTGGCGGATAACTTAGAAAAACAGGCGGAGTTCAGAGGCAAGACCAAAAATGCGCTGATTTACCCGGCGATTATTACCGTGGCCATGATTGCAGTGGCAATTATTATGATGGTGTTTGTGATTCCAAAGTTGACGGCGATGTATGCAGATTTCGGAGCCGAGTTGCCGACGATGACCAAAATTTTAATCAACGTTTCCAATTTTATGGTTAAAACCTGGTATTTATTATTGTTTGGTTTATTAATCGGCGGTTATAGCTTTTCGCAGTGGAAAAAGACCGTTAAGGGCAAGGAAATTTATGACGCCAAAATGCTAAAGCTGCCGATCATCGGTAAGTTAAAAACCAAAATAATTTTAACCGAGATTACCCGGACTTTGGCTTTACTGGTGGAATCAGGGGTGTCGATTATTGAGGCTTTAAATATCGTGTCCGGAGCGGCTGATAATGAAACTTTTTCCAAGTCAATCAAGCAGGCAGCCAAAGAAGTGGAAAGAGGCATACCTTTGGCTGCGGCCATCGGCCAGTTTGAGCATTTTCCGCCGATTGTGGCCCAGATGCTGGCAGTCGGAGAAGAAACAGGCAAGGTAGATGAGGTGATGATGAATGTATCCAATTATTTTGAGACCGAGTCTGAGGCGGCGATCAAAGGCTTGACAACAGCAATCGAGCCGCTTATGATGATTATATTAGGTATAGGCGTGGGATTCCTGGTAATCGCCATTATCCTGCCCATTTACAACCTTACCAGTCAATTTTAGCGGAGGACTATATGAAAAAAGGCTTCACCTTAATTGAGTTGTTAGTCGTGATTACTTTGATTGGCATTTTGGCAGTCGCAGTCTTATCCGCCATCAATCCAATAGAACAAATCAATAAAGCCAGAGATGCCGGCAAAAGGGCCGATGCCTCCCAGTTGATCAGCGCTTTGGACCGGTATTTTGCTTCCAATTTAAAGTTTCCCTGGAATAACTATGTTAATTATGCCACCAGTACAGACGTAGCCTTTTCAGGCTATGCCCGCAGCGTCGGGGTAGGTGTATGTACATCAGTGGGTAATGCGGTGCTTGATGCCCTTGATGAAAATAGTGATGCTTCCGGATGTGTGCCAGAAGTAGTTGCTGGTGTAAATCATTATGGATATTTAATTGAGACTCAAGAGTTAAAATCTCAATTTGCTAAACGAAATTACTTTAAAGTTTGGCCGACTTTACCCACAGCGGATAAACTGTTTGTGGTTAAAAAACTCGGCGATCCGTCAGTCAGTGTCTGTTTTATGCCGCAATCAAAAGCGACCAGGGATACTTTTGACGATACTGATCCGACATCTGGAGCAGATACCACTAAACTGAAACAGCTGACTTGGGTAGGGGTAGCTGAAGCGGCAATAGCGACTGATATTGACCCTTGGCCAAGCGCAGTCACGCCAGATTGGACAGACATTACTGCGGCAGCTTTTGTTTGCTTGCCTGAAGAGTAAAAAAGAATCGGAACATTCCGTTC
>CAYICL010000008.1:0-22022 GCA_964361885.1 uncultured Pseudomonadales bacterium
ATACGTGGATAATTGACCCTTTAGACGGTACGGTTGCCTACCAAAAAGGCCATTCTGATTATCTGGTTTTAATTGCTTTGGAAAACAGCCAAGAAATTCTGACCGGAGCTGTTTATAGTCCGAGCCTTAAAAATCTTTATTCCGGTTCAAAACTTACTGCTTCAAAAAAAAATCATCAGCCTGTAAAAGTTTCCCAGACTAAAACTTTAAACCAATCTGTTATTACGATTAAATTGCCAAATTTAAATTCTTCCCCGCCTGACAAAGTTCTGGCTTTATCGGCTCTAAGAAAACTTTTAGATAAATTTTATCGGGTTAGAAGTTCAACCTTAGACGCTTTAAATATTTGCCTTGTGGCTCAAGGAGTCATCGAGGCTTTTTGCTTAATCGGGGACTTCGGTCCTAAATGGTGGGATATCGCCCCTAGTTTAATCATTGCTCAAGAATCCGGCGCCAAAATATCTGACCGCTTCGGTAAACCAATCAAAAATCATAATTTGTCTCATGGTATAGTAGTTACCAATGGTCTGATTCATGATCAATTATTAAATATCTTAAATCATTAACCTATGTCTGATATTCTCGATGATCTTAAATCCCAGCAAGATTTGGACCGATCGCATGTTTATGATTCAGTTATTTCCTTACCTCAACAATGCCGGCATGCTTATCAAGACACTCAACCCATCACCATTCCAGCCTCATACAGGAAGGTTAATAAAATGGTCATGTGCGGTATGGGCGGTTCCGGTTTAGGTGCCAGGGTGATTGAATCAGTCTACTTTGATTCTTTAAAACTGCCTTTAATCCGGATCAATAATTACCACTTGCCTTCATGGGTTGATTCTCAAACTTTGGTTATTTGTTCCAGTTTTTCCGGTACGACTGAAGAAACTGTTGCCAATGCTAAAGAAGCAATTTCCAAAAAAGCTAAGTGGCTGGCGATTAGTGCCGGCGGTGATTTGATTGACTTGGCCCGTTTACACCAAGTCCCTTATTATCAGATTAATCCTAAATATAATCCTTCCCAGCAGCCCCGGATGGGGATTGGCTACTCAATTATTGGTCAATTAATGTTGGTAAATCACCTTGGTTTAATTAAATTCACTTCCCAAGATTTGGCCTCCTCGGTTTCCGTCATGAATTCTGTTATTAAAGGTTGTCAGGTTAAAGTTCCAAAAGCTTCTAACCCGGCCAAAAAAATGGCTGAAAAAATTAAAACCAAACAGGTTGTTTTTGTCGCTGCCGATCATTTGACCGGAGCCATTCATGTTTTTAAAAATCAGATGAATGAAAATGCTAAACATTTTTCCAGCCGCCATGAAATTCCTGAACTCAATCATCATTTAATGGAAGCTTTGAAATATCCTAGCTTTAATTCAAAATTCTTAATTTTCTTTTTTGCCAGTTCACAGATTTATTCTCAAAAAATTCAAAAACGGTTTATGATAACTAAGGAAATAATTGCCAAAAATAACCTTGAGATGCTTTCCTATGAGCTTAGCGGTCCGGATAAACTGTCGCAGGTATTCGAATTGATTCAATTCGGCGGTTTTGTAAATTTTTATTTATCCATGCTTCACCATCTTGATCCGGCCCCTGTTCCTTGGGTTGATTACTTTAAAACTAAGCTCGGCCAGTCTCTTGGCCAGTGGAAATAACCTACAGGGTCTCTCCCTGTAGCCTTCAGGGTCTCTCCCTGTAGGTCATTCCTCCTCTAACACTAAGTTTTTTATCAATGTCATCTGTTTTTCGTCTGTTTCTTCAGTAAATTCTTTATAAGATAAGACTCTGTTTTTGCTGGGAAAGTAGTCTAAGATCACACTTTTATCCAACCATATTTGATTAATTAGCCCTAAATAGTTTATATAACTTGAGTATTTATAACCTTCAAGGTCTCTCCTTGAAGGTAGAGGATTTCGATGAATATATTTAGAAAGATAAATTAAAAGATTGTCGTCTTCAATTTCAATTGCTTTATAAACACCTTGGAATAAAGGCCCGACCCGGTGATATTTTCGATTAAAATACATCGAGTATTTAGTCGCTAAAGAACGCATAAAAAAATTAATTGCCGTGGCATCGGATTGATAAACTAGTAAATGAAAATGATTTGGTAAAAGACAGTAAGCTAAAAGCTTTATTTTCCCGCTGTGATTCTTTAGTTGTCTCGAAGGAGATACCTTCAAGGTCTCTCCTCCCTGTAGGTCTTTAGGTAATAAATAAATTTTCAAATAATATAGAAATATTTTATAATCCTGACTGTCAAAAAAAATTCTACCCTTAGCCACTCCTCGGTTATATATATGGTAATAGCTCTTTTCTTTATAAGTTTTTAAAGTATTTTTCCCTGGCATAAGTTAAGCATACACCTTCAGGGTCTCTCCCTGAAGGGTATGGTAATCAATTTCTTTTTTTGCTATCCTAAACTATAAAGGTCTGCCATGACGAAAAATTCTTACATTTTAGATTTCAATCAGGTTAATCAAGAAGACGTAGGTGTAGTCGGTGGTAAAGGCGCTAACTTAGGCGAAATGGCTAATGCCGGTTTTCCTGTCCCTCCGGGTTTTATTGTCACGGCTCAGACTTACTTTAAAGTTATCAAAGATAATAATCTAAAACCTCAAATCAAAGCGATTATTGATAAACTCGATGTTTCTGACACGCGTCAACTTAACTCTGTTTCCTCCCAAATTAAAAAACTCATTTTGCAGGCTAAAATTCCGGATGATCTGGCTTTACAGATTATCAGGTCATATTTAAAACTCGGTCGGGGATTTAATCATACTTTAGTCGCTGTCCGGTCTTCGGCCACTGCCGAAGACTTGCCTGATGCTTCTTTTGCCGGTCAGCAGGAAACCTTTCTTAATGTTCAGGGGGAAGCCAACTTGGTACAAAGCGTTCGCGCCTGCTGGGCCTCGCTTTTTGAACCCCGGGCTATCTTTTACCGGATTCAAAAAGGTTTTGATCACTTTAAAGTCGGTATCGCCGTTCCGGTTCAAAGAATGATCCAGAGCGATGTTTCCGGCATTATCTTTACCACTAATCCTGTCACTAATAATAAAAATCAGGTAGTGATCGAAGCGATTTGGGGTTTAGGTGAAAAAATTGTTCAGGGTGCTTACACCCCCGATCATTATTTAATTCAAAAATTAACCTGGAAAATTCTTCAAAAACAACTCAATCCTCAAACCAAACGTTTAATTTTAAAACAAAACCGTAATCAGGAAGTCCGTGTCCCAACCACCAAGCAAAAACAATCTAAATTGACGGATGACCAAATTATTGCCTTAGCCAAACTTGGCCACCAAATCCAGCAGCATTACTTTTTTCCCCAGGATATTGAATGGGCTATGGAAAAGGGCCGGATCTATATTGTTCAGTCACGGCCGATAACTACTATTGTTGATGAATCTGTTGCCCCCCACGAAATTAAAACCTCTAATTTAACTAAAATTCTTCAGGGTGAACCTGCCAGTCCGGGTATGGCGACCGGCTATACCAAGGTTCTGAAATCCGCTAAAGACATTCACCGGCTAAACGATAGAGAAATTTTAGTCACTGATATGACCACACCGGACTTTGTTCCGGCCATGAAAAAAGCCGGTGGGATTGTCACCAACAAAGGCGGTCAGACTTCCCATGCGGCGATTGTTTCCAGAGAATTGGGTATTCCTTGTATTGTCGGAGCTGACATGGCCACGAAATTATTAAAAACCGGTTTGGTGGTCACAATTAATGGCCAGACCGGAGAAATTTTTAAAGGCGGCACCATTAGCAAGCCTAAAAAATTAACTCTTAAAAATAAATCCGTCATTAATCGGCCCTTAAAGAAAAATTCTTATGAATTTACTCCGGATACTGTAAAAACCGCTACCAAAGTTTATGTTAACTTGGGTGAGCCGGAATTGGCCGGCATTATCGCTCAAAAAAACGTCGACGGGGTCGGTTTGCTTCGGGCCGAGTTTATGATTGCTCAAATGGGTGTTCACCCTAAAAAATTAATTGCCGATAAAAAATCCGATCAATTTACCGCTCACCTGTCTAAAGGTTTGGAAACTTTTGCCCGGGCTTTTTACCCCCGCCCGGTTGTTTACCGGACCACAGACTTTAAAACCAATGAATATGCCAATTTAATTGGCGGCAAAGCCTATGAGCCAGTCGAACCAAATCCTATGTTAGGCTACCGCGGAGCTTATCGCTATATTGTTGATGAAAAAGTTTTTGACCTGGAACTCAAAGCCGTAAGTCTTGTCAGAAACAAACTTAAGCTTAATAATCTCTGGTTAATGATTCCTTTCGTCCGCACCGTTGAGCAGTTAACCAAGGTTAAAAAGATTGTTACCGCTCATGGTTTGGTCCGCTCACCTTCATTTAAACTCTGGCTGATGGTGGAAATCCCTGCCAATGTCATTTTACTTAAAGATTTCCTCTCTGTCGGTATTGACGGTGTTTCCATTGGTTCCAATGACTTGACGATGCTGATCTTAGGGGTTGATCGTGATAACAGTGAAGTCGCCCCGGTCTATGACGAACGTAACCCGGCCGTACTTTGGGCCTTTAAAAAAACCATAACCACCTGCCGGGCTCAGGGTGTGACTGTCTCAATGTGCGGCCAAGCGCCTTCGGTTTATTCTGATTTAACTCAAAAACTGGTGGAATGGGGCATTACCAGCGTCTCGATTTCACCGGATATGATCGACACTACCAGAGATATTGTTTATCATGCTGAACAGCGCTTAATTAATCATGGCTAAGATCAAACGTCTGGTTTCGACAGAAATTCTTGACTCCCGTGGCAATCCCACCATCCAAACCAGTGTTGTTTTAGACACCGGACATCAGGCGACTGCTTCGATTCCCTCCGGAGCTTCTACCGGTAAAGCTGAAGCCGTTGAGCTTCGTGATAATGACCCAAATCGCTTTCATGGCCAGGGAGTTTTAAAAGCGGTTAATAATGTTAATTCTGTTATTGGCCCAAAATTAATGGGTTTTGACCCAACTGAACAAACCAAACTGGATCAGGCTTTGATTGATCTTGACGCTACTCCCAACAAAACTAACTTAGGGGCTAATGCTTTGTTATCGGTATCCATGGCGGTTTTAAAAGCCGCCGCCGCCAGTTTAAATCTGCCGGTTTATAAATATCTGTCTTTAAAATACGGCTTGAATCCGTCATTGAAAAAACTTCCCAGTCCGACCTTTAATATTATTAATGGCGGCGCTCATGGTGCCGGCAATCTTGACTTCCAGGAATTTCATATTATTCCTTCCCTCCGTTTTCCCTATCACCAGGCCTTACAAATCGGAGTTGAGATTTATAAAAGTTTAAAAACTACTTTAAAACGTCGGCAGCTGGTTCACAGCATCGGCGATGAAGGCGGTTACGCGCCAAATTTATTTACTAATCTGGATGCTTTGGAAGTTATTTTGGAAACTATTAACCAATCGCCCTATAAATTTGCCCAGGATGTCTTTTTAGGTTTGGATGTGGCGGCTGATTTTTTCTTTATCAATGGCCAGTATCAGATTAAAGACCGGGCCCAGCCTTACAGCCGCGATGAACTGATTGACTACTATCAGCAGCTCAACCGGGAATATCATTTATTTTCTCTGGAAGATCCGCTTTCGGCTGAAGATTGGAACGGCTGGCAAAAACTAAATGATGAACTAGGCTCAACTACCTTGATTATTGGTGATGATTTATTATGCACTAATAAAAACCGGATCCTCAAAGCCATTGCCGCTAAAGCCTGCAATGCTATTTTAATTAAACCTAACCAGGTTGGCACTATTTCGGAAACTATTGAAGTGATTAAACTTTGCCGGAAGCAGGACTGGAAAGTCATTGTTTCCCATCGATCCGGTGAAACTAATGATGACTTTATCGCTGATTTTGCCGTTGCTGTCGGTGCCGACTATACCAAGTTCGGGGCTCCGGCCCGGGGCGAAAGAATCGTTAAATACAATCGCTTGCTGGCAATTGAGTCGGAATTAAATCAATAGTATAGTTAATTAATCATGAATTCAGACGTCAATCCGGTGGTTTTATTGATTTTGGATGGCTGGGGTTTAGCTCCTCCCAGTCCGGGAAATGCTGTCACTCTGGCCAAACCGCTTTTTTTTAATCAATTAATGTCTTCTTACCCTCACACTAAATTGACTGCTTCAGGTGAAGCGGTTGGTCTGCCCCGCGGTGAAGATGGTAACACTGAAGTCGGACATATTAATCTGGGCGCCGGTCAAATTGTTTTTCAGGATCTGCCCCGGATTAATACTGCCATTGCCGACGGTTCGTTTTTTACCAATCCGACCTTGCTTAAAACCATTGATCATGTAAAAAAGTATCAATCAACTTTACATCTGATGGGTTTAATTGGCTCCGGTGGAGTTCACGCCAATAACGAACATCTTTTTGCTTTAATTAAATTTGCCAGCCTGCACCAGTTGACTAAACTTTCCCTTCATTTGTTTACCGACGGCCGGGATTCACCGCCGACCACTTCCCAAGCTTACATCGCTCAAATAAAATCCCATTTGGAACAAGCCGGGTTCGGTCAAATTGTCTCCGTTACCGGCCGCTATTATGGGATGGATCGGGACTTTCGCTGGCCCAGAACCGAAAAAGCTTATCGCTGCCTGACCGAAGGTGTGGGTGAGAAAGCTGCTTCACCTCAACTGGCCATTCAACAATCTTACCAGCTTCAAAAATCCGATGAGTTTATTGAACCCACTAATATTGTCGATTCCAGCAATGTGCCTTTAGATCTGATCAAAGCTAATGATGCCGTTATTTTCTTTAATTTTCGGGTTGACCGGCCTCGTCAATTAACCAAGGCTTTTATTTTACCTGATTTTGCCAAAGATGCTAATCAACCGGCTTTTGATCCTTTGGCCGATAAATACCTGCATAGCCATTTGCCTGAAAAAGCTTCCACCAACCCTCCTTTTAAACGCAATAAATTCTTAACCAATCTTTATTTTGTCACCATGACCGAGTATCAAAAAAATCTGCCCGTGCACGTGATTATGCCGCCGATGCACGTTGATTATCCTTTGTCTCGAATCTTGTCTGACAATAATTTGCGTCAGCTTCATTTATCCGAAACCGAAAAAGAACGATTCGTCACTTTTTATTTTAACGGTTTAAGGGAGCAGCCCTTTACCGGAGAAGATTGGGAAATTATTCCCTCTCCCAAGGTGGCTACTTATGATTTAAAACCGGATATGTCTACACCCGAGATTACCGACAAGTTGATCGCGGCTCTAAAAACACGTCAGTATCATTTTATTATCGCCAATCTTGCCTGCCCTGATATGGTCGCTCATACCGGTAGTTTGCCGGCTACTGTTAAAGCCTGTCAGGCGGTTGATTCGGCTTTGACTAAAATTATTCCGGTAATTCAGGCCGTTAACGGTACTTGTATTATTACCGCCGATCATGGCAACGCCGAAGAATTGATCAATCTGCAAACCGGTCAAGTCGATACCGAACACTCTTCTAATCCTGTACCTTTAATCTTAGTCTCTGAAAATTTTTTAGGCCAGACTAAAACATTGCCGTCAGGGATTTTGGCCGATATTGCTCCGACCGTTTTAAAATTATTCAATCTTCCTAAACCTGACTCAATGACCGGTAAAAGCCTGTTATAATTACATCATGCTTAAATCCAAATTAATTAAAAAAACTGATATTTATCTTAAATCTTCTCCTAACTTAAAAGATTACCAACAGATTTATTCCAGTTTTACCTACTCCAAATACCACGATCAATTATCCTGGTTCCCAGATAATCATCTAAATGCCGCTTACAATGCCATTGATCGTCAAGCTCAAGGCAAAAGAAAAAATAAAGTCGCTCTTTATTGGCATGGACCTGAAGATCAGCAACAAAAATTTACTTTTTTGGAACTATCTCTATTATCAAACCAATTTGCCAACATCTTAAAACAACTTCAAGTTGAAAAACATGATCGGGTTTTTTTCTTTTTGCCTCGATATCCTGAACTATATTATGGTTTTTTGGGTACTCTAAAAATTGGCGCCATCGCTGGCACGCTTTTTTCCGCTTTCGGAGAACAAGCCCTAGAAGATCGGCTAAATAATTCAGATGCCTCTGTCCTAATAACCAATTCTGATTTATTACCCCGAGTCAAAAAAGTTTTACCAAAACTGCTCCACTTAAAACACATTTTAATCACCGATATTAAAACTCATCAAAAGCAATTTATTAGCCTACCCTTGATGATGCAGTCTGCCAGCCAAAAGCTTCATCCTAGCCACACCCAACCGACTGACCCGGCTTTTATGCTTTATACTTCTGGTACTACCGGCAAACCAAAAGGAGTTATTCATCAACACTATGCTATTCTCCATGAACATTTAACTGCCAAATGGGTGCTGGACATTAAAGACAGCGATGTTTATTGGTGTACTGCTGATCCAGGCTGGGTCACTGGTATTGCTTATGAAATCCTTGGTTCGTGGTCAAATGGCGCCTCAGCTCTAGTCTATGCCGGTCGATTTTCTCCGGAAAAATGGTACCAATTAATTGAACAATATAAAGTTAACGTCTGGTATACTGCTCCTACTGCTATCAGAATGCTGGCTGCTTCCGGCCTCGATATCGTTAAACAATTCGATTTGTCATCATTAAGACACCTGGCTAGTGTGGGTGAACCCTTGAATCCAGAAGCCATCTATTGGAGTCTAAAAGCCTTTAAACTGCCTTTTCATGACAACTGGTGGCAAACTGAAACTGGGGGGATCATGATCGCTAACTTTCCCTGCCTTGATATCAAACCTGGTTCTATGGGTAAACCAGTTCCTGGTATTACTGCTGCTATTCTTGATGATAAGGGAAAACCTTTGCCTATTGGCCAAGAAGGTAATTTGGCTATTAAAGCCGGTTGGCCGTCAATGATGCAAAAAATTTGGCGTCGACCTAAAAAATATGCTTCTTGCTTTATAAAAGGCTGGTATATTTCTGGCGACCGGGCTTGGCAGGATAAAGATGGTT
Source organism: uncultured Pseudomonadales bacterium (assembly GCA_964361885.1). Classification (GTDB taxonomy): domain Bacteria; phylum Patescibacteriota; class Microgenomatia; order UBA1400; family CG1-02-47-37; genus CAYICL01. The sequence continues at coordinate 9,021 of CAYICL010000008.1, forward strand.
ATTTTTGGTTTTTAGGCCGGGCTGATGATGTGATTAAAACTGCCGGTGAAAGAGTTGGTCCTTTTGAAGTTGAATCATCCTTGGTCTCTTATCCTCAAATCATTGAAGCCGCGGTCATTGGTAAACCAGACCCATTAAGAGGAGAAATTATTAAAGCCTTTATTACTCTTAAGGCTGGTGTAAAGCCTTCAGAAAGTTTGAAACAAAAAATTATGGAGTATGTCAAAAAAAATCTTGCCGGACATGCTTATCCCAGAGAGATTGAGTTCCGGGACAAACTTCCTAAAACTAGATCAGGTAAAATTATGCGTCGGCTTTTAAAAGCTCAAGAACTTGGTCTGCCGATTGGTGATACTTCTACTCTAGAGGAATTTTAAACCTATCATCACCACTATTTCACCTTTTAACTTTTTATCTTTTAATAAATCAATTAACTCTTTTGCACTTCCTCGAATAACTTCTTCAAACTTCTTAGTTAACTCCCTGCCGATGATAATTTCTGCTCCCGGCATAACTTTCTTGATCGTCTCCAAAGTTTTTACTACTCTAAAAGGTGATTCGTAAAACACTGCTGTTTGCGGTAATATTTCTAAAATTTGTTTTATATTATTTAAAAGTTTCTCCTTTTTTCCCGGCTTTTTGGGTAACCAACCTAAAAACATGAACTTATCCGTCGGTAATCCGGATATCACCAACCCGGTTAAAATTGCCGAGGCTCCGGGAATGGCAATCACTTGGATCTTTTGTTCAATACAGTTTCTGACCAGTTTAAACCCGGGGTCCGAGATCAAAGGCGTGCCGCTATTGGAAACCAAACCGACATTTTTATCATTCTTTAATAACCTCATTACTTCATCAATTCTTTGTCCTTCATTGGCTTCATAAAAACTGATCAATTGGGGCCGGTTAGTCAGTAATCCTTCCTGCCGGTAATAATCCAAAAGCCTGCCGGTTTTTCTGGTATCTTCAGCCAGTAAGTAATTTACGCTGTCAAAAACTTCCAAAGCTCTTAAAGAAATATCTTTCCGGTTGCCTATCGGCGTTGACACTATGTAAAGTTGAGCCATATAATTAGAGATTGTACCATGAGTTTATTTAACCTAAAAATCACCGGCGCCGCCGGAGAAGGTATTAAGGTCGGTGGCTTGATCTTTTCTCAAACCTGTTTTAATCAGGGTTTAAATGTTTGCGGCTACACTGAATATCCATCTTTGATCCGGGGCGGCTTGAATACCTTCCAGGTCGCGGCTGATATTAAACCTGTTTTAAGCCCTGAGCTTAAATTTGATTTGGAAATTTCTTTAGATGATCAATATTTAATTGATCTTTGTGGTAAAAATAACTTACCTTTGCAAACCAGAAATATCATTGCCTTAGGTCTGTCTGTTTATGTTTTTGGCCTGGATTTAAATGTTTTAAATCAGCTGATCAAAGACAACTTTTCCAAAAAAGGTCAAACTGTAGTGGCTTTAAACCTGAAAGCGGCTCAAACTGGCTATGATTATGCCGCTAAAAATTATCAGTCAAGCAAGAAATCCTTACCGTCTGATTTAAAACCGCATCAAAATCAACTCTATTTAACCGGCAATGAAGCGATCAGTTTAGGCGCTCTTGCCGGCGGCTTACAGTTTTTTGCGGCTTACCCCATGACTCCTGTTACCGCTATCTTGCATTTTTTGGCAGCCAAAGCTACCACTGCTAATCTGGCTGTCAGGCAGGCTGAAGATGAGATCGGTGTCGTCAACATGGCCATTGGCGCTGCTTATGCCGGTTTAAGAAGTATGGTGGCTACTTCCGGCGGTGGTTTTTCTTTAATGACTGAAGCTTTAGGTTTGTCCGGAATGACGGAAACTCCTTTGGTAATTGTTAATGGTATGCGGCCCGGTCCGTCCACGGGCATGCCGACTTGGTCCAGCCAGGGAGATCTGCTGTTTGTTATTAATGCCGGTCAGGATGAATTTCCCCGCATTGTTCTGGCTCCCGGTGACTGCTGGGAAGCGTTTGAATTAACCAAGCTGGCTCAAAACTTAGCCGAAAAATATCAGTTACCGATAATTATTTTATCGGATAAATATTTGGCCGAATCATACTTCATCATGCCCAAACCGCCAGCCAAACATCAAAACCAAAGATTTTCTTTGGCAGAAACTTCCAAGCTTGATAATCAAACTCCGTTTGCCCGCTACCGCCCGACAGACTCCGGCATCTCCTTGCGCTCTTTGCCCGGACAAGCCGGCGGGGTTTGTTTAACCAATAGCTATGAACATGATGAGCTGGGTTATGCCACTGAAGCTTCGGCTGAAAGACAAATTCAGGTCGATAAACGAAACCGCAAAACTTTATCGGTTTTAACCGACCCTTTATTGGTCAAACCAACCCTTTTTGGCCCGGCTGCCGCTCCAACCACTATTATTTCCTGGGGCTCAAACAAAGGGGTTATTTTACAAGCTTTAAAATCCTTAACCAATACTAACTTTATCCATTTCTCCTGGCTTTGGCCGTTTCCTAAGCTTGAGTTTTTAAACTTAATCAAAAACTCAAAAAAACTAATCACTCTTGAATGTAATTCTACCGGCCAGTTGAATCGGTTGATCAGGCAGGAAACCGGCCTGAAGATTGAGCCACAATTATTAAAATATGACGGCCGGCCTTTTTTTCCGGAAGAAATCATTAAAAAACTTAAAACTTTATGACAACAGCCCATCTCAAACGTACTACCCATATCGCTCCGACTTGGTGTCCGGGTTGCGGCAACTTTGGCATTTTAGGCTCGGTTAAACAAGCCATGGACGACCTGAACTTAGCTCCTCATCAGGTAGTTTTTGTCTATGATGTCGGTTGTTCAGGCAATATGGCTGACTTTATCTACGCTTATGGTTTCCATGGTTTGCATGGCCGGGCTTTACCAGTCGCCAGCGGTATCAAATTAGCCCAGCCGGATTTGCCGGTTATCGCCATTATCGGAGACGGCGGCTGCTTTGGCGAAGGTCTGTCTCATTTTATCTCTTTGGCCCGGGGCAACCATGATATTGTGGTTTTAAGCCATGATAATTATCTTTACAGTTTAACTACCGGCCAGATGTCACCCACCACCAAAAAGGGGACTGTTACTCCCAGCACTCCTGATGGTTCAATTGATGAAAGTTTTAACCCTTTAGCTAATGCCATTATCAATCACGCTGCTTTTGTTGCCCGTGGTTTTAGCGCTAACATTCCTCACCTGGCTGATTTAATTGTCCAAGCCGTCAAGCATCCGGGTTTTAGTTTTATCGATATCCTGCAGCCCTGTGTGACTTACAATCGGTCCATGTCTTATGACTGGTATCGGAAACATATTTATGACTTAAAATCGGTTAAACATAATCCGGCAGATTTTGCTTCTGCTTTAACCAAAGCCCTTGAAACCGAACGACTGCCGATTGGCGTTTTTTATCAAACTGTTAAACCGACTTTTCATCAGCAAATTTTAAAAATGGTGAAGCTTCCAACCGATCTGACCAAACCGATTAATGTCGATCTGACCAATGTTTTATGATCAGCGCTTTAATTGAGTTTTTAGGTACGATTGCGACTACTATTATCAGCTCCCTTGGCTATCCTGGCGTGGCTTTGGCGATGGCGATTGAATCTGCCAATATCCCTTTGCCGTCAGAAATCATCATGCCTTTTTCCGGCTTCTTGGTCTCAACCGGCCGTTTTACCTTACCAGGAGTTATCTTGGCCGGAACCATCGGCGGCACTCTTGGCTCTCTGGCATCTTATGCTCTGGGATTTTACGGCGGGGAAGTTGTCGTCCGGCGCTTAATCAAACGCTGGGGCAAGTACTTGTTAATTTTTGAATATGAACTCGACGAAGCAATGCACTGGTTTAAAACCCACGGCCAGCTGGTGACCTTTACCGCCAGGCTGCTGCCGGTTGTTCGTACTTTTATCTCTTTGCCAGCCGGCATGAGCCGGATGGATGTTAAAAAATTCGCTTTTTTTGCTTTTTTAGGGACTTTGATCTGGACAACTCCCCTGGCTTATTTGGGTAAAGTTTTAGGCGACAACTGGAATACTTTAGGCCAATATTTCCATAAATTTGACCTGGCAATTTTTGTTATAGGTTTAATGGCCCTAGCCGCTTATGTCTGGCACAAGTTAAAAAAGAACCGGCGTTTTAATTCACCTGGTTAAATTTCCTGATGACTCCCACTACTTTGCCCTGGATCTTAACGTTGGTGGCATAGATCGGACTCATCGATGAATTGGCCGGTTCCAGTCTGATTCTGGTCGCTTCTTTAAAAAATCTTTTTAAAGTGGCCAAACCGTTTTCCAATAAAGCGACGACAATATCCCCGTTTTTGGCCTCTTGTTGTTCTTCAACCACGACATAGTCACCGTCTAAAATACCTTCTTCAACCATCGAGTCGCCTTTGACCTGCAAGACAAACGATCTGACTTTTCCCGTCACCATTGACGGTGACACGCCGAAATTGGCATTGGGATCAGTAAACGGTTCAATCGGCTTTCCCGCGGCAATGTAACCTAAAATCGGCAGTTCTAAACCTAAACCGGTGTTGGCATAGCGGCTGTCAAGTATTTCTAAACCTCTCACCGAACCTTCATATTTTTTAATCACTCCTTTTCTGGTTAAGGTCGCAATATGTTCATGCACTGTCGCTAAAGATGATAAATGCATGGCGTCGGCTATTTCCTGTAAAGTCGGCGAGTGTCCGTGGCTTTGAATATATTGGCTGATAAAATCCACAATCTGTTTTTGTCTTTTATAAAGAGTTACCGGCATATGTTTGTATTATCTTAGTTTCATCTTAGCCCGACCAAATCCCGAATGTCAACCCCTACTTTTGCATTAGTTTTAAATTCCCTTTACAATTACCTCATGTTAACCAAGCTGGTTAGATCAATTTTTCTGCTTTTGTTTTTATTTTTCTTCAGCCTGAAACCGGCCTTGGCGGAATCTGAATTTTCCACCGACTACGCTGTTAATTATTTGGTTCAAGCCAACGGTATTACTCATGCTCGATTTACTATCAGCTTAATTAACCGTTTATCAAACATCTATGCCAGCGAATTTTCCTTGTCCATTGGTTCGACTCAACTATCGGCGATTCAGGCTTATAATTCCAACGGCCCGCTGGATTTAAAAGTTAATCAGGGTACGAAAACAACCAATATTGTCATTCCTTTTCCGGATAAGGTTTTAGGCAAAGATAAAGCGCAAACCTTTAACCTGGAATTTGACAGTACTGATTTTGCTAATCGTCTGGGCAATGTCTGGGAAATCTCTATTCCTAAACTGACTCATCCTGAAAACTTAAATGCTTATAACTTAAGCTTGTCCATTCCTAATGCTTTTGGCCGGCCGGCTATAATCTCGCCTCTGCCTGTCAGCCAAACACCCGGCCCAACCTATACGGTTTATCGTTTTAAAACCGCTGATCTGCTCGAAAAAGGCATTAGTGCCACTTTTGGTCAAAGCCAATTCTTCAACTTCAATTTAACCTATCATCTGGAAAATCCTAATATCTTTCCGGTCCGGACCAACTTGGCTTTGCCTCCTGATACTGCTTTTCAAAAAATTACCCTGCAAACTTTATTGCCGGAGCCTGAATCTGTTTCCATCGATACTGACGGTAATTGGCTGGCCGCTTATTTACTCTTCTCCAAACAAACCTTAACCGTCACTGCCACCGGTTCAGCTCAGATCGATCTCAATCCCAGGCAGGATTTCCCTAAAACTGAACTGGCAAATCCTTCCAGTTATCTGTCTAAAAAACCTTTTTGGGAAATCGATAATCCGAGAATTATTGAACTGGCTCAAAAATTAAAAACTCCTCAAAACATCTATTCCTATATTGTTAATAATTTCCTGTATGATTATGGCCGTTTAAGTGACGAAAATACCCGTTTCGGCGCCGCCAATGCCTTGGATAATCCCAATTCTGTCATCTGCATGGAGTTTACCGACTTGTTTGTGGCTCTGTCGCGGGCAGCCAATATTCCGGCCCGGGCCGTTAACGGCTTTGCTTATACCACCAACCCTGCCTTACGACCCTTAAGCCTGAAAAAAGATGTCTTGCATGCCTGGCCTGAGTACTTTGATAATCAAAGATTAATTTGGGTCCCGGTTGATCCGACTTGGGGTAATACTACCGGCGGTATTGATTTCTTTAACCACTTTGACTTAAATCATATTGTTTTTAGTATTCAGGGCCAGGATTCATCAGGCCCGGCTCCTGCCGGGGCTTATAAAACCAATGAGACTGATTCTAAAGATGTTCAGATTGAATTTGGGTCGCCAATTAATTCTCTATCTCAATTAGATATCAGGCTTAAATTGCCCGTCACTGCTTTAGCCGGTGTTAATATCCCCGGTCAAATTATTGTTAAAAATACCGGGAACGTGGCTTTGTATCATCAACTTATTAACCTGACGTCAAATCACTTTAAACTTTCTCGCTCTTCCTGGGAAATTCCTATTTTACCCCCCTTTGCCAGTTATACGATTGATTTCCAACTGCCGGCTACATCCTGGTTGGATCGCTTTACCGATAACCTGACTGTTTCTTCCAAGTTGGTCAGCCTTAATCAATCAATGGCTCTTAAACCTGTCTATTCTTTATTTTTTTCCAAGGAAAACTTAAAATATCTGGGTTTAATATTATTATCCTTAGGCCTGTTGGTGATTGTGATAAAATTGTTTTATGAAAAATTTCATCAGGATTAGTCTTTTAAATACTTTCAGTCTTTATGCCGTCGCTTCTTTTTTCTCCGGTCTGGCGATTCCTTCACGGCTTCTGGAACTGATCTGGGCCGGCATTGTTTTTACCCTCATCAACTATTTTGTTAAACCTATCGTTAAGCTTTTTTTACTGCCGATTAACCTGATGACTTTAGGCTTGTTCCGCTGGCTCGGTAACGTCATTGTGCTTTTGATTTTAACCAAAGTCACTCAAACTGTTTCTGTTAAGGCTTTCACTCTTCCCCCCTATTCCCAAGCCGGCTTTGCTATTCCGGCCTTATCGATTAATATTTTCCTCTCTTACCTGCTGGCTTCCTTATTATTAAGTTTTGTCTTTAATCTCTTCGAAGCCATTTTAAATGATGAGTGAGGTAGAATATAACTATGTTTTTGACATTAATTCAAATCATCGTTGCCATTAGCTTAGTCGGTTTGATCTTACTCCAAGCCAAAGGCACCGGACTAGGCAGTACTTTCGGCGGTCAATCCAGCACTTATCATTCTAAAAGAGGTGTCGAAAAACTCGTTTTTAGTCTGACGATTATTTTGACAATTATCTTTGTTATTATCTCTATTTTAAATGTCATGGTATGATCCTGACCCGGCCGTTTCGCAAGCCTTTTTGGATAATTAATTCTTTTTTTAAAAAACACCGCCGTTTAATCGGCTTAGTTACTGTTGTTGTTATTCTGTTCTTACTGGCCAGCAAAAACTTAATTTCTTTGTTGCCCAAAATCAAACCTCAGCAAAAAATCGGTTTGGTCGGCCAATACACTTTAGCCAATTTACCGGACTCTGTTCAATCGGTTTTTAGCCGTAGCTTGATTAACCTTAGTGAATCCGGTGAGATTGTCGCTGGCTTGGCTGAAAATTGGGAAGTTTCGGAAGACGAAACTCTTTACCGGATTTACCTTCCTCCTCAGATCTTCTGGAGTGACAACACTTTAATCAAAAGCCAGGATATTACCTTTGATATTCCTGACGTTACCGTCTCTTATCCGGGCGATAATGTTATCGCCTTCAAGCTTAAAGAGTCTTTTTCGCCTTTTTTAGTCACTTTAAACCGGCCGATTATCAAAAACAATCAAGTCACTGCCGGTGATTATTTAATCAAAAAAATCCGTTTTTCCGGGCCATACTTAAAAATTATTAACCTAACCAGCCCAACTCAAAATCTAACCTTCAAGTTTTATCCTTCCAATGAAGCTGCTTGGCAGGGTTTTAAATTAGGCGAGGTTAATCAGTTAAAGAATTTAATTTCCAATCCTTTAACCGATGATTGGCAAAAAAAAATTAAACTGGAACAATCAATTAACTATCATCAATACTTGGCCGTTATCTTTAATCTTTCCTCTCCCCAGTTTGGTAATAAATCTCTTCGTCAAGCCTTGGCTTATGCTATTAAAGAAAAATCCGGGTCAGCTGATAATCGGGCTTTTGGCCCAATCAGCCCTTTATCTTGGGCTTACAACCCAAATTTAAAGTCTTATGACTACAATCCGGCTCAAGCCAAAGAACTTTATCAAAAAGCGGTTGAGGAAGCCAGTCTTAGCGCACAGCTGGAAATCTCCTTGGGAACCAGCCAAACCTTTTTACCTTTAGCCGAATCGATTGCCAAATCCTGGCAGGAAATATTAAATATCAAAACCAACGTTAAGATTATTAATTCTATCGAACCCGACTTCCAGGCTATCCTGGTGGCCCAAGAAATTCCCCCGGATCCTGACCAACACGCTCTTTGGCACTCCACTCAGCCAACTAATATCACTCACTACTCCGATCTTAAGATTGATAAACTCTTGGAAGACGGCCGGAAAATCTCCGATCCGGTTAAAAGAAAAGAGATCTACCGTGATTTCCAACGCTTTTTGGTTGAAGACAGCCCGGCTATTTTCCTGCAATATCCAACAATTTATACCGTCATTCGCCGTTAGTGGTTGGCGGTAATAACTCCTTGCCGGCCATATCCCGCATGGTATTTAATACCAGCCGTTTTAAAATCTCTTCAAAACTGATCCCGTACAGATCTAAAATATTGGCCACCGCTGAATCTGTTTCTTTAGGACCAAAAGCCGGATTACTGTTACAGTCCAGGAAAAAATATCTGCCGGATAAATCCAATCTGACGTCGAACTTGCCGTAATCGCTCATCTTGGTAATTTCAAAAGCCTTTTTAACATACTCTCTTAAGAGCGGATCTTTGTACTTCTGGTAATGAAATGAGTTGGCGCTATTTTCCAGCCATTGGTCTTCAAAAGTAGCAAAAATATACTTTCTGTCAGACTTTTTAAATACCTTCTCGGCCAGATATACCTTTTTGTTTAATCCTTCCAGGAGGTAACAGGTGATTTCTCTGCCGACAATAAACTCTTCGGCTAAGCTCGGTTGTTTATAAGTATTAATCAAAAACTTCAATCTCTCTCTTAAATGTTTTTCTGTTTCCGATACTGAATCTTGAGTAATTTCCACTGATCCGTGAATCTCGTTTAATTTGGAAATTAACGGAAATCTTAAAGTCGGGTCCAAAGGATCGGCGGCTGTATTAAACAATTGATAATTAGGCACCGGCACTCCGTTTTGCTGTAACAGCTTTTTAATTAAGAATTTATTGTAAGACAAAGACTCGCCTAAAATTCCTGCTCCTGTGTAGGGGATAGCCAAAAGCTCCAAAACTCCGGGAATGGTTGCTGCCAAATACTCATTGCCTTTGATCGAACCGGCTAAATTCAACACCATGTCCGGCTTATGTTTTCTCAATTCTCCCGGCAACTTAGGATTGCCCGGATAAAGTTGGGTTCTTACCCCCAATTTCTCTAAATATTTAGCCACAATCTCGGCATCATTTAAGGCATCTTTTTCAGTTAAATATTGTGCTTCAGTCGGAAAATATTCCCGTTTCACTTCGCTGTAAATTATGCCGACTTTTCCAGGGTAAAAACTCTGGTTATTACTCCCGCCGGGCTTATCGTCTTCATTCATAATTTTTTTACAATATTACCATCATCTAATATTTTTACAATTTGTCAATGTTGTTTGCTATAATTCAAGAAGAAAGCGCCTGTAGCTTAACGGATTAAAGCATTCGTCTTCGGAACGAAGGATTGGGGGTTCGATTCCCTCCAGGCGCACCATCACGGGCCGCTAGCTCAACGGTAGAGCATTTGCCTCTTAAGCAAAGGGTTCTGGGTTCGAAACCCAGGCGGCTCACTTAATCAACCTTCAGGGTCTCTCCCTGTAGGCTCACTTAATTGTTTTAATTACCAGTAAACAGCCTTTTTTTATCTTTATGGTTGCTTTTCTTCCAATCATCACATTACTTAAGCCTCTGCCTTGACCAACCTTCAGGGTCTCTCCCTGTAGGCGCCACTTCAAACCTTGAGTTTTTACCCCTAAACAGTCTCCCAGCAGGGGAATCAAAGACACTAAATCGCCCTGCTTGCCTTTGACCGTGATTTTATCTGTTGCTAAAAACATTTGTTGCTTGCCTTCAACTATCGATATCTTTGCCGGCAGCTTGGCTATAGTCATCAAATTACTGATCATATGATCCAGCCGTCTGCCTAACCACCCGGTTAAAACAATTTCTTGATAACCTTGTTTAATCACATACTCTAAAGCTAACTCCGTGTCTGTAAAATCTTTATCTTTTGGAAATTTAATTATCGGAATGCAGCCTGTTTTCCTCTTTAATGAATCAAAGTCGCCGATAATCAAATCCGGCTTAAGTTTTAACTTAAATATATGTCTGGTTCCGCCGTCAACTCCGATCATCAGGTCAGACTTTTTTATTTGCTTTCTGACTTGACTTAAATCCGCCAGTTCTCCGTTTAGAAATAAAACTGCCCGCTTCATACTTTCATCTTTTTAACTTTTCCATTAATATTGAGTAAAATCTTAAGTTATGGATTGTTGATAGTCTTAGGGCCGTTAACTCATTAATCCTAAATAAATGGTTTAAGTAAGCCCGGGAATAGTTTTTACACAATAAACAATCGCAGGCTGTACTGACAGGCTTTTTATCATCGTAGTGCTTTTGTTTATCCGGTGAGAAAAACAGATAAAACCCTTCCGTTTGTATGTCAATTTTATCAATCGATTCGGCCGTATACACATACAATCTTTTATGTCTGGCGTCTCTAGTCGGCAAAACACAGTCAAAAATATCATAACCCATATTAGCTAACTTCACTACTTCTTCAGGCTTGCCGATACCTAAACCGAAAAGAAAATATTTTTGCGGAATTGACTTGACAATGGTTTTGGCTACTTCGTAATTGAACTTCCCTCGCTGATCTAACGGCCAACCGCCATAACCATAACCGTCAAAACCTATCTCTAATAACTTTTCCGCACACTCTTTTCTTAAATCCAACCAGTCTCCGCCTTGAACTACCGCTAAAATATATGGCCTTTTATCTTTTCCAATCTGTTCTGTTTCACAAATTCTTTCAAATTCATCTTTGCTCCTTTTAGCCCACAACACTGTCCGTTCAACTGTCTCTTTAGCCTGTTTATAGCTGGCTTTCGGCATCGTAAAGTCATCCAAAGTTATCACCATATCCGGTTTTAAACCCATCTGGAACTCAATTGATTTTTCCGGGGTTAACTTGATTCTTTTCTTTTTGCTCAAATTAAACGCCACCCCTTCGTCAGTCACCTTGCCTTTCATGGCTTTAGCCAGAGTCATCACCTGAAATCCGCCTGAATCTGATATCACTGCCCCGTTCCAGTTCATAAACTCTCTTATGCCGCTAAATTGCCTGATGGCTTTTTTGCCTAGCTGCGCATAAAGATGATAAGTATTGACCAGAATCCCTTCGGTTTTGGTGGCTTGTAAATCTGACGTATCCACCGTTTTTACCACCCCTTGGGTGGCATCAGGAAAAAATACCGGACAACTTAACCGGCCGTTTAAATATTTAAATACCTTAACCTTATTCATGACAGCAGTATATCAGTAAAGTTAGCTTTACTGATCTCCTTTACCAATACCTTTACAATTAGCTTTACAATTGTTAGTTAAGTCAGTATAATATACAATTATTGATATGCTTAAACCTAACTTCAAACTATCCAAAAAACTCCTAACCAACATTACCCAGATCGAACGGCTTTACGGCCAGCTGGAGTCTTTGAAAATTCCCCAAAAACTTGAGCTGAACCTTCATCAGGACAACTTAATCCAATCCGCTTATGTTTCCAACAGCATCGAAGGCAATCCTTTGTCTTTACAGGAAGTTACCAACTTGTTGTTAAACGACCGGGTGCCGGTTAACCGGGATGAAAAAGAGGTCAGAAACTACTTTGACATCCTCACTCATCTGGCTGACTATACTAATCAGCCTCTCTCCGTTGATCTGACTCTGCAGTTTCACCGTCTTCTGATTACCGGTGTCCGGGATGAAATTGCCGGCCAGATCAGAAACAAAAAAGTCATTGTCGGCCGCTATGCTAACGAATCCCGGCAGTTCATGACCTTGGAAATCAAACACGAACCTCCCTTTCACCGGAAAAACCAGATTATCGCCGCCTTAACTGAACTGTTTGACTGGCAAATTGAAGAAACTCAAATTCCGTTAGTGATTAAAACCGGCATCTTTCATCATCACTTTGTCTATATCCACCCATTTCTTGACGGCAACGGCCGGGTCTGCCGCTTATTAACTGCCCTGCTTTTTTTAAAAAACCAATATTTAATTAATAAATACTTTCTTTTGGATGATTACTACGACATTGACCGCCACATGTACTCAGATAAGCTCCATACTGCCGACAGCGGTAACAAAACCGAGTGGCTGGAGTACTTTACCGACGGGGTTAATTTTTCTCTCCAGGGCGCTTTAGCCAGAACCAAACAAGCGATGTTTAAGCTTGATGTAGAAGACCGGCCTTCTCCTAAAGAACGCCAGGTTTTGGAAATCATTCAGACTCAGAAACAAATCACTTCTGCCGATCTGGTATTCAGACTTAAAATCTCCCGGCAACAGGCTCATAATCTGCTTAAAGCTTTGATTAATAAAGGTTTTCTGGCTAAAAAGGGTAAAACCAAAAAAAGTTACTATTATTTAAAATAGTGGAATCTTTTAACTTAACTGTTCGGGTTTTTTCTTAAATATCGGGTAAATTTACCTTTAAAAGACAGTTCTTGTCTGGGGCTTAGCTTAGTTTTTATCCAGTCCCGTTGCCTGCCCTTCTCAAATCTTTCCAGGGTTGCCGGATAACTGCTTTTCTGTTTTGGATTTTTTTGAAATGTCATT
>CAYICL010000009.1:0-1282 GCA_964361885.1 uncultured Pseudomonadales bacterium
ATGACTATGAAATCGCTTTATTATTAAAAAAACTTAAATTGGCCAAAAGACAGCTATTAAAGCCGGGCAAAATATTAATTACTACTTTAGGGAGCAAAGGATCAATAATTGAAACTAAAGAAGCAAGATATAAAATTCCGATTGCTAAGCCTGATAATTGTTCAGATCCGACCGGGGCCGGTGATGCTTACAGGGCCGGGTTTTTAGCCGGATATTTAAGAGGTTTATCGTTACCAATAAGCGGCAGGATGGGATCGCTAGCCGCGACTTACTCAGTGGAAAAATCAGGAACGCAAACTCATAAGTATAGCTTGTCAAGTTTTAAAAAAAGGTATAAAAGTAATTATAATGATGAATTGCGATATTAAAGATATTAAATTAGCGCCGCAGGGGAAGTTAAAGATTGAGTGGGCCGGCCAGCAGATGCCGGTTTTAAGGCAAATCAAGGCAAGGTTTAGCAAAGAAAAGCCGTTAAAAGGGATTACTTTAGGGGCTTGTCTGCATGTAACGGCTGAAACGGCTAACCTGATATCGGCTTTAAAGGCGGGCGGAGCCAAACCGGTTTTATGTGCTTCTAATCCGTTGTCAACTCAGGACGATGTGGCGGCCAGCTTGGTGAAAGACTTTGGGGTGGCCACTTTTGCCATCAAGGGAGAAAACAGCCGGACTTACTATCAACATTTGGAGGCAGTGTTAGATTTTCATCCCCAGGTAACTTTGGATGACGGAGCGGATTTGGTCACCTGGCTGCACACCAAGAGGAAAAACCAACTGAAAGAGGTGATCGGTTCTTCAGAAGAAACAACGACCGGAGTGATCAGATTAAGGGCAATGGAGCAGGATAAGGTTTTGGCAGTACCGGTGATTGCCGCCAATGATTCTGAAACAAAACATTTATTTGATAACCGTTATGGTACGGGCCAGTCAACCATTGACGGGATTTTGCGAGCGACCAATATTTTACTGGCAGGAAAAACATTGGTCGTGGTTGGTTATGGCTATTGCGGCCGGGGAGTGGCGATGCGGGCCAAAGGCATGGGGGCGAATGTGGCGGTAGTGGAAGTTAATCCTGTCAGAGCTTTAGAAGCAGCCATGGAAGGATTTAGAGTTTTAACCATGGTTGAGGCGGCTAAGGCGGGAGCAGTGTTTGTGACCACGACCGGAGATAAAAACGTGATTGATTTAAAACATATTAAGTTAATGCCATCAGGCGCGATCATGGCAAACAGCGGTCATTTTGACTGCGAAATTAACGTGAAGGGTTTGGAAAAAATCAAAACCA
>CAYICL010000009.1:1292-19323 GCA_964361885.1 uncultured Pseudomonadales bacterium
AACCAGTAAGCGTAAAATCAGGGATTTTCTAGAGGAATACAGTTTACCTAACAATAAAAAAGTTTATCTTTTAGGCGAGGGCAGATTAGTTAATTTGGTGGCAGCCGAGGGCCATCCGGCCGAAGTGATGGATATGAGTTTTGCTAACCAAGCTTTGGCGGCCGAGTACTTGGTTAAGAATAGAGGTAAGCTGGCAAATAAGGTTTATGTATTGCCGGTAAAGTTAGATCAGCTGATCGCCAAGTTGAAATTAAAATCAATGGGAATGGGTTTGGAGAAATTAACCAGAGAGCAAAAGAAATATTTATCTTCCTGGCAAGAGGGAACTTAGGCCAAAGGCCGATCAGTTAGAAGCTTTCAATGCGGATTTTGGTTTCTACCGGAGGATCGGAAAAGTGGCGGCTGGCATTACCGGAACGTAAGAAAATTTCCATAAAAGGGTCATCACCGCCTGAACTGCCGGGAGCAAAAGCCAGGTCACCGGATTTAACGGTAAAATTACCGTTGGCATAGACGCCGGTCTGATAGATATGGTTGATAACCACACGGATTTTTTCACCGGGGGCGAATTTAACCGCAGAACGGCGGATAGTGGTTTTGATATTACCGTAAGAGTCAATATGCATGATTTTGTTGTCAGGAATGTCGGGAATGTGGTTAATATCGACAGAATCACCAATAGATTGAGTCTTTTTTCCGGTGAGAATATTAACGATTGCCTGAGGATAAAAGTCCCGGGAGCGGAACTGAGAGCCTTTGTTTTGGACCTTAACCAGGTTAAAGGCTTTAAGATGAGGTTTGACAAAACTAAAGCAAAAACCGGCATCAACAGCGCAGATTTCGGTGTGGTTATCCAAAAGAGCATATTTTAGGAGTTCGCCTTCGTTGTCCCGGCGTTGTTTTTTGTCATCGGTTCTGGGAGCGGTGTTGGAGTAGATAAAGAGGTTTTGACTGGGGTTGTACAAAGCCAACTGAGCAATGATAAAGCCGGTATTTAAAGTGGAAAAAGGCGGAGTAGAAGTAGTAAATATTTCCAGTTGAGGTAAAAGATGCTTGAATCTTTGAGTGACTTCGGCAAAAGCCAGATCACCGGTGCCATAGTCGGCCACAATATGGAGATAAGGGAGGGGTTTCATAAGCTTATGATATACTGGCGATATGAAGATCGCAAGAGCTGTCAGCCGGCTAATTGAAGCTTTAGAGAAATTGCCGGGGATAGGGCCAAAAACAGCCCAAAGATTGACTTTTTATTTACTCCATAATCCTCAGTCAGAACTGGACCGTTTTGCCGAAGCTTTAAGCAAGCTAAAAAAGGAAACCAAAGAGTGCGAAATTTGTTTTAATGTCTCGGAGGTCAGTCCCTGCGAGATCTGCACTGACAGAACCAGGGATCAAAGCGAACTTTGCGTTGTGGAACAGCCATTGGACGTTTTGGCGATAGAGAAAGGCGGATTTTACAAAGGGCTTTACCATGTGTTACACGGAGCCATTTCACCTTTAAATAATATCGGACCGGAAGAGATTCACATTCATGAGTTGCTGCCCAGATTGAAAAAAGGCAAAGTCAGGGAACTGATTATGGCGACTAATACGGACATGGAAGGAGAAGCCACGGCCATGTATATTAAAAAAGTCTTAATTGACAAGGGATTGAATAATAAGGCGAAGATCAGCCGGATCGGACGGGGTTTGCCGATTGGGGCGGATCTGGAGTATGCGGATGAAGCGACTTTGAACCGGGCGTTTGAAGGCAGAAGAGAGTTTTAAATTGTGATAATCTATTAGTATATGCCAAAGCAGATAATCGGTGATGTAGCGGAAGAATTATTGGAAATCGGCAAGCAGACAGTTAAAGCCGGTGTCAAGGCAGTTTCCGGACAGATGGCTCCAGCCGGGGATGACCAAAAAGAACAAAAGGAGCAAGTCAAGCAGATGGCAGAGCTGGATAAGAGGCACTCCAGGCAAGCTTATGAGCGGATTCAGGCGGAGATCAGAAGGATGCAACAGCAAAAAGAAAACCGGCCCAGACAGTATGTTACCGCTAAATCCGGTTTTGACGAGGAGCAGGTTAAGGCGCCGGAGAACTGGCTTGAGAAAATGAAAAAGAAAAAAGAAGAGGCGGCCAAAAAACTGCCTTTGGTTTCAAAACAAGGGATGGGAACAGGGGAGATTACAAGAGGAGTATCAGGATGAAACTATATAACTCATTAAGCCGGAGACTGGAAGAGTTTAAACCGATAAAACCTTCAAAAGTCGGCGTCTATACTTGCGGACCGACGGTTTATGATTATTTCACCATCGGCAACTGGCGGACCTGTATACTCGGCGATTTGGTAGTACGAAGTTTAAAGTTTTTGGATTATCAGGTGGATTACATGATGAATATTACTGATGTAGGGCATTTAACCGGCGATAATCTGGGAGATGCCGATATGGGTGAAGATAGAATGGAAAAAGCCGCCAAAAAAGAGGCCAAAACAGCCTGGGATATAGCCGAGTTTTACTTCAAAGATTTTTTAGAAGGGTACAAAAAACTGAATTTAAGCTGGCCGATGGAGAAAAAGTTTTGTAAGGCCACCGAACATATCAAAGAACAGATTGAGCTGATTAAAAAAATCGAGGCCAAAAACTTAACTTATAAACTCGAAGACGGGATATATTTTGACACCAAGGCTTACGAAGCCAAAGGCAATCAATATGGTGTGTTATCAAACTTAGACCAGATAAAAGAGGGAGCCAGGATAAAGCCAACCTTCGGTAAGAAAAATCCAAGGGATTTTGCTTTATGGAAGTTGAGCAAAGCCGGGGAAAAGCGGCAAATGGAATGGGACAGTCCTTGGGGGACGGGTTTTCCGGGCTGGCATATTGAGTGTAGCGCGATGAGTATGAAATATTTAGGCGAACAGTTTGATATCCATGTGGGCGGCGAGGACTTAAAAAGCACTCATCATCCGAATGAGATAGCTCAAAGCGAAGCGGCCACCGGTAAAAAACCGTTTGTGAAGTATTGGCTGCATGGAGGCTTTTTGCTGGTTGACGGCGGTAGAATGGGCAAGAGCCTGAATAATGCTTACACCTTGACTGATCTGGAGAAAAAAGGTTACGAGCCTTTGGCTTTAAGATATTTTTATCTGACCGGGCATTATCGAAAACAGCTGAATTTTACTTTTAAAGCTTTAGATGCAGCTCAAGAAGCATATAGCCGGTTAAAATCAATCACTGCCAACTGGCAGAGTAAAAAAAGCAGGATCAGTTTGTCTGAGGAAAATTTAGCCAAAATTCAGGATTTTTCAGCCAGATTTAGAGAGGCAGTAGAAAATGATTTAAATATGCCTCAGGCAATAGCAATCATGTGGGAGATGGTCAAGTCAAATATTCCGGACCTGGATAAATGGGAGTTAATTACAGATTGGGACCGGGTGTTGGGTTTAAGCCTAAGACAAGTTTCAAATAACAAATTACAAATCCCAAACGAAATCGGAAAGCTAGTTAAAGAAAGAGAAGAATTAAGAAAACAAAAGCAGTGGCGTGAAGCTGATGAAATAAGAAAAGAGATTGAAGCTTCAGGTTTTAAGGTTGAAGATCAAGGCAAAGAAAGTATCTTAAAGCCGAAAGGAAGTTGACATATGTCTTTAGCCGTCGGAACCAATAGTCTCTCGATCACGTATTGGCTTTGAAAGTAAATACTTTTTCAATATTATCTTATAGTTTGACTGAATCGTCCCTGGATGTTAAGATATCGTGTCCTATAACAATTATGAAAGAATTTAGTCGTAGAGATTTTCTGAAGATCACATGGGCTAGCCTAGCCGTCGCTCCAATTGCTCTTTGGCTTCCCGACTTATTAGTGGCCGGTCCCGAAACAAATCGGAACTATTTAGACGTACTCAACGAGCAAACTAAACTGGCGATTGCCGCGAAGGCGTCATCTTTGATACGTCCCACCCCCGAGGGCGCTATCGAGTTGTCCGACTGGCTAAGAAATACGGTGTATAGCAGCGCCAGCAACATTTGCGGCCCTCTTGCAATGTATCAGCAAATTGGTACCACAACCTATGGCGTAAGGCCCGAGGATCTTTGGCTGGCAAACGTAAGGATGATGGATAAGGTTCGAAGGACGGACATATTTTCCCGGGCCTTTCCGGATGATAAGTTTGATAATTTAGAGATTACTACTCAGATCGCCGGCTTTGATTTTAATTCTATAAATCTACAACCCGGCGACTTTCTTTATTTTATGGGTGCGAATGGCAGGGGCTCCGACCATATGATGACGATATCCCGACGTGACCAAGACGGAACTCTTTGGGCAGTAACCAACTATCCTGATCAAAACAAGAAATTTATCGTTATAGAAGTTCCGGTGTGGAATTCGAAAAATCCCGAGACGAGCTTTGTAAAAGAATTTGCCAAAGGAAATAATTCCGTTGGTTTTAGCTCGGGGCAGGGTGGATTTATGCTTTGGAGGCTGAAAATCGGGGAAGCTTCCGCTTACGATACGTTCGATCATTCTCACGAGGCCGAAACTTTGCGTAGCAGTATTGAAGCAATGGCAAGGAGCGCCCAGGGCCAATGGGATGTTATTGTTACTGATGTAGATTCAGGTAAAATAATCGCAGAAAATTCCAGTAATATGCTCCGCCAATCAGCATCGGTTATAAAAGTGCCGTTAGCGATGTGTGTAATGTCCATCCTTGAGCAAAAAGTCCAAAGCCAGTCGGAGCTGGCCGACTATTTGCGAAATAATCTTTTCAAAGGAACGACTTTTGACCAGTCGCTTACCCAAATGCTTGTAAATTCAGACGAACAAGCAACAGCAAGGATGTCTGAATTTTTGACATCCAAGCGTGTTGACTCCCAGGCACTCCTTTCATCTTGGGGAATAAAGGATACAATCCCTTCCTACCGTATATCTACAGAACAAGATACCTGGCGCTTATTTATGAGTCTATATAACACAGATGACGGCAAAATCCTCCACTATCCATTTTCTCACCAATATTTATTGGGTCTTTTGTCAAGTTATTCTTCGGATGACCTTACAAGACTTGGGACACTGCACGATTATGGGGTGAAGGTAAAAAGAATTTATAATAAAATTGGATCGGTTGCTAGTCGGGATCTTTCTATTGTGGCGGATGCCGGCATAGTTGAAGTGTCATCGCCCAACTGGCTTTTCCCCTCAAGTAAGCCTTATTTTATTTCAATTAATGGTCAACAGAGATCGGGGTCAAATTGTACCTATAAGACTCTTGAGGCTGAATTTTCAGATTTGATAGGGATCATTGCCCAATATTTAAAAGGGCCTGACAAAATCGGGTTACAAAGGGATTTGTAACTAAAATGACTGAATTTAAACACAACATTAGCCGGAGAGATTTTTTGAAGATGGGATGCGCTTGTATCGTGGGTTTGCCGTTTGCTCAATTGAATCGGGCTCTCGGGCTGGAGGCGCCGGAAGCCTCCTCTGGAATTGATTTTGATCTCGATTTGGCACCAAACCAAAAACTTATTAGTTTTGCCGTTGACAACATGCTTATTATTAACTCTTTCCGATCTTCCGGTGGACAGAATTTTGAGGAAACTGTCTATCAAGGCCTAGCACAAAAAGGCTACTATTCAATTGCACAGACTGATGGCGTGTCTCGAGCATTGCATTTACTTGGTATGGATTATCGAAAGTCCGGCGATACTGCCGGAACGCTGGGGTGGGGACAGCTACTGGCTGCAACTGGGAGACAGATGTACGGCGCTCCGGTCTTTCTATCCATCGGTAGCGATGCCTTGGGCACGGTACGCTACCTACTTGGACAAAAAGATGGTGATCAAATCGGAGCGGATGGCAAAGTCGTAAGTTTTGGAGGCGGATTGCCGGGTATTGACCAACTAGTGCCGGGCGACCTGGTCTTTGTAAAAAGCGCCATACCTGGTTTTGAGAGAGGACAGGAGTTGGTGATACTGGCCCGGGCACACAAGTTGGGCAGTGGAGAACCGGTTATTCTTGGAAGCTACATTGACACCACAACCGGGGTAAAGGGCGGGGTAAGTATCGAATGGATGACCCAAGACAGGTTTAATGAGTTTACCGGAATGGGTAGCCTGGCGGTAGCCGTCCGGAGTGGTGAGATGTATTCCCTCCTGGCGGAGAATAAAGAGAGGCTTAGACAATACGACGGAGTTAATAAACAAATAGCCAGGGGTTATTTGGACAGCGTAAAGCCGGAAAATGTGGCACTCCTTTTGTCAGTTATCGTGGCCAAGGGCATATCAATGCCTGTAACAATCCAGGAGAGAGATATTTGGATTAACGAGCAGTTGAAAAGACTGCAATTTGTAAACGATGTAAACTCCAAAATATGGGTTGGGAATAGGGCTTTCTATGATAAGCAGGCATTTGGTTTGGCAAAGGCAATGTTATTCCAGGACCTTTTTCCGCGAGACTCTTACAACGATTTATATACCGACATAATCCACAAACCCCTCGATATCTTAAGTTTTATCGTCAATATGCGGTCAAATAAGCTTTCGGTTTCCGACTTAGTTGCAAATCCCGAGAAGGTCCCAATTGATGGTGGTTTGACTTGGTTTGCGCCACGGTCTGTAGGCGGATTGGCATTCGGAGACAACGTAGTTGTTGGAGAAAGACAAGGTTTATCAAGATCCGAGGTTGGGGTGGTGATAGCATCGGAAGTAAATCCGGCCGGAGGCATTGCAAATATTATGTTTTTTGATTGGAAAGGCAGCGGTTTGCCCAGAGAAGTTACTATACAGAATTTTTCGGATTTGAAAGCTATCTTAGGAGGAAGCGAGGTTGGTATCGGAATACTCCGTTCGAAAGAAATTGGAGACATGAAATTTGTCGAGGCCATGCGTAACCGATATATCTTGGATTCCTCCGATATTCCCAGAGAGATACGGACAGGAGTTTTAGGGATGGACGTTGATTACAGAAGTATTCCCCAGTTCCGTATTTTACAGAATCGGCTGGTCGCGGCAAAAACTTTGAGGGAACGGGGCGAAATTATAATGCAGGTGGCAGCTCTTATGGGAGTCGAAACCAGAGACGGAGCAGAGAAAAACATGCCGGGTTATCAATGGAATGTCTACCGTAAGGAAGACATGTGCAACTTGTATTCCACAAGTTATCTACGGGCTTTGGGACTTGACAAATATATCAGCCATTGGGTTTTGAAAGATGGTACTCCGGCATTTAATACCGGAAGCGAACTTTCGGCGATAGCCATGAACTCCTGGATGACGAAGTACGGCACGCAATATAGCTGGTTTCCAGTTACACGAATGTCCAAACACGAGCGGCTGAATTTGCTTAAGAAAGGCTATGTTATGTATGGAGCGGTTGCGGGAGAATTTGGTGATACTTTTGTGATATACGGGATTGAAGGAAATAATGGGGAAGTGATACCTGTTTTGACCAAGGCGACCTGGAATTTTATGTCCACGTATCCATACAGAAAATATCATTTTACAGATCCGATGGACTATTTTAATTTACATCCTGAGGTACTGAAGAATCACCCGAACGCTGATATTCTTTGGGCTCACGCTACGACGCCGATTCGGGAGGATGAAGGCGGAGTAAACATTATTTATGGAAAATAAACAAGGAGTTTTAACGCGCAGAGATTTTTTGAAACTGGTATCTGCCGGAACGCTTGGAGTGTTATCTGGTTGGCCGCTCCACCTTGCCGGAGCAGATGGTTTAGTGAATCCGGAAACAGATAAAATAGAAAATAATCAGTGGTTTTATTCCGCCGCAACTAGCCTGATTTTAGTTCCTATTCGGAAAGATTGGAGTTATGACGACACGGGAAGTATGCAAAGATCTCCGGTTAAGATCAGACTGAACGATAAAGTGATGTTACAGGCCAGGAATGTGCGTAATTTTCAGTTAAACGGGTCGAATGTCAGGGTTGGGGAAGTTCCCTTTGCGGGAGGATTTTTTCCGGGCGTTCCCGGTATATCGCCCAGTGCCGACCAATATATGGGTGTTGCCATTTTGGAATTAAACAACAATAAATACTATGAAGTGGCAGATAACTCTGAGGGTGAAATATTGGGCGGTTTTACGGGGATTTGGGAGGAGAGCCTGTCTCCCTTGGGAACTTGGAATATTTTGGAGGCAGCAAAAAATCTTTTAGCTTTTCAGGCGGTTAACGGTGGTTTTCCCGATGGAGATTATTCGTTTTTAAAAATACAAAAATTATCAGCGGATAATCCGGGTTTTAAGATGAACCCCGGAGGTTTTTTGGCACCCGGTGTAGGCGCTTGCGCTTCGATCCTTTCAAAATCTTTGTATCCGCTTGTCCAAAAAGAAAAAGCGGAATATTTGGAAAGAGATTTGCACCCCACGAATATGCAATACTTCGGCGGCCCGTCAGCCCCGGAAATTACCGAAGAGAATAGCGATGCCACCGTTGAAATTGATGACGACAGGCTTGGACGAAGAGATTTTTCCTGGAGGCTTAAGGGGCTTGGGAAAACATATCTCTTTGTTGACGCCTTAATCATTCCAAACTTAAACGCTTGGAGAGCTGATAAAAAGTGGACTGATTTTCCCTCTGACACAAGACTCATTTTTACAATGACCTGGAGAAGAACTCTGCCTACGGGGGGTAGTGTGGAAAAGATCAGTAAGCTGCAAGATTTATACGGATTTTACCGGGAAAGTTCCGGGTCGGCCGCTCGGCATCTTTTATTGGAAGGGGGCTTTGAGACAAATGTGAGCTGGGGTGATATCCGACCAATAGTCGAAATTGCGTACCCCGAATTTACAACAAAAGACTTTCAATTCGAAATAAACGGTTCCGATTCCAGAGCGAGCCTTCAAAATATAAAGAATTTTTTGACGGAACAATCGGGGAAGACAATGGAGACTATTGGTAAAAGTGAACTAACCAGATTTTATTGTTCGCTGATTTATTATTTGGCAGGCGCGGTTTCCGACTATAACAAAAGGTATCCTTTCTCGGAGGATGATGCTAAATCGGGCAAGAAAAAGCCTGATGCAAGACTTGGAACATTCCTTTCAAAAAAGATGCAGGAGGATGGTATTTATGAAAATCTTACGAGCGCTTTATATGGAGGAGTTAAGGAAGCCGAACTTAGCCCTTTGGAGAAAGGCTTATTTGATCTTAACGACAACACATATCTTGTCCCAGGACAGTCGATCCAGTGTGTCGGTTGGGTAAGTTTTCTGGGAAGGTTGGGGCTTCCAATTTCACCAACCTATATAGGTGGAGCAAACACCAGCTCCGCAAGTGGTTTATTGAAAGACGAAGGGAGAGAAGTGTTGAAATGGTCTGACATTTGGGCCGACGGCGAGTTTCTTTTTGCTAAAGTTGAGAGTGTTGATAAAGTTCAAATAGGAGATTCTTTTGTCCGCTATGCAGGAAACAATAAAAACCACATCGGTACTGTTATTGGGAAAAAGATAATTAAAGGTGAAACTGTTCTTCTTATTACAGATGCAAACAGAAAAAGTGATGGTGTTATTCGAGTTTTTGAGGTAAATAAGACAAACTTTAGGGTGATTTTTGGAGAAGGAGCCCTTACCCCGCCTGTCGTTATAAGAAACAAAAAGGTTCAAGATTATCTTGCTTCTTGGGACAATCCCATAAGCTTTTGGCTTGGCCGTTAAAACAGAGAGGCGAACCTTTATGAGCGGTGAAGACATGTTTGAGAAGCAGAGATTGGTGGCGGCAGAAGTTAATATACAGATAAGCTTTGATGAGTTGTGGTCGAAGAGGTAAGGAAAATTATCAAGAAGATAGATTTTAGTGATAAATTTAGGGTAATTCGGGATATAATAGATAAAGTTATCGTTTCAGAAAGGAGCGGTGTAGAAGTATGGGCACACTTACCATTACCAGTCACAATCACCGAAAAGTTGGGATATGAGTCTTTCAGTCGGGATTGTGGGATTACCAAACAGCGGCAAGTCAACGCTTTTCAATGCGTTGTTAAAGCGGCAAGTGGCTGATGTGGCTGAGTATCCGTTTACTACCGTAGAACCCAATACCGGGGTGGTGGAAGTGCCGGATGAGCGACTGGAGAGATTGGCCAAAACCTTACAGATTGACAAAATCGTGCCGGCGGCAGTCAAGTTTATTGATATTGCCGGACTGATTAAAGGCGCTCATAAGGGTGAGGGGTTGGGGAATCAGTTTTTGGAGCAGATCAGGCAGGTAGATGCGATTTTACATTTAATCAGGGGATTTACCGGCAATAATATTCCTCACGTGTCAGGGGAAGTTGATCCGGTTCATGATGTGAATACAGTTAATTTGGAACTGACGTTAGCTGATTTTGAGGTAGTGACCAAGGCTTTGGAAAAACCGGGCCGGCCAGAAGTGTTAGATAAAATCAAAACGATTTTAGGCCAAGGCAAGCCGGCGAGCGAGGCTGGTTTAAGCGAGAAGGAGACAGAGTTGGTGAAGGACTTGAATTTATTAACCTTAAAGCCGATGCTTTATGCCTTAAACCTGGACGAGGCAGCAGTTAAAGGGGCAAAAGAGCTGCCTGATTTACCGCCGGTAATGATTATCAGCGCCAAACTGGAAGCAGAGATAAATGAGCTGGAAGTTGAAGACAGACTTAAGTATTTAGAAGAACTGGGGTTGTCGCAGTCGCTTTTAGACAGGCTGATTGAAAAGTGTTACCAGCTTTTAGATTTAATCACCTTTTATACTGTCAAGGGCGGCAAGCAGGCTCAAGCCTGGCCTTTAGTCAAAGGCAAAACTGTTTTGGAGGCAGCGGAGATGGTCCATACGGATTTTAGTAAAAACTTTATTAAAGCTGAAGCGATTAACTGGCAAGAGTTGGTTAATTTAGGCGGTTGGAAACAGGCCAGGGAAAAAGGCAAGGTCAGGCTGGAAGGCAAAGATTATGTGATGCAGGAAGGAGACGTAGTGGAATTCAAGATCGGGGGTTGATATCACCAGACATAAGTTATTGGGGTTAGCAATTGGTTTATACATAGTAATTTTATTGAGTTTACTGAATTGGGGTTTGCCGGGGAAGGACAGGGTATTTGTTTACCACATGGACGAATGGCATCAACTAAAGGCAATCGAAGCCATCTGGCAGCAGGGGACAAATAATGTCGCCGGAGCCGCCCACGGACCGATGTTCCATTTTTTAATCAGCGGGGCTTTTCTGGGCGTATTTAAGTTAATCGGCTTAGTTAAACCGGAATTAATCAGTTCGGCAGTGACAGGTTTAGAAATGCAGCAGATGATATTTAAACTATTAAGATTAAACACTTTATTGTTCGGATTAGGAGCAATATGGGTCTTATATTTGATTTTAACCAGAGCGTTTAAAATCAAACCGGAAATGGGTTTATTATTGTTTATTTTTTCCCCGGTTTGGTTAATTTCCAGCAATTATTTTAAATACGATGTCGGGTTAATTTTTTGGATATTATCAGCGCTTTATTTAATGATGCTTTTCGGAAAAGAATTGACAGGTAAAAGGTATCTTCAGGCAGGAATAGCCACGGGTTTAGCTTTAGCCACCAAAATTAGTGCTTTACCGTTGGCAGGACTATATATTTTCAGTTACTTTTTTTATCAGCGCGATTGGCGTAAACATTTAATGTGGTTAGTTTACGGAGGAGCGGGCCTGCTTTTGGTGTTTGTATTTTTAGGCATTCCCGATGTTTTATTTAACCGGGTGAATTGGCGGGAATATCAGGAGTTTTTCCAGTCTAATTTAGTGATTAACCCGCAAGACACAGCCAACTATTGGTTAAACCGGCCTTGGTGGTGGCAGTTGGTATTGATTACTTTACCAATAAATTTAGGTTATGGTTTAAGTTTCGCGTGGCTGGGTTCAGTTCTTAAAGCGAAAAAGATTTTAAATAAAGACGGTTGGTTGGTGTTAATAGGCGGAATATGGTTCTTTTTAAGCTTGTTGGTGTTAAAGCTGTCGGCCGGCGGGAACAGATCGATGGTGTTATTGCCGTTTATGGCAATTTTGGCCGGTGATTATCTTAGCCGGTTAAAGTCAAAGTCCGGCCAAGCATTGGCTTGGTTAGCGGTAATCGGCCAAGTAGTCAGCGGAATTTGGCTAATCAGCCCCAAATGGCAAGCTGATCCCAGAGTCACGGCATCCGAATGGATTAGAGTTAATTTACCGCTAGGTACAGAGATCGGTTTAGAAGCAGTGCCAATTTATCAAATGATTCCCGATTTATTATTAAAAGACATGTATGACCAGGAATACGGACTGGATGCGGGTGAGTATAGATATCGGACAGTTTCAGGCAAAGTTTCAGAGTTACCTTCGGTGGTGATAGTGACCAATGGTGATAAAACAAAACTGGTTAAACAGTCAAGCAAAAAAGATTTGATCAGCAGACTGGAAAAGGAGGGGTACTTAAAAGCAGCCGATTTTGCCACAAAAACAATGGAAATCAATTATATTCCCAGTTCGATTTCAGTGTGGTATAGTGGTATAAATTAGTATAAAATACTACCTCAATGCGTACATACGAGTTTGCCTTGATCTTGACTCAAGAGGCCGGCAAAGACGATAACCAAAAAAAGTCACACGTCGAAGAGCTTCTTTTAAAAGTTAAAGGCAAGATAACCGATACCAAGATATTGGGCTTGAAAGACCTGGTCTATCCGATTAAAAAGCAGGCTAGAG
This sequence comes from uncultured Pseudomonadales bacterium, assembly GCA_964361885.1. Taxonomy (GTDB): domain Bacteria; phylum Patescibacteriota; class Microgenomatia; order UBA1400; family CG1-02-47-37; genus CAYICL01. Next base: position 13,965 of record CAYICL010000009.1, read on the forward strand.
GTTGGTATGGATTTTTTACTATCGAGTTGCCGGAAGAAGCGGTTAAAAAGTTGGACACGCTAGCCAAGCAAGACGAAAAAATCTTAAGATATTTATTAGTTAGGGAGGGCTAAGGAGGATATATGTCTAGTCGTTCTTTAAACAAAGTCTTATTAATCGGTAACTTAACCCGGGATCCGGAGTTAAGATATACGCCCCAAGGGACACCGGTGTGTACCTTTGGTTTGGCGACTAACCGGTCCTGGCAGCCGTCAAGCGGCGGGGACAGACAAGAGGAAACCGAGTTTCACCGGATTGTGTCTTGGAACAAACTGGCAGAGTTATGCGCAGAACTGTTATTCAAAGGCAGGAAAGTGTTTGTTGAAGGCCGCTTGCAAACCAGAAACTGGACCGGCCAGGACGGTCAGGAAAGAACCACGGTAGAAGTGGTGATTGATAACATGATAGTTTTGGATTCGAAAAGAAAAGACGGTCAGGAGCCGGCCGGCGCTTATGATCAGACCGAGTATGTGACGGAAGAAGCTCAGGTAGCGCCAGAAGAAATAGCTGTCGTTACAGCTGGTACACCAGCTGACATACCAGCAGACACTACCGGTAAAACTAAAGCCGCGAAGACAACTAAAAAGAAAGAAAAAGACGATCAGCCAGAGGTTGAGGAACCAAAAGTCAACCCTGACGATATTCCGTTTTAATAATTTATGAACAGGTTTAACAAGCTTAAATGCTATTTTTGTCAAAACAAGAAAATGCCTGATTACCGGGAGTTTGAGGTTTTGTACAAATTTGTCAGCGATCGGGGCAAGATACTGGCCAGAAGCAGAACCGGAACCTGCGCCAAACATCAACGACATTTAGCCCAGGCTGTAAAAAGGGCCAGGCATTTAGCTTTGTTAGCGTTTGTAGCCTAATGAAAATAACTTTAAGACAAATCAGGGCGGGGGTGTTGATACTGGCACTAATGACTCTGTCCGGTGGGATAGGTTGGCGGTTAGGGCAAGCTCATGTATCCGGTCAAAAGTTAACTCAAGTCTTGGTTAACCGGAGTCAACCGGCCAATAAAAGCCAGATTGACATGAGCCTGTATTGGCAGGTGTGGGACAAGTTAAATGAAAGTTATCTAATCAAAACCGATTTAAAGCCACAGGAGATGACTTGGGGAGCAATTAAAGGTATGACAGCGGCTTTGGGCGATCCTTATACGGTCTTTTTACCGCCCAAACAAAATAAGGCGACCCAGGAAGAGTTAAACGGTTCGTTTGAAGGAGTCGGGATTCAGCTGGGGTTTAAAGATAATAATTTGGCGGTAATTGCGCCTTTGTCAGGCACACCGGCCGAGACGGCAGGGATTAGGGCAGGGGATTACATCCTGCATTTAAAAGACGAGAAAAAAGGCATTGATGTGGATACAATCGACATGTCTTTACCTGAGGCAGTCGAGATTATCCGGGGAGCAAAGGGAACCATGATTGAGCTGACGATTTTACACGAGGGCGGAACCGAACCGGTTAAGGTCAGTGTCAACCGGGACAAAATCGTGATTAAAAGCGTGGAGTTAATTTGGCCGGGAGAAGGCAAAAAGGTGGCTCATCTGAAGTTGTCCAGGTTTGGGGGTTTAACCGAAACCGAGTGGGATGAGGCAGTCAAAGAGATTGTCAAAGCCAACCCCAAAGGGATAATTTTGGATTTAAGAAACAACCCGGGCGGATATTTAGAGGGGGCGGTCAGGTATGCCGGTGAGTTTTTAAAACGAGGTTTGGTAGTGGTTAAGCAGGAAGACGCCAAAGGCAAGATAGAGACATACAGCGTTGATATGGAAGGCAAACTGTTAGATTATCCGTTAGTAGTGTTAATTAATGAAGGCAGTGCCTCATCATCAGAGATTTTAGCCGGAGCTTTAAGAGACCATGGCCGGGCAAAGCTTATTGGTGGTAAAAGTTTTGGCAAAGGGACGGTGCAGGAAGCATTGGATTTGGGGGAAAAAGGCGCCGGGTTGCATGTCACCACGGCCAAGTGGCTGCTGCCGTCAGGCGAATGGGTGAATCAAACCAAAGGTTTACAGCCTGATATTGAAGTGAAGAATGATTTAAAGGAGCCGGACAAGGACGTACAGTTGCAAAAAGCACTGGAAGTAGTATTAAAATAAAGCATGAAGATAATTTTAACCAAAACCAATGAAGTTAAAGAGGTAGCTTTAGGTTATGCGGTTAACTATTTGCTGCCGAAAGGTTTAGGAGTGATGGCCACGGAAAAGAGGCTTGAAGATTTAAAAAAAGCCGCAACAGAATTAGAAACGGCTAAAAAAACTCATCAACTGGAGAGCCGTCAGCAGGCGGAAAGATTGGACGGGAAGGTAATTGAATTAAAAGTCAAGGCCGGCAAGTCAGGCAAGATTCACGGCAGTGTGACCAAGAAGGAGATTGCCAAAGTTTTAAAGATTTTGAAAACTCAAGTAGTTTTGGCTAAGCCGATTAAAAAGATCGGCGAGTATGAAATTGAGCTGAATTTTGGTAAAGCCAAAGCCCAAATCAAACTGAAACTGGAGGCAGAGGCATGAAAAAAGGCAGGCGGATCATTTTAATCTTGGCCGCAGCGGTTGTTTTAGTCGTCGGGATTTTAGGCGGAGCCTGGGGAGACAGATTGTTGAAAAGACAGACGGGTGATCTAGGAGTACCCCAAGAGATCAGAAGAGAAGTATTAAGAGAGGAAAGCGCGGTAATTAATGTGGTAGAGGCGGTGACGCCATCGGTGGTGACAGTGGGAATTAAAAAAACCCAAAAGACGATTGATCCGCAGTCATTTTTCTTTGATCCTTTCGGCGGCTGGTTCGAACAACAGATAGAACAGGATATTGGTTCAGGTTTTATTATCTCCAAAGACGAAGGTTTGGTGGTGACAAATAAACATGTAGTCGGTGATTTGGAGGCGGAGTATAGGATTATTACGGCTGACAATGTGGAGTTAAAAGCAGAAAAGATTTACCGGGATCCGGTCAATGACTTAGCGATTATTAAAGTGACGCCAGCGGCCGGGGCTAACTTTAAGCCGGTAAAGATGGGCGACTCAAGCAAGTTAAAAGTTGGTCAAACGGTGATTGCCATTGGTACGGCTTTAGGCGAGTTTAGATCAACGGTGACTACAGGAGTGATTTCCGGTTTAGGCAGGGGCATAAATGCCGGTTCGCTTTGGCAGGGAGCCAGCGAGAGATTGGATAATGTCATCCAAACCGATGCGGCTATCAACCCGGGTAATTCAGGCGGGCCGTTACTTAACTCCTCAGGCGAGGTGATCGGAGTTAATGTGGCAATATCGCAAGCGGGCCAGAATATCGGCTTTGCCATTCCGATTAATGTGATTTCCGAGGCGATTGATAATTTTAACCGAACCGGAAAGTTTTCCCGGCCGTATTTAGGCGTCAAATACCAGATGCTTGACAAAAAAACCGCGATTTTAAACAATGTCGTCCAAGGCGCCTATATTATTGAAGTAGTCAAAGGTTCGCCGGCAGAAACCGGCGGGATTAAAGACGGCGATATTGTGACTCAAATAGATGAGATTAAACTGGATGAAAAGAACGGTTTGGCAGAAGTGGTGGCGAAGAAAAAAGTCGGGGCAGAGATCAGTTTAAAGATCTTCAGGGACGGTAAAGAAGAGACCATTAAAGTGAAGTTGCAAGAGGTGGGAGAGTAAGTTAAGCAAAACTTTGAATAATTGGAGATAAGTTGCCTGCCATGATGCGGTCGAGGTTTTGCCAGGATTTTTTAATCCGGTGATCGGTGACCCGGTTTTGGGGAAAGTTGTAAGTTCTGATTTTTTCGGCCCGCATGGCGTGGCCAACGCTAAGACGGGCTTGGCCGATTTGAGCCGCGGTTTTCTCCTGCTGGATTTGATAGAGTTTAGAGCGGAGCAGGTCCAGAGCAATTTTCCGGTTTTGGTCCTGAAAACGCTGGGTTTGGCAGGTGGTAACAATGCCGGTTGGTTTATGAGTGATCCTAACGGCCGTGGAAACTTTTTGCACGTTCTGGCCGCCTTGAGAGGAGGCGTGGTAGAACTGAATTTCCAAATCTTTAGGATTGACAATAATGTCAGCGGCTTTAACTTCAGGCAGGACGGCAACAGTGGCGGTGGAGGTATGAATCCGGCCCTGGGCTTCGGTTTGCGGCACCCGCTGGACCCGATGAACTCCGGCTTCATTTTTAAAGAGCGAGTAGGCTCCGCCAGCTGGCGGATTAGCTTTGATTTTAATCACGCCTTGGTCGATTTTAATCACCGTCAGATTTTGAGAGTTGGCAAAACGGGTATACATTTCTTCCAGATCGTTGGCCCAAATTTTAGCTTCTTCACCGCCGGTGCCGGGGCGGATTTCCAAAATGACATTGTTAGCCGGAGAGGGCTGATCGGTTGTTTCAGGCGGGGAGGGTGGTTGGGCCGATTGGTTTTGGCTGCTCACTAAAACCTGTTTTTGAGCTTCGAGTTTGGTAATTTCGGCCTCAGCCAAGGGTTTGAGTTGAGAATCGGATAAAGATTGTTTGGCGTTGGCAATGAGGTTGTCAAGGCGATCCAGTTCGGCTTTAAGATAGTCGGTCATTTCTTATGTTTTTGCTGCTCAAACATTTCTTTCAAGGTAACGGGGGTGGTTTGATCAAGTTGAGTTTTTTTCTTTTTCCGGTCGGCTTTTTTGATAAATTTTTTGGCTTGGGCGGCTTTAAACTGTTTTTCAAACTTTTCCACCCGGCCCATGGTATCGATGAACTTCATTTTACCGGTGAAAAAAGGATGGCATTGTGAACAAATGTCGACCTTAATTTCCGGCAGAGTCGAACCGGTGGTAAAGGTGTTGCCACAAGCACAAGTGACTTGAGTCTGGGGATAGAATTTCGGGTGGATGTTTTGTTTCATAAGAAACGATTATAGCGTTTCGGCCGGTGTTCGGCAAGATAAACACCTAAAGAAACAATCAAAACGGCGATGATTTGAGGCCAAGTGATTGATTCTTTAAGCAACAGATAGGCAAAAGGAATGGCAATAATACCCTGCAGATAGGAAAATAAACAGGCTTCTGAGGCTTCAATTAAATTCTGACCGTAAATAAACAGAGTAAAGCCTATAATAGAACCAAAGATAGCCATATAACCGCTAGCTAAAATAACAGAAGGAGTAGTTAAGAGAGAGACAGAAGTAGATGAGCCGGTTAAAGTTAGAATTAAAAAGAAGATACACAAGCCGATTGGATAACTGAGGCTGGAAACATAGATTTTCGGAATATGCTTATAAAGTTTTTTTTGATAAATGACGGAGAAAACATTGAGTAGGTTATAGCCGATGATCATTAAATTTCCGCGTAAAGAAAAACCAACTGAAT
>CAYICL010000010.1:0-17463 GCA_964361885.1 uncultured Pseudomonadales bacterium
GCATTGAAGAGGCGGAGAAGGAGCTGACGGCTTCATTGCCAACAGAGTTGCCGGAAATTAGTTTGGAGTTTGGCAATCAAAGCCGACCGGTGAGTTTAGCTGAGTTGGGGGTTAAATATTTGACAAAAGAAACGGCAGAAACGGCTTTTTTGGGCGGTAGAGGCAAGGGCATAATTAAGGATTTTCAGGTTAAATGGCGGAGGTGGTGGCAGCCAGAAAGTTTAGCTTTAAAGTTTAATTTAAATCAGGAAAAACTAGGTGAAATTGCGGAGATGACAGCAGCAGAACTTGACGAAGAACCAATAATGCCGACGTTGAGTTTAACTAAAGAAAAAAAAGTGGAGCTGGTCAGCGGCAGAAGCGGCCGGTTGGTGGATAAAGAAAGATTAAAAGAAACAATTATTAATCAGTTGGGGGAAGCTAGCTTTAAGCCAATAGAAATACCGATTATCCTGGTTAGAGTAGAAACTACAACCGAGGAGTTAGCCAAAGCTCAGGCAAGAGCAGAAAAATTTAAAGATAAAAAAGTGAGCTTAAAGTATGATACAAAGGAGATAAGTTTAGAGGGCCAAGGCTTGATTGATTTGATTGATTTTTCCACCAAAGGCGGACAGGAAAACGGATGGAGCGAGGAAAAAATTGCCAGCTTGGCGGCTAATTTGGCTTTATCGATTGACAGACCGACACAAAACGCCAGTTTTAATTTTGACGGCAATAAAGTAGTGGAGTTTAAACCGGCAATTAAGGGCTTAAAAGTAAATCAGGCAGAAACGGCAAAAGCGATCGGGGCAAAACTGGAACAGATGGAAAATCAAGCAGAAGATAATATAGTTAAAATAGTGGTCAATGAGTCTGAACCGGAAATTCAAACAGGAGATATTAATAACTTGGGGATTAAAGAGCTGATCGGCAAAGGCGAATCAACCTTTCATGGCTCAATTGCTTCCAGAGAACACAATGTGGCTTTAACTGCGGCTAAGCTGAATGGAGTTTTGGTGGCACCGGGAGACGTGTTTTCTTTTAACCAAACAGTGGGAGATATTTCGGCAGCCACCGGTTTTCAGGCCGCATATATTATTAAAGACGGTCGGACAATTTTGGGCGACGGGGGCGGGGTGTGCCAGGGTTCAACTACTTTATTCAGGGCGGTTTTAGACGCGGGTTTACCAATTTTAGAAAGACAGGCGCATGCCTACCGGGTAAGTTATTATGAACAGAATGCCAAGCCCGGATTTGACGCGACCGTTTATGATCCAACGGCCGACCTGAAGTTTAAAAACGATACGCCGGGCCATATTTTAATTCAAACTAAAGTTGATTTAGTTAAAAACTATTTAAGGATTGAGTTTTACGGCACCGGTGACGGCCGAAAGGTGAGTATCGGCAATATCAGGTTGTGGAATCAAACGCCGCCGCCGCCGGACATTTACCAGGATGATCCGAGTTTACCGGCAGGGACAGTTAAACAAGTAGACTGGAAAGCTTGGGGAGCCAAAGCAGCTTTTGACTGGAAGGTGGTAAGGAACGGTGAAGTGCTGCAAGAAAAAACCTTTTTTTCAAATTACCGGCCCTGGCAGGCGGTATATTTAAAAGGCACAGGAGGCTAATAAATGAAAAGGCTTTTCTGGGTATTGTTGGCCGGTTGGTTGGGTTTGTTAATTTTGCAATGGTTAACACCAACGGTTTGGGGAGCAGACGGATATTTTCATATCAGGTTGGCAGAGATGATAAAAAACCAGGGCTTATTAAAAAGTTTACCTCAAGCCCAGTGGTCATATTTTAGCGACAGATTTTCGGATAAGGATTGGTTGTATCACCTGTTCTTAATCCCGTTTACTTTCGTTAAAAATATTTTTACCGGAGCGAAGTGGGCCGCCTGGTTGGGAGGATGTTTTTTATATACCAGCCTGGTTGTCGTTGGCAGTTTTTATACCCCGTCAGCGTTGTGGCCGGTGATAGGAGTGATGTTTTTTTTGTCAGATCATTTTTTAAGCACAGTGACAGCACCAAGGCCGATGATTTTAGCGATGGCTTTGGGTTTATGGATCATTCACTGGCTAATCCAACAAAAGGAGAAAAAATTGTGGGGAGCAAGTTTGGTTTACGGCTGGCTGCATATTACCGCGCCCTTGGTGATAGTTTACGGCCTGATAATTAAAGTTTACCGCTTGATGTTTAAGAAAAAAATGGCTTGGAGGTTAATTATCGGATCGGGTTTAGCGATTTTGATAAGTTTTATCCTGCATCCGAATTTTCCCAATAACTGGTTTTATTTTTATTTAAACGGGATCTTAGTCCCATTCTTTGCGGTTAAGTGGGGAGTTTTGGAGCTGGGGGCGGAGTTTTTCCCCTTAACCACCCAGGATTATTTGGGCCGGTATCCTTTAATCGTGTTTGGTCTTTTAGCAATGGTGCTGATCGCCATGCTGTCAAGGCCAAAAACCAGAATGAGTACCCAATTGTGGTTTTTAATCAATGCAGTGTTTTTAATCATGGGGTTGTCCTCGCAACGATATATTGCTCATGGCTATCCGGTGATGATTTTAAGCTGGTCAACCTTTTTAACCGACTGGTACAGGGATAAAAACTTTCCAAAGCTGGTAAAAAAGTTAAACAAATGGGTTAATGTGGTGATGCTGGGAGGAATGATTTTGGGGCTTTTAATGCTGGCTAACAGTTTAAAGAGAATGGTGCTGATGGCCAGGGGAGAAAGAGTGGTGGGTGAGCATTATATGCAGATGGCCGGGTGGTTTAAGGAAAATGTTCCTGGCGGTGAGTTGATTTTTACGGCCAATTGGTCAGACCCGCAATATTTTATCGGCCTGAATCCGCAGAACAATTATTTTGTGGTTTTAGACCCGGTATATATGTGGCATAAAAATCCTAAAGCCTACCAGCTTTACCGCCAGATTGCTTTGGGCCAAGTGAAAGATCCTTACGCGGCTTTAAAAAACGGTTTTAAAGTAAATTATGGCTATGCGGGTAAAACCTATTTTAACGGTTTGGTGGAACAGGTGAGAAAAGATGAAAGGTTCACCATTGTTAAAGAAGACCAGCTGGGAGTGATATTTAAGCTGAATTAATATATCATCAGGTTTATGAGCGAAATGGTTTTAATTTATGTAACTTGCGAAAGCGTTAGACAGGCAAAAAAGTTTGCCAGACATTTAATGAAAAGGCGGTTGTGCGCCTGTGTGAATATTTTTCCTAACATGGTGCCAATGTTCTTCTGGCCGCCAAAATCCGGGAAAATTGATGAATCAAAAGAAGTAGTTTTAATTGTTAAATCATTAGAGAAAAATTATCAGAAGATAGAAGATGAGATTCACAAAATCCATACCTATGATGTTCCTTGTGTGTTTGCAATTCCTATCAAGCACGTTGCTAAAAAATACTTTAATTGGCTGAAGGGCGAGATTAAATAAGTTTTTGCTGTTTAATAATTTCCTGGAGTTGTTTTTTTAAAACCGGCAAGTCTTTTTCTATTGTTTCCCAAACGTCTTTCAAGTCAACTTCACTATAATCGTGTATTAAAATGTTGCGCATGCTTTTTGATTCCCGGAAAGGAAACTTTGGATACTTGTTTTGAAAATTATTTGTTAACCGACTGGAGGCTTCGCCAATAATTTCAAAGCGGCGGATAACGGCATCTTGCCTCATTATGTCTTGTTCAAATTGCTTGAAGTCAGTGCCTTTAACAAAGTTTTCGATTTTGTCGATTGCATCTAAAATATCTAAGAGATGGACTTTGTCAGTTTTGACCATAGAGGGTAATTAAATCCTGAAAGACATAAGGTTTTAAAATCGGTTTAATATGGGTCCGTTTAACCAAATCGACCTTTTTGCCGGTCATATCCTCTAAATCGGCAACAATTTTACCTAAGGTAAAAAGAGATTTGGGTTGTTGATAATCGATCAAAATATCCACATCGCTGTTTTTCTTAGCCTCACCCCGAGCATAAGAACCAAAAACCCCCAAGTAAGTTAAAGCCTGGTTTTGGCAAAATTTTTCTAATTGATTTGATGAAGGAAATAGGCCTTGAATTCCCATATGGTGTAATTATAGCTGGTTAAATCAACTTTTGCTGTTCGAGGGCGGCGGGAGGTTTCTTGCCAAAATGGGCGTAGGCTTTGGGGGTGGCAAAGCGGCCACGGGGAGTGCGTTTTAAAAAGCCTATTTGTAAAAGGTAGGGCTCAATCACCTCTTCAATGGTATCTTTTTCTTCGGCAATCGTGGCAGCCAAGGTTTCCAGACCAATCGGGCCGCCCTGGTGTTTGTCAATCAGAGCTTTTAATAAACGGCGGTCGTTGGCATCCAGGCCCATGTCGTCAACTTCAAGCAGGTCAAGGGATTCATTCAGAACTTTTTCGGTGATTCCGGACCCGCCTTTGATTTGAGCCATGTCGCGGCAGCGTTTAAGGAGTTTTAAAGCAATCCTGGGGGTACCGCGGGAACGGCGGGCCAAAGCCAGGGCGACAGACTGATCTAGGGTGAGGTGAAGTTTTTTAGCGGCGTTTAATAAAATCAGGACCAGGTCCTCGGGCTCATAAAAAGTCAGGCGGTGAACCATGCCAAAGCGGTCACGCAAAGGGCTGGCAATTAAACCGATGCGGGTAGTCGCACCGATAAGGGTGAACTTGGGCAGATCCAGTTTTAAGGTTCGGGCCGAAGGACCTTGACCGACGACAATATCCAACTGATAGTCTTCCATGGCCGGATAAAGAGTTTCTTCAACCACTTTTCCCAAACGGTGAATCTCGTCAACAAAGAAGATGTCGCCGTCTTCCAAATTGGTAAGAATCGAGGCCAGATCGCCGGGCCGTTCAATGGCCGGGCCGGAAGAGGCGCGGATATTAACGTTCAACTCTTTGGCAATCAGGTGAGCCAAGGTGGTTTTGCCTAAACCAGGAGGGCCATAAAGCAAGATGTGTTCACAAGCTTCGCGGCGTTTGGCAGCAGCAGACAGGGCTACCCGCAAAGCTTGTTTAATTTTACTTTGGCCGATAAACTCGTCCCAGGATGAAGCCCGGAGATAGGCGGCACTAGTGGTCATTTTCTGTTTTTGCCTAAATGTTTAATGGCTTTGGTGATTTTAACTTCAAGTGTGTCCCCTACTTCAGAGACTTGCTTTAAAGCCAGGCGGGCTTCTTTTTGAGAAAAACCCAAACCGGTTAAAGCTTCAAGGGTTTGTTTAGTTTCGGGCGATTCGGCAGTTAAATCCAAGGCCTCAATGTCGCCAAGTTTGGGTTTAAGTTCAATAATAATCTTCTGGGCGTTTTTTTTGCCCAACCGGGGAATAGTGGTAAAAAAGTCAACATCGGCTTTGGCGACGGCTGAAGTGATGGCCGGAACGCCTTTGTCAATTAAAACAATCGCGGTCTTAGGACCGATACCGGAGATGTTGATAATCAACTGAAACAAATTTAAATCTTCTAAAGAGGTAAAGCCGTAAAGATCCAGGGTGTCGTCGCGGACGTGGGTGTGAATGTAAAGAGTGGCCGAGGTTTGAGATAAAACTTTAGTTTGCAACGAGGCGGGCAGATAAACTTTATAGCCAACTCCCTTAACATCAATCACAACTGAACCCGCAGTAAAAGGCAAGGGTTTGCCGGTAAGAAAGCCGATCATAAGCTTATTTTACCCTAGATTTTAACTTATAGCTAAAAGCGTGAGTTAAAGCAACGGCCAGGGCGTCGGCAGTGTCGTCCGGCTGGGGAATAGTTTTAAGTTTTAAGATGGCTTTGGTCATTTGAGCCACCTGGTTTTTATCGGCCCTGCCAAAGCCGGTAACCGCCATTTTAATCTGAAGGGGAGAGTAGGAATATGAAGCAAGGTTTAACTGCTGGCAGGCCAACAAAATAACTCCCCTAACCTGGCTGATTTGAATAACGGTTTTTTGGTTTTTAAAGAAAAAGATGTTCTCAACGGCGACGGCATCGGGTTTAAATTTTTTTAAGAGTTTGACAAACTGTTTAAATAGCGCTTCAAGCCTGTGGGCGTCGGTATTGCCGGTAGCGGTTTGCAGGCAGCCATAAGAATCAACTGTCTGGCGGCCAGATTTGTCTTGAATGACTCCCCAACCGAGACGGGCAGTGCCGGGATCAACCCCAAGAATTACCATAGTCATATTATATGATAAAATTTAACCAAATGAACTTTAAGAAGATCCTGCTTTTAAACTACGCCGGAAAAGAACTGGAAAAATCATATTGGGATCGGGTTGACAAGTTATGTGAAGAAAAAATCATCTTAGCTCTAGATGACTCAACTTTAGATAAACATCTTCAAGAAACCGATTGTCTGTTAGTAAAATTGGGAGCAAAAGTTGGTCAAGAAATAATTGATAAGGCGCCAAAACTTAAATATATCGGTATGCTGGGAACGGGTGTAGGCGGCATTGACTTAGCATATACAAACAAAAAAAAGATTACTGTTTGCAACATTACTGACTATGCCACCGAAGGCGTGGCGGAATTTACTTTTGGAATAATCATTGACTATTTAAGAGAACTCGAGCGGGCCAAACAACAGGCGCGAAAAACAGATTATTCCGAGGCCACCTTTTTTACCGGCACAGAAATTAAGGGTAAAAATTTTGGCGTAATTGGTTTGGGTCATATCGGCGCACGGGTGGCAGAAATTGCTAAAGGATTTGGAGCTAGTGTTTCTTATTGGTCGAGGAATAGAAAAAAGAAGTGCGAAAAAATGGGAATTAAATATAAAACCATTAATGATTTGCTTAAATCCTCGGATATTATTACGCTTAATCTGTCTCTTAATCCGAAAACTAATAACTTCTTAAATAAAGCGCGGATTAAATTAATTAAAAAAGGTGTGCTTTTAGTCAATACCGGCCCCATGGAATTAATTGATCTCCAGGCTTTAGCCACAAGAGTAAAAAATAAAGATTTAAGTTTCATTCTCGATCATTCTGACGAAATGACCAAAGAGCAATTGAGCTTGATTAAACGATATAAAAACTGTGTCATTTATCCGCCGCTTGGCTACACTACCCAGGAAGCCACGGCTTTGAAAAAAGGAATTTTTGTAGGTAATCTGGAAAACTTTCTTCAGGGTAAACCGACGAATAAGATGAATTAAGTGCGTCTTGTTGTGTTAAAATTCGGTTAATGGATAAACAGTATCAGCCGAAGCTATTTGAGGACAAGATTTATCAAGTCTGGGAAAAGTCCGGAGCATTTAAGCCCCACTTCGCCAAGGCTTCGCGGGGTAAACCTTACTGCATCATCATGCCGCCGCCAAATGCTAATGATCCACTACATGTAGGGCACGCAATGTTTGTAACAGTGGAGGATGTTTTTATCCGTTATCAACGAATGCTGGGAAAGTCGGTTTTGTGGTTGCCGGGAACTGATCATGCGGGTATTGAAACACAGTATGTCTTTGAAAAAAAACTGAAAAAAGAAGGTAAGAGCCGATTTGATTTTGATTGCGAAACTCTCTACAAAATGATTTGGGATTATGTACAAGAAAACTCCGGGGCGGCAATTGCCCAGATGAAAAAACTCGGCGCCTCGGCCGACTGGAGCCGGCAAAAATTTACTTTAGATAAAGACATTGTTGAATTAGTGACTGATACTTTTATTAAGCTGTACCAAGATGGTTTGATCTATCGGGACCTTAAGTTGGTTAATTTTTGCACTAAATGCGGTACGGCTTTTTCCAATCTAGAAGTAAGGCACAAAGAAAAAAAAGAGTGTTTATATTACCTGAAATATGGGCCGTTTACTCTGGCTACCGTCAGACCGGAAACAAAGTTCGGGGATACGGCAGTAGCGGTCCACCCAAAAGACAAACGATATCAAAAATATATTGGCAGAGAAATTGAAGTGGAAGGATTGCTGGGTAAGTTTAAAATTAAAGTCATCGGAGATGAGTATGTTGATCCTGAGTTTGGAACCGGAGTGGTAAAAGTAACCCCTGCCCATGACCAAAATGATTTTGAGGCCGGCAAAAGGCACAATTTGGAAATTAAACAAGTGGTGGGTTTTGATGGCAGGTTGAACGAAAAAGCCGGTCCATATCAAGGATTAACGGTGTTACAAGCCAGGGAAAAAGTGGTAGAAGATTTAAAGAAAAAAGGGTTGATGGAAAAAATTGATGAAAACTATCGGCACACAGTTGGCGTCTGTTACCGGTGCGGCAAGACGATTGAACCACTTCCCCTGTCTCAATTTTTTGTTAAGGTTAAACCTTTAACGGAAAAGGTTTTAAAGGCTTTAAAAGAAAAAAAGGTAAAAATTTATGGATCAGGGCATGACAAAATCCTAAAGCACTGGTTGAAAAATCTTTATGATTGGAATATCAGCCGGCAAATAGTCTGGGGTATTAGAATTCCTGTTTGGTACCCCACTTCGCCAGGGCTTCGTGGGGCAAGCCCTGACTTTGTTGTTTCTAAAAAATCTCCGGGGAAAGATTATGAACAGGAGACAGATACTTTTGACACCTGGTTTAGTTCGGCCCAGTGGCCGGTAGTGACTCTAAAAACTAATCAGCCGGGAGATTTTGAGAAGTTTTACCCAACCTCCTTAATGGAAACAGGATATGACATTCTCCCCTTTTGGGTAATGAGAATGTTAATGATGGGTTTGTATTTAACCGGCAAAGTTCCCTTTGAAAAGGTTTATTTGCATGGCTTGGTCAGGGATGAAAGGGGGCAAAAGATGAGCAAGAGTAAAGGAAACGTGATGAACCCAGTGGAAGTAATTGAAAAATATGGGGCCGATGCTTTACGAATGAGCTTGGTGATGAGCACCACTGCCGGAAATGACAGCGCTACCGGTGAAGGTAAAATTCGGGGCATGAGGAATTTTACTAATAAGATTTGGAATGCCGCCCGGTATATAACTATGGAAGAGTCCCGCTTCGCCCCCACTTCGCCAAGGCTACGCGGGGCTTCGCGGGACGATGAATTTATCAAATATTTGAATATTGTGATCGAAAAAGTTACTAAACAACTGAATGATTTAAAGCCGGGGTTGGCCGCAGAAACGGTCTACAACAAATTTTGGCACTGGTTTTGCGATGAATGTATTGAGGAAGCTAAAAAGGGAAAAATTTCCCAGGCAACATTAGTGCAAGGTTTAAGAGTGTTTTTAAAACTGCTGCACCCATTTGTGCCGTTTGTGACTGAAGCGGTGTGGCAGGAGTTAGCGGAAACCAAAGAAAAAATGCTGATTACCGCCAAGTGGCCCTACTATGAAAATAAAAAAACTGATTAAATACTCAAAAGTTTTGGGGAAACGAATTTACAGGCCGTTTAAACCAATATTAAATCCCCTACTAAAACAAATAAAGTTAATGTATGTGTTGGCAGGATTGGTGTTGATAGGCTTGTTGGGAAGTTTTTGGAATGCGGGGAACAGATATTGGGCGCAAGAGTGGGCCGGACGGTGGCCTTGGTCAAGCCGGGCTCATAGCCAGATGGCCTTGGCTTGGTTTGAAGCGGGCAATGAAACCAAGGCTTTAGAGGAATTAAAACTGGGGAATGATTTATTGATCATTAAAACCAGGGCGGCGGAGGCAAGCCTGAAAAAAGCCGAAGATAAAGTCACCCAACCGGGAAAGGTCAGGCAAGAAATCGCATCATGGGAAAAGATTTTAGAGACAAGGCCGAATTACAGAGATGTATATCTGAGACTGGCAATACTTAATTATCAGGTTGGTGAAATCAAGCAAGCGCAAAGCGATTGGGAAAAGGCAAATTATCTAGATCCGAATAACGAGGAAGTGATTAAAGTGGGTAAGATTATTTCTTCTCAGGCTTCTCAGCCTTAGGCTGGGGTTTTTCTTCTTCTTTTGGAGCGACTTCTCCTTCAGCCGGGGCTTCACCCTCGGCAGGAGCGGCTTCAGCCTCAGGAGCTTCGGCTTCAACGGGTTTTTCTTCTTCTTTGGCCGGTGCTTCAATCTTAACCACTAATTCGTCCAGGTTCTCAACCATGAGTTTGACTTTATCAGAGACTTTCAGATCTTTGAGAGTAATCCCCTGACCAATGGTTTCCAGCTTAGAAACATCAACTTCAAATTTGTCCGGTAAATCGGTAGGTAAGGCTTCGACTTCGATTTCATTGAGGAGTTGAACCAAGACGCCACCCTGAACAACGGCCGGAGCTTCACCAATAAGCTCAATCGGAACTGCCACAGTGACTTTTTGAGTCAGGTCAACCTGGTGGAAGTCAACATGTAAAAATTCATCGGTAACCGGATCGAGGTGAACGTTATGAATCAGGACCGGCCTGGGTTTAGTCTCTTTAGCAACAGATATGGCGACAATGCCTGTTTCACCGGCGGTGGCAAAAACAGGTTTAAAGTCTTTTAAGGGCAGTTGAACGGCGACGGATTTCGTGCCTTTACCGTAAATGTTTCCAGGCAAGATTTGATCTTGACGGAGCTGTTTGACTTTTCTGCCGGTAATTTTTCTTAAATCAACCTTGAGCTTAATGACGTCTGGCATAATGGATTGGATGATAGCACTTACCTTTCAATTAAGTCAACTAGAAAAACCCGGTCGGTTTCAAGATTAGATTGAAACGTAACCACTTGAGGAGAAATTAAGGCTTGAGGGTTAACAGCGGCAACGGTTAAAAAGGTCGGGTAATTCAGGATAACTTCAAGATTGTCGCTTAAGATGCCTGGTTGTTTGGGAATCACGACAGCTAGGCGACCTTGTTTGTTGGTGAGTTCAAGCGGCTGAGGCAAACGGTAAGTGATTTCCACTTCCAGGCTGTTTTTAACTGGAACAGCAAGAGGAAAACCGATGACGAGTTTGTCGGCGACAACCTCTTGGTCTAAAGTCTTAAGATTAAGCTTAGAGTCCCCGACCTTAATACCGATAAGTTGTGAGTTTAAAGGCAGATAGTCACGCAAGTAGCTGCGATAAACGCCGCCAGGCCAAGTGTCGGCCGGGCTTTGGTTTTGATAACTAATATTGGTAGATACCAGAACTTCTTTGTTTTTTAAGATAGTCAGTTGGTGTTTGATGTCGCGTTTCAAAAAGTAGTTGGCTTTATTGATACCTAAATTAGCTTCGACTAAAAAGGCATAGTCTGAAGTTATTGGCCGGTTGTCTAGGGTGGCCAGGCTGGGAGAATAGATATTCCCGGCCCAGTTTTGTTCTAAAAGCAGGCGTTGGCTATTTTGATCATGCAAGTAGACTAAGAGCTGTTTTTGAGCCAAGGCGGCTTCAAAGGCCTGGGCAAATTTTAACATGTCGGCGGCAGAAGAGTTTTTGGCCCGGTTAAAGATTTCCCGGGAAAGAGCCCCAATAAAATCTTTTTTCTGCGTTGACCCGGGAAAAAAGTTGATCTCGGACTGATATTCGGCCCGTTCAAATAAATTATCGCTGGTAATTTCTTCACTAAAATCTGGTAAGTTGATCGGGCCGGTGGCCTGAAGGAGAAATTTAACGGCGGGTAAGTTAACGGCAATAACGCCATCGACGCGGCGGTTGGTGGTTTTACTTAAAAACCATTCGGCCCGGGCGGCGGAAACAACAAAGTCAGGGTCCCAGTTGGAATCCCGGAAAAACCAGGTGTTTTGACCCAAAAACTTTTCAATCGGTTGAGGCGGCTTGATATAGCCCTGAAGTTGACCGTCGGCCGAATAAATATCCTGAACGTCTAAGTCTAAAAGCTTGCCTTTTTCAAAGGTTAATAAACCGTAGGAGCCGATAAAACCGCCGGTAGGACGGAGTTCGGCCGAGTTTTGGAACAAAAGCAAGTAAGTTTTTTTAGAGTCCTCGGCAATTAAACTGGGAACTAGGGGCAAGATTGTTCTGGCCTGATTAATTTTTGAGCGGATTTGAGGCAGTTGAGCGGTGATTACCTGAAATTTTTTAGTTAAAGAGGCGGTGATGTCCAGCTTAAGCTCCCGACCGCTTTGAAGTTCAGATTCAACAAAAGAAAGTTCGCTGTAGGCCTGATCCAGGTTGATTTGAATTCGCTTTAAGGCTTCGGAAATATTACCGTCCTGGTGATGAAAGACAATTTCCGACAAAAGCGTGGCCGAGTCCCCGGCTTTTACCAAATGCAGAGCTCCCTGACTTAATTTAGTGCCGATAAACAACAGGCGGTCAAAATTATCAGCTAAATTTTTAAGGCCGAAAAGCCTGAAGGTAGGGTGAGATTGGCGCAAAAGCCGCTGGCTTAAGTTAAAGCGGCTTTGGGCCTTGGCAGTAAGTTTTTCCAACTGGCTGATCCGGCTAAAATCAGTGATTTGGCTGGCTTTTTTTAAAGCCATGGCGCCGGAATAAGTGGAGGCGGCCAGTAAAACAATTGGACCAAACAGCCAAAAAAGTGAAAGAAAGAAGATGGTTAAACCAATTTTAAAACGGCGGGAAATTTTGTCAGGTCCGGAGCCGGGTTTAAGAGACAGGTTGATTTTTTTAGAAATTTTAGGCAGTTTGAATTTGAGTTTGAGATTGAGCTTGAGTTTAGGTAAAGATAAGAATTTTTTTTTAGGAATTGGTTTATCAGAAGGCTGATCCGGCTTAAGACCAAGAGTTTCCGGGGTATAGATTGGTTCGGGTGGATTGATTTCGTCCGGTTGGGGCTCGGTTGCCAATGGTTGAGTGGTTTGACCGGAAGTTAACCAATTTAAAGTTTGGCTAATCCCCTGTTGCAAACTGACTTTGGGCAGCCAACCTAAGGCGGTTTGAGATTCGAGCACGGCTTCGGAAAGATTTAAAACAGCCGGGTCTTGGGTATCAGAAGCAAATTCGATTTTAATATCCTTGTCCGGCAAAGCGGCTTTAATAGCAGTGGCAAAGTTCAAAGAAGTAGTTTTGTTGGGATCAATCAGGGTGTAGATGTGACCGGAAGAACTTTGGGAAAACATGGCTTTGGTTAAACCATAAACAATGTCCGAGATATAGGTGGGATATAGCGGGGTAAGGCCCTGACCGGAGACTTTAAGGTTTCTGCCGGTTTTGACGGCTTGAAATAGTTGAGAAATTTCCTGGCCGGAACTTAAGTCCATGTGGGGACCATAAACATTGGCCAGCCTGACAACGCGGGCATCAATCTGGTAACGGTTAAGGTATTCAAAAGTAAGGGCTTCGGAAAAACGCTTGGCTTCATGATGGGAATAAACTTCTTCGTCTTTATGATCAGAGCCAAAATATTGGTTGAGATTTTTTTGGCTGATAAAACCGGAAAAGATGTCGGCGGTTGAAGCCAGCAAAAATTTGGCTTGTTGGTTTTTGGCAATTTCCAACAGCTCTCTGGAACCAAGAGAGTTAACCAATAAAGTTTCCAAACTAACGTCAAGGCCGTTAATGTAGGCTTCAATCCCGGCCAAGTGAAAAATGTAGTCTACCTGAGGCGGGGGAGTTTTAAAGGCCTGATTAAGATTATGCTCGATAAAAATAAAATGGGGGTTGTCAAGCAAAGGCTCAAGGTTGACTTTTTTGCCGGTGCTCCAGTTATCAAGACCGTAGACCCGGCAGTTTTGATGAAGCAGAACATCACAAAGATGGGAACCGATAAAACCGGCGGCGCCGGCCACCAGGGCAGCCGGCAGATTGGAAGAGGCTTGGATTTTATGACCGGAGGGTTTTTTCTTTTTGGCAGGCATTCTTTATTCATGTTAGCGGATAATTGCCCCAAGAGCAAGGTTTGTTTTGCGGGAAATTAAGCTGATTATTATGGTTTAATAAAGGCCTAGAAGAAAGAAAATAAAGACAGTTTAAAAAGGAAGCTGTCTGTGCTTACCTTTTTCTTTCTGGTTATTGTTGAGTAACTTAAAATCACTTTACCCTGTTTATCTTTGATTTTTCGTATAGACACTTTGACATGAAATATACTTGAGGCAACAAAATATACTACGAGTATGAAAAAATATGAATAATCGTTAACCTATAATACTAATGATCCAGGGCTTGGTTTAGGAGAGCATCCGGTTCAAGGTTTTTTTCGCGGGGAATGGCGGTGTATTGAATCTGGCAGTTAAGGCCGACTTCAAGCTGACGGATTTGGATAACCTGTTGACGCAAGTTAGCGTCTTTAACTTTCCAAAGGCCGTTGAGCTGGTTGACGACTAGGGTTGAATCAAGAAAAAAGTTGATCCGTAAGTTGGCGGACAAGCCGGCCAGGTTGTTTTTATTAGCTATCAACCACTTTAGAGCGGCAATGACGGCTTGATATTCGGCCTGGTTGTTGGTGGCCCGGCCAATCGTTTGAGAAAATTGATGAATCAATTGATTTGAACCGTCTTTGATAACGACACCAATAGCGGCCGGTCCGGGATTGCCGCGGCTACCACCGTCGGTGTAAATATGAAGTTTTGGGTTAGTCATGGTCTGAAGAGCCGGGGTCGGGAGAAGGGTTTTTGGGCTTAATGATTAAGTGGCGGTTTCTGCCTTCGCCGTCTGATTCGGTAGCCACATCAGGATGGCCTTCCAGATAAATATGAATGGCGCGGCGCTCAAACGGGTTTAAGTTAAACAAAGCAATGGGTTCATTGGAAAATTTAACCCGCTGAGCCGTATCTTGAGCCAGTTTTTCTAAAGAAGCAGTGCGCTTGGCCCGGTAGTCACCAATATCAACAATTAAGCGCGTCCAGGCGCCGGTTTGTTTGTAGAGGATGAGGCCCAGCAGCAGCTGCAGGGCAGAAATAGTGTCACCGCGGTGACCGATTAACATGCCGGTATCCTGGTCGCTTAAAGTTAAATTAGCTTGAATGGTGTCGGTTTCAGGATTTTGAATCTCAATTTTTTCCGGTTTAATATCCAGGTGTTGAAGCAGGGTGGCAATCAGTTTTTCTAACTCTTTCGCGGTCATATGGGTTGGGTTTTAGATTTTCGGTTGGTCCAAAGTTGTTGGGCCAGCATAACCAAAGAAAACGTAAGCCAGTAAAGCACCAAACCCGAAGGAAACTTAAAACCAATAAACAAAGTCATTAAAGGCATCAGGTAGAGCATTTGCTGCTGCATGGAGGTGGCCATGTCGTCAGCCTTTTGGGGAGTTTTTTCAGCATTGGCCTGATGAGCTTTGGCCACAGGCATCATTAATTTGGAGGAGAAAAATTGAATCACGGCAGAAGCAATCAGAAATATTCCGGGTAGTTTGTCCAGGGTAAACTGACTGATTTTAATAGCGGGGATGGTAAAAAGATCGGGCTTGGTCAGGTTTAAATACAAGAATTTAGGGTTAATGACTGTGTCCGGAGCCAGTTTAAGGCCGGAATAAAGAACTTGGTTAAGGTTTGAGATAATATCACCATTGGCCTGAAGCACTTGATTAAAAGCTTGAAACAGGGCAATTAAAACGATTATTTGGGCGATTTGGGGTAAACAGCCGGCGGCCGGATTAACACCTTGCTGGCGGTAAAATTCAAGCTGTTTTTTGGCAAAAACCTGGCGGTCAGAACCACACTCTTTTTTAAGCTTTTCCAGCTCGGGCTGAAGCTCGCGCAATTTTTGGGCTGATTTTAAGGAAGGAAGGGTGAGGGGAGTAAGGATGGCGCGGATGGCAATAGTTAAACCAATAATCGCGAGGCCCAAATTATGGCCTAAAATTCCATAAAAGAATATCAAGGCATTAACCAAAGGCTGATAAAAAAAAGTGTGCCACATTCTGTTAAATTCGAAATTCGAATATCGAATCTCGAAACAATTATTAATTTTTAATATTCAAATTTGTTTATGATTTCTAATTTCGTGCTTCGGATTTTAAATCAAGGGGTCTTTTCCTCCTTGATTTAAGGGGTGGCATTTAAAAATCCTCTTGAGACTCAAGAGGCCACCTTTTAATATACCATACTTGGCAATGGCCTCAAAAGAATACTGCGAGCAAGTGGGTTGAAAGCGGCAAGCAGCCTCTTTTTTAGAAAGGCGGCTGGTTTGGTAAAAACGGATAAGCTTAAGAAGAACGTTTTTCATTTAAAAGTTTGGCTTTGTGAAGAGCGGTTTTGACAACGGCTTGAATTGAGGTAAAGGTTTGTTTAACCAATGATTTTTTGGCAAAAAGCAAGATGTCGTGGTTGGATTTGAGCTGAGGAAGCAGGGGGCAGACAGCGTGGCGCAGTTGGCGCTTGAGGCGGTTGCGATCAACGGCCAGCCGGGCGGTTTTAGGTGAAACGATAAAGCCGAGGCGGGAAGTTTTGGTTTTGGTTTGAATAAATTTTAAGGAAAGGGTTGGGGTTTGAATAATGTGCTTAGACTTAAAAACAGCAGCCAGGGCTGATCCGGGAAGGCGGTAGGGTTTAGGTAACATGGATTAAGCGGTAAGTTTTTTACGGCCGTGGCTACGGCGGCGCTTAATAACGATCCTGCCGGTGGCAGTCCGGGTGTGGGCAAGAAAACCAAGCCGGCGCGAACGGCGGCGTTTGGAGGGTTGAAAAGTGCGTTTAGGCATAGGTTTAGTATAAAGGTTTTAAAATTTTCTTCAAGCTTGAGCTTTTTTTCGGGTAAATTTGGTGTTGACTGATTGTGGATAAGTAGCTATGTTTAAATCAGACTGCCCTTTATGATGACTATGAAAGTTCAAGAGTTGTGGTCGGCAGTTTTGTCTCAATTAGAGCTAAATTTGTCACCAGGCAAATATACCACCTGGATAGCGCCAATTAAGGCGGAAAAGTTAACCGAGATAGACAAAAAACGGTTGATTTTAGAGTTAAACTGCCCATCGGTGTTTCATAAAAACCAAGTAGAGGATAAATATTTGGGGCAGATTCAAGAACTGGCAGAGGGATTGGTAAAGAAAAAGTGCGAAATCAAACTGGCGGTAAAACAGGAGGACGCCCGCCAAAAGCCAAAGCGTTTAGGCGGGCAAGGAGATGATTTGTTTTCGGTGGACACGGGAAAAATTATGGCCGAGGCCTATGAGCAAGCGGTAACAAAAGCCGGTTTAAACCTAAATTTTACTTTTGAAAACTTTGCCGTGTCTTCCAGCAACGAGGTGGCTCACGCGGCAGCCAAAACAGCGGCCAATAATCCGGGTCGGGTTTACCACCTGGTGTTTATTTACGGCGGGGTGGGGGTGGGTAAAACTCATTTAATGCAGGCAGTGGGGCATGAGCTGTTAAAGAAAAATCCGGACACGCAGCTGGTTTACTGCACCGGAGAGGAATTTACCAATGAGATTATTGAAGCAATCAGAAACAAAACCACGGCCAATTTCAGGCAAAAACACAGAAAGGCCAAGGTGCTGCTTTTGGATGATGTGCAGTTTATCGGCGGCAAAGCAGCGGTTCAGGAAGAGTTTTTTCATACTTTTAACGCGGTTAACAAAGAGGGCGGCCAAGTAATTTTAACCAGCGACAGGCTGCCAAATGAGATTGTCGGCTTAGAAGACAGGTTAAGATCCAGGTTTGAGGGAGGGTTAACAGTGGATATTCAAGAGCCGGGCTTTGAGTTAAGAGCGGCAATTCTTTTGATTAAGGCGCAACAGATGAAGATGGAGCTGCCAATGCGGGTGGCGCAGGTGATTGCGGCCAACGTGGAG
>CAYICL010000011.1:0-16884 GCA_964361885.1 uncultured Pseudomonadales bacterium
TAACCGATTCTTTCCCAAATCTTTATCAATTACATAGTACTTTGGTCTTCTAATTGATTTGTCAACAATTTTAAATCCATGCCTTTGCCCGATCGTATAAAACTCCACTCCGTCGTGTGCGCCGATCACTCCACCATTTTTATCGACTACTTCTCCTTTATGAGTTTTTATCTTTCTTTTTAAAAACTCTTTAAACGGCAGGTCATGTCCGATAAAACAGATCCCTGTCGAGTCTTTTTTGTTCCAAACATGAAGTCCCCGCTTCCTAGCTTCTTGCCTGACTTGTTTCTTAGTCATTCCTCCCACAGGAAACAATACCCGGCTCAACTGTTTTTGATTCAGCATCGCCAAAAAATACGTCTGATCTTTCTTTTCGTCAACTGAACGAATTAATTTAATTTTATCGGTGCAGGCAATACAAATTTCAGGAGCGCAATCATGTCCCGACAAACGTCGAGACGCGTGAGCACCTGGAAATTTCGTATTGCCGAACCGAACCCAATTTCGGTTTGCCGAGCCAAATCCCAATCGCGCATAATGCCCCGTCCCTACATAATCAAATTTATTTTTAATTGCCCACTTTAAAAACATCCCAAACTTTATCTCCTGGTTGCAGACCACGTCCGGATTCGGCGTCCTGCCTTTTTTAAGTTCTCTGTAAAACCAGTCCATTACTTTTCTTTTATACTCTCGCCTAAAATCCAAAACCTTAAACGGAATTTTTAATTTTAACGCCACCCTCAAAGCATCTTTTCTGTCCTCATCTGTCCGGCAGCCTGGTTCTCTCCAACACTCCAAAAACACTCCGCTAACATCGTATCCTTGTTCTTTAAGAAGCGCCGCCGCCACCGCCGAATCCACTCCGCCCGACAAACCAATGGCTACTTTAACTGCTCTTTTCATATCCATATTGTACCAGCAGGGTATAATTCACTCATGTCAAAACTCACCAATACCAATCACCTCATTCTGATTCAAGCCGCGAAAAAATTGGCAATCAAAACTGATATTTTATCCTCTGATCCTCCCAAAATTCTCTTCACCAAGAATGGAAAATCCCACCTGATTGCTGAAAAAAGCTTTGGTTTAAACTCAACCAAAAGTATTAATCTGTCACATAATAAATCAACCACTATCAAGAAACTAAAACAAGCCCATATTCCCACCCCTTCACAAACCATCATTGCCTCCCTTTCCGGTTACTCTCAGGCTTGCCAGAAAATCCCTTTTCCTCAAGTAATCAAGCCTGTAACCGGACAAAAGGGCCAAGATGTATTTCTGGATATCAAAAATATTAGCGCCGGCCAATCAGCCGTCAAACAAATTATGTCAAAATATTCAAACGGCGCGCTGGTAGAATCATACCTTCAAGGCCGCGACCTTCGCTTTCTGGTTTTAAATTTCCAGGTCATCGGCCTCGTTGAACGCCGGCCGCCGCAAATCAGCGGTGACGGCCGATCAACCATCAAAGAACTAATTGACATCGAAAACGCCCGCCGCCATCAGCAATTTTTAAAAACCGGCCGCCGACTTTTAAATCGGATGCGCCATTGGCCCCGCCTCGCCTTCTATCTTCACCTACAGGGTCTCTCCCTGAAGGCTATCTTACCTCAAGGAAAAACCATTACTCTCTTCCCTATTTCCAACTTCTCCACCGGTGGTTCCACCCAAACCATTGATTACCACACCATCCATCCTTCACTGGTTAAACTGGCTCAAACCGCTGCCAAAATTATTGGTCTTCAAATCTGCGGCATTGACATGATCATTAAAAATCTTCATCAAGCCGCCCAAGACAACGCAACCATCATTGAACTCAACTCCGACCCGGGACTGCGCCTCCACGACTGGCCCAATCAAGGAAAACCCCAGCGCGTCGCAGAAAAAATTCTGAAGTTTATTTTTTAATTTATCTTTCAAGCGCCACCGGCTCAATCTTCCACCCCGGAAAATCTTCTCCAAAATCCCTCACCAAGCCTTCCACGCGTACTTCCCTGGCCGGCCACTTCTCATCTTCTATTCTTTCTGCTTTAGAAAACCACTTTATTCTTCTATTAAATTTAATAACTTGTAAATCACCTCTTAAATGAGTCACATCAAAATTCCTCAATTTATTTTTATCAATCCCTAAAATTTTATATCTATCAGAATCGCTCTCCACACCCCCAATTAAATCCAACCCTCCCATTGCTTTTGCTTTTTCTATCATTAACCTATTAAATGGATCTTCATCTCCTTTATTCCAGACCCCAAAAGGCACTTGAATAAACCCTGCCTCAACATTGTAAGGATATAACCCTATTACTGCTAATAATTCTTGACCTTTTGCTGTTGTTATTTTGCACGGATAAGCAGAATGAAATGACTTCTTCTTTTCTCTACCATAAAAAGTTGTATACATATAATTAACTTTCCTCCATCTCTCCGCGGCTTCTATTGCATCCTTTGGAGGATTTATATAAAAATCTCTTTCTGGTGCCATATTTATTATCTTATAATAAAAACTACGAATTATCAACCTCCACCGGCATCAGCTCAAAACTGTTATAAATCCCTTTCACGACCTCCCGAATCTCCGGCAACAACCTCCCTGTCTCATCCACAATCTGCCTTTTAAACATCAACTTTCCCAACCTTTCAGCCGGCTTTAACACACACTCTTCTGTTGGTAATCTGTCGGCCAGCACCAGCTCATCATTACTTTGAATCTCCATCAAACTAAATCCTTCTCTTACCCACTCCGCTTTGCCGCTCTTAACTCTATACACCCCCGCCTTGACCGTTTTTGTCGCTATCACTGTTTTTCGCTCCAAATTATGCATAATTATCTGTGCTCCTTTCTTTGGCTCCCTGGCCACTCTCTGCCCCTCTTCTATATCCATTTCATAATCCACTCCCATCCACTCCAATAAATGCCACACATCCAAAGGCGTTTCTTTTTGGGCCAGCTGCAACATGGTATAAACCGGAAAAGCCCCGGTATAACGCGAATTGCACTCCACTGCCACCACTTCGTCATTTTCCGTTACCATCACATCCAATCCAAATATCCCCTTGTAGCCATATTTATACATATACTCTCCCCACTGCTGGCAAACCTTTTCCGCTTGATTCTGCTCTTCTAAACTAAATCTTACATTCCAGTCATGCCCCAGCCAGACTCCGGACCGGCCTTGTAAAGCCGCCAACTCCGGCTGATCCATTACTTGTGTCTGTAACACCGAACTCACCACTCCCTGCTTGGTCGCACACCCGGTAATACTGGCCTGTCTGCCGAAAATATATTCGCACACATTAACCCACTCAATCACTTTTCCCACCTCTTGCCTTACCTGCCTTCTCCTGGCCACAAAATCCTTAAATTCTTGAAAATCTTTGCTTGAACTAATAAAAAAAGTGCCCAAGCCTCCGCCCACAGTGTAGTCAGTTAGTTGAAAGACTAACCTCTCCCCATATTTTGCTCTGCACCAATCCCATTTTTTTTCATCCAATTCATCCACCAACATTGTCTCTCCTTTAGGAATCCTTATCCCGGCTTTTTTAGCTTCAATTCTAAACTCCTTTTTGTTCTCAAACTTTTGTCTGATTTCTCCTGGAGTACACATTAACTTTAAACCCAAATCCCCGGCCAGTCGATCAATGCTTTTTGACGCTTTGTAAACAAACAAACCTTTTTTATCTTTCAGCCAATTTTTTACTTTCAAATCTGCCAAAATTGCCGAGGTGTTAAACTTTTGGGGGCATTCGCCCCCTAAACCTTTCTCTACGCTTACCACCGGACAAATTTTCCTTATCGCCTTCAAATCACTCGTTTCCAGTAAGCTTAAAATCGAATAATTGGGCAGGATATATCCCAGTCCGGTTCTTTGCAATGCCGTCACTCCCACCCCCACCACCGGAAAATCTCCGGGAAAAAGTTTTTTTATCTCGCTGATTTTGTCGAATCTTGCAGGAATTTTATTCATCTTCTTTTCGTTTCAGGTGATAATCATCACCATAATCGTATCCTGAGTGGGCAATTATTTCCGGTGATAATGAAATTATCTCTCTTTTCCCGTTTATTTCCACCGACTGATGCCGTTGTTCTATTTCTTCTGGTGTTGCCTCCCCCCTGGTAATGAGTTGTTTCATTAACTCCTGATCATTAATCAACTGGTCGTCGTCAAAAATCATATCAGCTCCTAAAAGAATCGCCACGGTTTTTCCTTCATAAGGAGTATTAATGCCGCTGGTAACTAACACCCGCCTGGTTTGTTCCGGCAAAACAGTCATAATTGCTCCCTCCCATTCCTGACCACTTACGTGCTTATGCCGGACTATTTCCGAACCGAAATGAATTATCGCTATTTTGGGATTAAGGTCTTCATAATGTAAAATAGCATGCGCATCAAAATATTGTCCCCGCCAGCATGAAGCGCCTGCGTCTTTTGCTTGCATCTCTAAAACTCTAAATTGTCCAAGTTGTCCTGGAATCAACATTACATCAACGTTGCTCATATTCCCGCTATTTTACCACTTTATCCTATTTTTAAATTTTCCAAACTTTGTTTAAATCTTATTCTCATTTCTTTTCTGCCATCACTGGTTTTTAAATATTTTTCTCTCATTGCTGCTTCATGTTTCTCAAAATAAACTTCATATCCTATTAATTTTAATGGCCTTCTACTTCTGGTTGAAAATACTACTCCTTCATAATGTTGTTTTAATCTTTCTTTTAAATTTCCTGTCATCCCAACATAAAATTTTTTATCTTTTAATGAAATCAATATATACACAAAATGCATACTAATTTCTGAATGGCGAATGCCATTCAAACAATTTATGTTTTCGGCAATTGCCGACTTTAAGGGGCGCATGCCCCTATGCCTCCTGCCCGGCTTCGGACTCTTTGACCCTAACCGAAAATCCCAGTAAATCGCGCCTGCCGATAATCATCAATCGTTTTAATTTAGACCTGTCCGATACCGAAGCCGAGGTTTTTATCTTTTTGCCCTTAAGATAAAAAGTCACGCCTACCACTTTTCTTTCTTCTCTGCCTAAAGCGCTTCTAAAACCCACATTCCATAAGGTATTTTCCGGGTCTAACAGCCCCAGCTTTTTCGCCAAACCTTCATCAATTGAGCTCCTAAACGCTCCAGTGTCCACTTTCGCTTTCACCTCATGCCTTTCTCCCATCAAATCTTCCAGCTCTATCTCCTCAAACACTCCCGCCTGCAACGCCCCTCCCTGAATTGACTCGTCCTCGTCCCTAACCGCAAACAACTGCTTGCCAATGGCTATTCCCTGTTTAACCGTTTTCACTTTCAGGCCCTCAACTCTTTCCAGTCTTCTTCTTAGGCCCGTCTCATTAGCCAGTTGAATCTTTAAACCCGGTTGGGCATTAACTTCCAGCACCATTGGCTTGCTTTTCAGTTTGCCCGATTTGGTTTTTTTCGGCTGCAAAGCGACATCCACCCGGCAATACCCTAACCCCGCGACTTCGGCGGTTTTGACTGCCAACTCCAATACTTCATCCCATCTGGGAATTCTGACTCCTTTTAATCTCCGTCTTGAACCAGGGAAAAACTTCACCTCGGAAGTATACTTGACTGCTTTAGTCGTCACCCCGGTGGCCATATCCACTCCGCAGGCAATCGCTCCCTGAAACATATTGGCTTTTCCGCGTGACTCCCTTGTCGGCAATCTTAAAAATGCCATTACCGGCACTCGATTAAATACCAGTATTCCCACGTCCGGCGTTCCCTGACAGCTGATCGGCTCAAATCTGGGGTGAACTTTAACTCTCTCCTCTATAAATGCCCTGTCCGGCAAATCCAGCATTGAGTACCGGCCGGATAAAATATCTAAAATGTGCAAACGTAAATCCGCCGCTGTCACCTTCTGACCGTCTACTGTCAGCCACTCTCCGGCATACTCTCCGCCATGATCAATCACTAATATTCCTTCTCCCCCTAAACCCTGGCTGGGTTTAATCACAAAACTTTCCGGCAATCTGGTGAAATCATACCTATCCACTAACCGCTCGTCTTTAAATATCCGGTAAAGCTTAGGCACGGCTAACTTATTCTTTCTCAAAACCGACTTGGTCATCAGCTTAGAGTCGGCAATCTTTTTACTTTTGCCTGTATTAAACTCTGACTGATACAAATGGTTCCGGGCATTCATCCCTAAAATATCTGACCACTTCATAAAAAATTTACTTTACAAGTTGTTTAAATTTCCACATTTCCAAAGCTCTTAATCCCACATACCTACCCACATAAATATCAAAAGCCGCAATTAATAGTAAGGCCAGTTCCGGATTCAAAAGCACCTGCTTTTGTACCCAATCCAGCCTTAAAATCACTGCTCCGGTCAAAGCCATCACTATTGTCTGCAGCATCACCCTTAAAGCTTCCCGTTGGCTTTTGCCGGTTTGAACTTCAATAAAATTCTCGGTCAAAAGCATTAATATTAAAATCGGGAAAATTGACACCGCGCTTAACTCTCCCAGTTTTAAATTGACGCCGGCCAGCATCACTCCCAACACCCCGATCGACACAAACCACATCAACAGTGCCATTCTGGGTAAATACTGCAGTTTTAATTTAGCCGTGATCTTTCTGGAGATTGTGGCCAAAAACCAGACAATCAAAAACATCCCCATCCCTACCTTAATTCCGGTAGCCAGAAAAGCCACCGACAACATTGCCGGCACAAAAATGCCAAACCCGGTTAAGCCCAGCAAATGCCTGGCCGCGGCAATCAAACCGGCTATCAAAGGAAACAAAAGCACCAGCACAATCGTGTTGGCCGACACTCCTTTATCCACTGCTTGCCTGATACTATGTTGTAACCAATTATGCCAACTCAGCGGCCCCGGATCTTTTTGAGCCAAATACCCTTCCAGTTTGCCTTTAATTGGTGAAGTTCTTTCGGTAATATCCTGCGTGGCTATTTCCCCTGTTTCTGTGGCCCCTAAAGCCATTACCGGAAAAGCCAACAATAACATTACCAGAAAAAAACCTAACCCTAGTTTTCTCATGGCTGTATTATACCAAAGCCTACCTATTTCAACGCCTCATTAATCATCGCCTGAAAAGCACTGTACGGTTGCGCCCCGATTAAAACTTTACCGTTGATAATAAAGCTCGGCGTCCCGTTCATACCCGCTTTTTGAGCCAAAGCCAAGTCCGCATCGACTGCCGCCTTTTTCTCGCCATTAGTCAAACAGTTGGCAAACTTAGTTCTATCCAAACCCAGCTTGGCCGCATAACTATTAAACAATTTGCCGGCATCACTGGCTTCGGCCCAAGTATCTTGATTAGTAAACAATTGGCTGTGAAACTCAAAATATTTACCCTGGTCTCCGCTGCATCTGGCCGCTTCTGCTGCCAAATGAGCATTTGGATGAAATTCCAGCGGCAAATCTCTTGCCACATACCTAACTTTGCCTGTCTGAACATATTCTTTAATTAACTGATCAAACGATTGATCAAAATAGCGCTTGCAATAAGGGCACTGGAAATCAGTAAACTCGACTACTGTTACCTTGGCGTTTTCATTACCCATAACTGCTGCCGGATTAGCCAAAACTTCTCCTAATACCTCCCCGGTTACTTCAGTTACTTCTTTCTGTTCCGGTGCTTGTGCTGGCGCTTCTTGACCGCTTGGCTGATTGCCGATTATGCCTTTACCACCCTTAATCATTCTCAACTCAGTCCACATACTGCCGATAGCAAACGCCGCTAAAACTAATAATCCGATTAACAAAGGTTGAAGGAACCCTTTTGCGTGTTTGACTACGGCTTTTTTCTTAAACATAAGCTACACTATAGCAAAGATTTTAATATCTGTCAGCCCCTCAACTTCATCGCCTTAACCACTCTCTCCACCGCCAAAATATAGGCCGCCATCCGCGGGTTTACCTTTTTACTCTGATAAATCTGCCATACCTCATCAAAGGCTTTATCCATAATCTTTTTTAACTTGGTAAACACCTCTTCTTTTTCCCAATAATACCCCGTGTTGTTTTGCACCCATTCAAAGTAAGACACAGTCACTCCGCCGGCATTGGCTAAAACATCAGGAATCGAGATTATGCCGCGCCGCTG
This sequence comes from uncultured Pseudomonadales bacterium, assembly GCA_964361885.1. Lineage (GTDB taxonomy): Bacteria > Patescibacteriota > Microgenomatia > UBA1400 > CG1-02-47-37 > CAYICL01. The sequence goes on from CAYICL010000011.1 coordinate 8,094, forward strand.
TAAAACCTCGTCTGCTTCCGGTGTTACCGGCCCGTTGGCCATCTCAATCACGTATTTGGCCTTAATCCGGTTAACATTTTCCTTGGTGATGACATTTTCCAAGGCCGCCGGTACCAACACTGTTACCGCTAGTTCCAAAAGTTCCTCATTAGTAATGGTTTTGCTTCCCGGAAAACCGATTACACTCCCAGTTTTCTCTTTATGTTTTAAAAGTTGATCCGGGTCCAGTCCTTTTTCGTTGTAAACTCCCCCCTTAGAATCAGACAAAGCTACCACTCTGTAGCCGGCTTTCTTAGCGAAATACGCAAAATAATACCCGACATTGCCGATCCCCTGGACGGCAATTGTAGTAGTTTTTTTTCGTCCAGAGGACGATCGGCCTTTGGCCGACATTAATTGCTCCAGCACATAAAACCCGCCCAAGCCAGTCGCTTCGGTTCTGCCTTGTGATCCGCCCATCTCAATTGGTTTGCCGGTAATCACCCCCGGCTCGTGCCTGCCTGTCACCTTCTCATATTCATCAAGCATCCAGGCCATAATCTGCGGTGTCGTATTTACGTCCGGCGCAGGTACGTCTTTAAAAGCTCCGATGTATTTTGAGATCGCTTTAATGTATGCCCGGCTTAGTCTTTCCAGCTCCCCCTGGCTCATGTTTTTTGGGTCACAAATCACTCCGCCTTTAGCGCCGCCGTAAGGAATTCCCACCACAGCACACTTCCAACTCATCCACATCGACAAAGCTTTCACTTCTGCCTCAGACACCTGCGGATGAAATCTGATCCCGCCTTTATACGGCCCGATTGCATCATTATGTTGGCTTCTAAACGCTTTAAAAGTTTTATAGCGAGCTTGCCCCGCCGAAGCCCTGCCTTGCCGGCAGGCAGGTTTACGCGAAGGAGGGTCCATTCTTACCTTTATATCAACCTTAATCAATCTTTTTGGAGTCTTTAATTGTTCAAGTATCTTCTTATCAACCTTAATATATTTGGCGACCGTTTCTAACTGCCTGACTGCATTTTTGTACGGATCGTTCATAAATCCCTATTTTCCAGCCATTTCTCTGCATCAATCGCCGCCTGGCAACCCATCCCGGCCGCAGTGACTGCCTGCCTGTATCTAAAATCCACCACGTCCCCGGCCGCAAAAATACCATTAATTGAAGTCATCGTCGGATAATCAGCCAGACCTGTCTTAATATACCCCTTTTCATCCAGTTCAATCTGTCCTTTAAACACTTCTGTTGCCGGCTTGTGGCCAATCGCCAAAAACAAACCATCAGTTTTTATTGTTTCAGTATTATTGATCACAATTGCTTCCAGTTTTTTTTCACCAATAATTTTTGTCACCTGGCTATTCCAGATAATTTTAATTTTTGGGTTCTTTTTCACCCTGTCCTGCATGATTTTTGACGCCCTCAACTGGTCGCGCCTGACAATCAAATAAATTTCTTTGGCAAATTTAGTTAAAGCCAAAGCATCCTCGCAGGCCGCATCGCCCCCGCCTACCACTGCCGCGGTTTTATCTTTATAAAAAGGCGCGTCACAGACTGCACAGGTCGCCACGCCCCGGCCAAACAGCTGTTTCTCTCCAGGAACGTTCAGTTTCACCGGTTCGGCGCCGGTAGCGATAATTACTGCCTCTGCTTCCAGATCATTTACCAAAAACGGCTGCTTGGAAAAATCCACTTTCTCCACTTTTTTATCTACCATTTCCGCCCCGAACTTCACTGCCTGCTTCTCCATCTTTAGCATCAACTCCGAACCTAAAATCCCTGCCTCTGCTCCCGGCCAATTCTCTACTGTGGCCGTATTAATCAATTGCCCTCCGCTGGTTTCACCGCTGAAAATCACCGGCTTTAAACCGGCTCTTCCTGCATAAATCCCGGCCGTATAACCGGCCGGCCCGGATCCGATTATTATTAACTTTCTCATTCCTCCCCCAATACTTTCTTAATCAATCTTAAATACCCTTCTTTACCGCTAAATCCGCTCATTCTGTCTACTTCTTTCCCAGCTTTAAATATAATTACCGTCGGAATACTCATCACTCCATATTTGCTGCCAATCGCCTGATTCTCATCCACATTGACTTTTCCAATCACCATTTTATCTTTATACTCCTCGGTTAGCTCGTCAATCACCGGTCCGGCCAACTTGCATGGCGTACACCAATCGGCATAAAAATCCACCATCACCGGTTTATCGGCTTTTAAAACCTGTGTCTCAAAATCTTGATCTGAAAAATGTAAGGCCGGCATAATCCTCTCCCTCTGAATTTATAATAGATATAATATTTATAACAGTTATTCTAACTTTTTTGAAGCCCTACTTCCTGCAAAAATTCTCCCGCAGATAACCGGTCATCTGCTTTATTGTTTCTTCGTAATTTTCATCCGGCTGCCCTAAGCCGCAACTGCAAAACCATAACCCCTGCCCGTCAAAACCCAGATTGTCCGGCTCCAGCATTTTATAATCAAGCGCCGCGCCCCGGCCTTCATCATAGGCCGTGAGTACCGCCCCCTCCAACCCATCAATCATTTCTTTTGTCAGCGATTTTCTCTTTTGCGCCTTATAAACGGTTAACAGTTCGCCTTTTCTTGCCTCTATTGCCAGACCGATTATTTTCCCTAAGCCGTTTCTTATCAAACATACCGGCTCCGGCGTAAATTCTTTCAGAGCAGTCATTCGTAATCGCTTATAGACCTTCCGCTCTTCTTCCGGCTTGCCGTTGCCGTTCTTGTCCCAGGTTTTGATTGCTACTTCCCTCCCGTTGATTTCGCCAAAACGAATCGTTTTAATGCCCATGGTAATCGCTGATCTTTTTTCGTCAAACGTAATCCCCTTAAATTCTTGTACTGATAATTCCCCTGCTTCTGTCATACACTCCCTATTCTATCACTGTTCCCTTAAACTCCTCCCCATCCAGAATCTTTTCCAGATTCTTAAAATCGTGGCCGTTGCAGTTGATCGCTTTCAAACCGATTTTTTTGGCCAATTTGCTGGCCATCGGGTCAAACGGCGAGTTCATCCCCGGCTTCCAGTCTTTGCCGACCAACCCAATCAGTTTCTCCCAGCTCATTCTCTTAATCGGTTTAGCGTCTTTAAATTTATTGGGGTCTTTGTCATAAACATAATCGGTGTTTGACAGATTAACCACCATGTTAAGGTGGTAATCGTTGGCAATCAAGACTGCGTCATAATCCGACGACCAACCCGGTTTCCAGCCGCCGCAGACCACCACCGGATAATTGACCGCGTTCTTATCCACCATGTCGAAATGCTTTAAAATCCAAGGATATGCCACATCCCTAAAAATCGTCCGGAATAAATGGGCATTCAACCTCGTGGCATGAATTCCCAACCAGTCCAAATCTTCGTCAGTCAAATTTCGGCCGGCCGCCATCTCAGCCGCGTCGCGGTACTGCCTGGCTGTATAACCGCCGCCGGTAACAATAAAAAATCGCCTCTTTTTGGCGATTTGCTTTCGTAAAAATTTTTCAAAATTATGAAGATACTCAATATCAATCTGTGCCTTGTTGCCGTTGGGAGCAAACACCGACCCGCCGACAGATAAAACGAAAGTGTTTTTAGGTTTCTTTAAAATCATTTCCGCCACATTATGAAGCCCAGCGCCGATAAAATCAACCCCAGGCTGATTGCTTGCGCCACGTTGACTCCGTTAATTAGCCACGCTTCAATTCTTAACCACTCCAGGAAAAACCGACCGAAACCATAAAATCCCAAATAGGTCGCAAACACCATCCCGCTGCCGATTTTCAATTTATTGTTTTTTATAATCTTTATGATGATTATAAAAGTTATTATCATCCATAAGCTTTCATACAAAAACAGCGGGTGAAACCGCTCAAAATCAATCACTGACAGCAATCTGTTTTCCGGTTTGATATAAATCGCCCAAAAAGGTGGTTCACCCTGAGCGGAGTCGAAGGGCAAACCGTAAAGTTCCTGGTTAAAATAATTGCCCCACCGGCCGATCGCCTGCCCTAAAGGCAGGCCTAAACCGGCCAAATCAAGCATCATTAATAGCTTTTTTTTACTCCGGCTATAAATCCATAAACCAATCACCCCGCCTAAAATCCCGCCAAATATCCCCAGTCCTCCCCTCCATAACATTATTATCTCTCCCGGATGCAGCCAATAATAATCCCACCAATCAATCACATGATACAGTCTGGCTCCGATCAATCCTCCGGCCACTACCCAAATCAAACTGTCCCAAACCGACACTTCCCGCCACTCTTTATCCTTAGCCGCCAGCTTGCGTCTGACTCTTTCGGCCACCTCCGCTGCCGCCAAAACTCCCAAACCAATCAAAAAACCATATAAATGAAAAGTGGCCGGACCAACCGATATAAAACTCATACCCACAACCAAGTTAACCAGGCAAATAGCCCTGTCCCTAAATACATAAACCACTTTAATTCCAGATTGCTAACTTGTCTTTGCACCTGCCAAAATAACTTTCTTTTTAACCCCTCTTTATCCTTCAAATACTCCTGCCAATCTGTCAGTATTATCCTCAAGCCCAGTCCCATCACCAAGCTTTTACCAAACATTGTGGCCGTGGAAGTTAAAACAAACAAAGCCAAAACAATATATGCCGCCTGGAACAACACGCTCCGGCTGGTCAACTTCTCCATTTCTCCGGCTCTGGTTTCCAACAGCTCAAACGCCCCCTTGTAATTTCTCTTTTCTATCTGATACTTCACATATTGGGATATTTGTGCTTCCGGATGAATAATATAAACAAAAGCAATCTTGTCAAACCACACCAATAACCAGCCTATCGCTCCGCCTATAAATAACCCGATCAGCTCCAGCCAATCTCTGGGAAAAACCAAGCTTTTTCTAATCAATAACATCACCCCGGCTCCGGTCAAGTACAACCCTAATACCAACTGCTCAGCTTTAACTTTTATCTTAGGCATTAACTAAAGTATAGCAAATTTATCCCTCAAACACCTCCATCTTATCCACCCGCGCCAGCATCGGACCCTGCCTACACTCGCTAACCATCTTTTTAACTAAACTCTCTTCCCCTTCAAGCACGACTTCAACCTGTCCGGTTTCTAGATTTCTCACCCAACCATTTAAACCCAGTTCTTTGACCTTTCCCTTCACCCAGAATCTAAACCCCACCCCCTGCACTCTCCCGGAAATTATCAGCCTAACCTTTTTTATCACCCTTCCCCCTTTCTTTCTTAATCTGTGTCAGTTTCCACATAAACAGCCTGGCCTTGCTCTTCACTTCATAAGCATCGGTGACAAAGTTTTTCGCCTGTTCCAGCATCGGCCGCGGCGTGTTTTTGGCCAAGCGCATGTACAAAGATTTATGGGTTAAATCGTCCAGAAACACCGCTAGCCTGTAAGCATAATCCTGCCACTCCCGGGAAATATATTTTTTCTTATCTAAGTCATACTTCGACAGCAAATCAAAAAGGGACTTCGGCCCGCCGCCGCGCTTTATTTTCCCCATATAGTTTTTATAATATTTATAATCGTTATTTTGATTTTCTCCCTCTCCTCCGGCCGGAAGTTTTGCAGCACATACTCTTCCCCACTCATATTAATCCTTCTTCTGATACCAATTTCTGAATGGCGAATGCCATTCAAACTTTGATTATCTTTGCCAGCTTTACCCCGCGAATGCGGGGCCCTATTATCGATACCGACTCTTACATGCCAAAAATTTTTGGTGCCTAGTTGTTGGTAAATCGACTGCAGGCCGTTATGCACTTTCGGCCCTTTAGCAAAAGAGATTTTGTACTTCCCCAATTCAATATCCAAATCATCATGAATCACGTAAAGTTCGTTTTTATCCAAAGGGTATTTCTTCACCAGTTTTTTTACCTCGACTCCTGACCGGTTCATAAACGTCTGCGGCTTTAATAAAACCATATTTTTACCCTGAGCTTGTCGAAGGGCCAGCTCATCCACCACCCAAAAACCAATATTATGCCGGTTATTTTTATACTTCTCTCCCGGATTGCCCAAACCCACAATTAACTTCATTGTAGTAATTTTATCACTTCTTCATCAGCCACCTGTGGGAAATCTTCATAGAACTGGCCTACTGCCCAAAAATCATCTGTTGTATATAAACTTACCCACTTATCTACCTTGGGCTTTAGTCTTGCCTCTGTGTCTTTAGCCGCCACCGGCACTGCCACTACCACCTTCAGGGAGAGACCTTGAAGGTATTTTATCGCGGCTTCCATGGTCATCCCCGTCGCTATCCCGTCATCTATTAAAACAACTGTTTTAATCCCGCGCAGCCTTTGGCCAAGCGGGACTCCATTTCTGAATTTTTTTACATATCCCTTAATCTTCTCTCTTACCCTCTCTTCCTCCTCTTTTAAATACTGCCTGTCTATCCTCCCCTTAAATCTCTCATCCCAGACCGGCTCACCCTCTTCCGCCACTGCTCCCACTGCCAACTCCGGATTGTTCGGATAGCCAAGTTTTTTTGTCACTATCACCCCCATCGGCCACTGCAATTTTTCCGCCACCACTTTAGCTACGACCACTCCGCCTCTGGGAATCCCTAACACTACTCCCTGTTTAAGCTTTAACTCCGCCAAAAACTTAGCCAGCTGCTCTCCAGCCTCAACTCTGGTTTTAAACCTTAGCATACTACTTCATCTTATTTACTTGTTTCCGGCTAAACTTACCCACCACCGGCAGTTCAAATTCTTCGCCGTTGTAAGCTTTGTAAATACAAATCAACCAGGCAATAAAACCGACGATCATCACCAATGGCGATAATAACCAGCCAATTACCGGCACAAAGCTGATTACCGTTAAAACAGCAAAAAACACTAATGACTGCATCGCATGAAACCGGATCTTCATGTTCTCTTTCTCCGCCAGTAAAAACACTAAACCGGTAATCCAGCCCAAGACGTAGCATAAAGCCGCTGCCGTATTTTCCGGCAACCCAAAGGCTACCGTTTTACCTGCTTCTTTTTTTACTACCATAGCCCCTCACCTCCTTTTAAAATAAACTTTGTTGTTCTAATGATGATTTTACATTAATTAATTCTTCTTGCGAAGACCAAATTTTTACCACCCCAAAGACCCCGTCATATCCGGGTTTGACCACCATCTCCCCGCTTCTTACTCTTTTCACTCCCTCCGCTACCCTTTCCCCTGCTAATTTACTGATCAACTCCAAATCCGTCTTTAACAAAATCTCCAGCTCCGGCCCTAACCCGCTGATCATCTGCTCATACAGCTCATCCACCCGCTTGCTCAAAACACCCACTCCTAAAACCTCGCCTAAAATCTCCTGCAAAGGCACCAGCATTACATATGGCGGTCTGTTTTTATCCTCAGGATGGTAATAGCCCACCACGCCACTCTCACTGGTTTTAGTCATTGCCTTCAACCCGGTTTTGTCTTCAGCCAGCTCATCCACCCGATGCTCCACTCCCACCGTCAACGGCCGGCCGCAAACATGGCAGGTGGTGCCTTTTTTCCTCGTCTCTTCCGGCGACTGCACCACCCCGCAAACCCGATGGCCGGTATAGTGATACTTGCCCTCTTCCGGATGAAACTCAATCGTATAAGCAATCTTGCATCTCCCTTCCTCGTCCTGCTTAAAGGCGGAAATAATGTCTTTAAACTCCAACTTGTCTCCTTTTAGTTCCAACACCGTTGCTTCCCGGCCTAGCTTTTTCGGGCTGTGAGCATCGGAAAATGACACGATCGCCCGCTTATCCAAATCCTTAATCCGCCAGTTCATAGCCGGGTCAGAAGATAGTCCCGTTTCTACCGCATAAATCTTGTCCGCATACTTGCCAAAACATTCCTCGACCGAATCAAAGCCTGATTTTGATCCGAACATCGAGAACCAGGGAGTCCAAATATGGCTCGGCACTACCAACACCTCTTCATCAATCCCCCAGACCAGCTCGCACATCTCCTCCATACTAAAGCCTAAAATCGGCCGGCCGTCACTCATCAAATTCCCGCCTCTTTTTTTCAACTCCTCATTAATCTTTCCGGCTGTTTCCAAGCTTGGCGCCATAAACACCGTATGGATCCGCCTGCCCTTATTTCCTTTCGTATAAATATTGGCTATCTCACCAGTTAACAAAAATCTGGTTGAACTACTATCCCCCTTAACCTTGTAAACTCCTTTTCCGTCTTCTTCCAGTTGTGTTTCCAGCTCCTTAAACCATAACGGATGCGTCCAATCTGCCGTTCCGATCAAATCAATCCCCTTCTTTTTGCCCCATAAAGCCAAAGTCCCTAGCACCATGTCTTTGGATACTGCCCTTGAATACTTGGAATGAAGATGCAAATCTGCTATCACTTTCATAAATAACATGCCCCGCTAATTTTACGAAAACGATACCGGCTAATGACCGTGTGAGTGCTTCGAAAAATTTTGTGGGGTAAGTCTGCTACAACATTCATAACACCTATTGTAGCAAACCAACTTAACTTCAGCTCCGCGCCATTATTTCAGCCGCATTTTGCAGCAACTGCCCTTTAACCTCACTGATATCACCATCAGGGCAAACCGAGGCCCAGGTGGCATCTCTTTCTTTATCTTGATCAAAACTATCAGCAATTAATTCTGATAAAGTTGTTTGATAGGGTAAAGTCAGAAGTTCTAGACCGTCTTTTTTTTCTACCAATAAATTCCACATAGATGCCATCTCAAAAACTCCTGATCCGTGTGGTATCCATTTTAATACCTGTAAACAGTCTGCTTCAATTTCTCGGTTCCTCATTACACCAGCCACCGCTTCCACATGGGCATT